>JAFKJJ010000494.1 GCA_017306025.1 Planctomycetota bacterium
TGCCAAAGCGAAGGCAGGCCCGGCGGCCTGCCCCACGATAAAGGCCGCCACTCCCGACCGATACTCGTCACCCGGACTTGGTATCAGAGAAGTGCCCGTAACGGGTTGCCGCGCTTTGGACCCCGAAGGGGTTGGATACTTTAGCCCGGGGTACGCGGTCGGATTGGTCTTCCGAGCTGAAGGCCCGGGATCGTGGGCTATCGCAGCCCTTCAGGCTGCAAAGGCATAACGCACGAGTACCCCGGGCGTTGCCCGGGGCTCAAGTATCCGACCCCTTCGGGGTCCAGAAGATCGTTCCCGCTGTAATCGCGAATCGACACGATCCGGTATGACTCCGCCCGGCATTCGGCTCTCGGCTTTTGACCTTACGGCTTTTGACCTTACGACTTTATGACTTCGACCCGCTCGACCTTACGACGTTCGACTTGTCCCCAAGGATGACGTGATGGCGGCGCTCCCGGACGAACAGGCCGCGCTGCTGGCCGCGATCGTCGCGGAGCCGGACGAGGACGCCCCGCGCCTCGTGTACGCCGACTGGTTGCAGGAGCACGGCGACGACGAGCAGGCGCAGTTCGTCCGCGACTCGATCGCGCTCGAATGGCTGTCGGGCTACGAGGACGAGGAGCGCCAGCGGGCCGCGGCGCGGCTCGACGCGGCCGCGGAGCGGAACGGGCCGCGCTGGCTGGCGGCGCTCGGGGTGACGGGCGCCGATCCGGTGTACGACCGCGGCATGGTCGAGGCCGTCCATTACGCCGGCGCCGATTCCTTCGCGGCCGACGCGCCCACATTGTTCGCGCGCGTGCCCGTTCGCGAACTCACGATCGGCGGTGTCGCGGCGCGCGGGGCGGAACCGGAACGGGACTGGCTCACGGTTCTGGCCGGGATGCCGGCCCTCGCCCGGCTCCGCGGGCTGTGGATTCTCAACGACTGGGAGCCGGTCGCGGCAGAGGGGTGGGGCCGGTTCATCACCTCGCCCCACCTTGCGAACCTCCGGTCGCTCGCGGTGCAGTACGCGGGCCTGACCGACGGAGACGTGCTCGACCTCCTGCGGAGCGAGCACCTCACGAACCTGGAAGAACTCGACCTCGCGGGCAACCGGCTCACCGCGGAGGGGGCGCTGACCGTCGTTCGGTCGCCGCGACTGCCGAACCTCACCCGGATCGGGCTGGCGCACAACAACATCGTCGAAGACCGCCGCCGCGGCTCGTGTACGCGGACTGGCTCCAAGAAAGCGGCGACGACGAGCAGGCGCGATTCGTTCGCGACTCGATCAAGCTGGCCGGCATGGGGCGCGCGGGGCGGGGGTGGAAGGTGCTGGCCGAGCGGCTCCGCGAGACCCGGGACTGGCGCGGCCCGGAGTGGCTGGACCGCCTCGGGCTGGGCCGACGGGTCGCGGGTTTCAGCCGCGGCATGCCGGTCCGGGTGACGTTCGAGGGGGCGAGCGAGTTCTTCGCCGTCGCGGACCGGCTGTTCGAGCTCGTCCCGGTCCGGGCGCTGGAAATCTGCGCGTACAGCGGCAGCCGGCTGGGCGGCGACGGGGTCCGGCGGCTGGCCGCGCGGCCGGAGCTGGCGCGCCTCACCGACCTGCGGTTCCTCGAACACGAGCGGATCGACCCGAACGCGTGGCGGGCGCTGTTCCGCTCGCCGCACGTCGGCGGGCTGGAGTTCCTCGGCCTGAGCGGGTGCGGGGTCGGGGAGCTGATCGCCTCGGAACTGGCGGCCGCGCCGCCGCTGGCGAACCTGGCCGGCCTCGACCTCAGTTACAATTCGATCGGGGTGGGCGGCGCGCGGGCGCTGCTCCGCTCGCCGCACCTGCGGAAGCGGCTGGAACTGCTCTGGCTGGAGCACAACTTCTTCGGCGAGGAAGACGGCGAGGACGAGGTCCTTGAGGACCTGGAGCACTGGCTCGGCGACGGGCTGCGAACGCACTCGTCGCCGGTGGACGAGGATTACGACGAGATTTGACAATCCTCAACGGCACCGAATGCCGTGACCGCCGAGACAGGGAAATGAGTGTGGAACCCGCGATCCCGGACGAACAAGCCGCGCTGCTGACCGCGATCGTTGCGGAACCGGACGACGACGCGCCGCGGCTGGTGTACGCGGATTGGCTCCAGGAGCACGGCGACGAGGAGCAGGCGCAGTTCATCCGCGACTGGATCAAGTTCGCGAACGACTTGGATGAGGACCAAGAGCTTGCTTGGCAACTTAAATCGGTTGCTGAACGGAAAGCATACGATTGGTTAACGGCGATTGGTGTGACGGGATTCCCCCTTATCCCCAGCGGCGGATGGGGACACAGTTACGACTGCGGGATGCCCGACCGGTTGTGCTATGAGCGCGTCGATCAATTCATCGAGAACGCACCAACATTGTTTACCCGCGTTCCGGTTCGCACTGTCTGGATCGAGGACATTTCACCGAGCGACGGCGAGTGGTTGTCGGTCATGGCCGACCTGCCGGGCCTCCTCCAGCTCCGAGAACTGGATTTGGAAAGCCGACGAACCTTCGGCCGGCCTGAGGGATTCGCTCGCCTCATTACTTCCCGGTACATGGCGAATCTGGAAGTTCTGAGAGTGAGCAACGCAGCGTTGACCGACGATGATGTGCAAGCATTTAACGAAGCCAAGCATCTCGGCAACCTGGAATCGCTCGCGCTCTCACACAACCAGCTCACTGCCGTCGGAGCGCTGGCGATCGTTCGCTCGCGCTGGCTGCCGCGTCTTCAGCGGCTTGCTCTTGGTCAGAATCCGATCGCAGAAGACTGGAGCACTGGGTCCGTGTATCGCGATCTCGTCAGCGTGCTCCAGTCGCGATTCGGCGATACAAACGCCCTTCAATTCACCTACTGTTGAACGTTCCCGGCCGCGGGCCGGACAGGAGATATCGTGGCAGACTCGATGACCCCCAAGCAGATCGTGGCCGAACTCGACAAGTACATCGTCGGCCAGGACGCGGCCAAGAAGGCCGTCGCGGTCGCGATCCGCAACCGCTGGCGGCGGCAGCAGCTCCCCGCGGAGCTGCGCCGGGACGTGACGCCCAAGAACATCATCCTCATCGGCCCCACCGGCGTCGGCAAAACCGAGATCGCGCGCCGGCTGGCGTCCCTCGTCGGCGCGCCGTTCATCAAGATCGAGGCCACCAAGTTCACCGAGGTCGGCTACGTCGGCCGCGACGTCGAGAGCATCATCCGCGACCTCACCGAAGCCGGGATCGGCCTCGTCCGCCAGGAGATGCGCGTAAAGGTACAGGAGAAGGCCAAGGAGAAGGTGACCGAGCGGCTGCTCGACCTGCTCGTCCCGATGCCCAAGAACTCCCCCTGGGAGCCCGAGCAGGAGAAAGAAGAACTCGAACGCCGCCAGCGCACCCGCGACAAGATGCGGGGCAAGCTCGAAGCGGGCGAGCTCGAAGACCGCATGGTCGAACTCAACGTCGAGCAGAAGGCCACCCCGGTGCAGATCTTCTCCAACCTCGGGATGGAGAACATGGACGTCGACCTCCAGGGGATGTTCGACAAGATGATGCCCAAGAGCAGCCAGCCGCGGCAGCTCACGGTGCGGGACGCCCGCAAGGTGCTGATCGAACAGGAGACGGAAGCCCTGATCGACCGCGCCGCGGTGGTGGAGCAGGCGGTCGAGCGGGTCGAGAACCACGGGATCGTCTTCCTCGACGAGATCGACAAGGTGTGCGGGCCGTCGTCGGGCCACGGGCCGGACGTGTCGCGCCAGGGCGTGCAGCGCGACCTCTTGCCGGTGGTCGAGGGCACCACGGTGAACACGAAGCACGGCCCGGTGAAGACGGACCACATCCTGTTCATCGCCGCGGGGGCGTTTCACGTCTCGAAGCCGGCCGACCTGATGCCGGAACTGCAAGGCCGCTTCCCGATCCGCGTGGAACTCACGGACCTGACGAAGGCCGACTTCCTCCGGGTGCTCACCGAGCCGAAGCACGCGCTGCCGAAGCAGTACGCGGAGCTCTTGCGCACGGAGGGCGTCGAGCTGGAGTTCACCCGCGACGGGATGGAGGCGATCGCGGACATCGCGTTCGACGTGAACCGCACCAACCAGAACATCGGCGCCCGGCGGCTGCACACCGTCATCGAAAAGGTAGTGGAGGAGGTGAGCTTCGACGGCCCGGACCTGCCGGACAAGAAGGTGGTGGTTGATGGGCCGTTCGTCCGCTCCAAGCTGGGGCCGATCGTGCAGCGCGAGGACCTCAGCCGGTTCATCCTCTGAGTCGGGCGGGTCGAAGTCATAAAGTCGTAAGGTCTCAAGTCGTAAAGTCGAAGACCCGAACCACGTCGGTCTTCGACTTTACGACTTGAGACCTTACGACTTTCGACTTTTCAGCGCCCGACCTTCCGACTTTATGACTTCTCACCGGCCGGCGCCCGACTTTCATCCTTCCCGCCTCGTCTGAATTGTGGAGGTTCTGCCGAGTTTCCCGCAGCGGCCGAAATCCGCTCTATGGTGTTAGCAGAGTTGCCCTAACTCGTCGTACTGAACCCTGATCGGCGCCCGTCGTCGAGTACGAACTCCCATTACCGAGGCAATCGTATGCGGAAGCTCATCGCGGCCGGGCTCGTCGTCGGAGCGGCCGGTCTGTTGGTTCTGGCCGGCGGTCCGGCGAACCGCGCCGCCGCGCAGGACAAGACCAAGCTCCCCCCGCCCAAGCACCTGTACGGGCACGACCTGAAGGTGCGGCCGGGCGGCAGCCCGAACTTCGGCCCCGATACGCCGCGGCTCGGCGTCGAACTGTTCTACCACGAGGAGACGAAGGCGGTCGTGGCGATCAGCTAGACCGGGGCGATCTCCGTCGCGCCGTCCCCGGCCGGCGCCGGCCCGGACAGGACGTGCAAGTGGCTGACCGCCCACGACCTCGCCTGCCGCAAGGCCGGCGAGGCGGAGTTCACGCAGAAGACCAAGAAGTGGGGCGTGGAGCTGTTCCACGACCGCGGCACCAACCGGCTCCTGTACGTGTGCGAGTCCGGCGCGGTGGCGCTGGCCCCGGTGCCCGGCGGGCTGGTCACCGACCGCGGGCCGAAGTGGCACCACGCGCTGGAGCCGAAGGTCCGGGCGCCCGAGCAGGAGAAGTTCGACAGCGCCAAGAAGTTCGGTCTGGAGGTGTTCAAGGACGAGAACACCGGCGGGCTGATCTACATCACCGAGGTCGGCGCGATCGCGTCCGCGTCCACCACGCTGCCGCAGCCGGACCCGAAGGCGATCAAGGCGCCCAAGACGCAGTACGGCCTGGTGCTCTCCGTCCGCAAGGCGGACGAGCCGGACTTCGTCGAGGGGAAGACCAGGCGGCTGGGCGTGGAGATCTTCGAGGACCCCAACACGGGCGTGCTGTTCTACCTGACCGACGCCGGGTACGTTGCGACCGCCCCGTTCGCCGGCAAGTTCGTTCCGGACGCCAAGGGCGTGACGTGGAAGGGCGGGATGGCCCTCGGCGCCCGCAAGAGCGGACAGGAGAAGTTCGACACCGCGAAGAAGTTCGGCATCGAGGTGTTCCAGGATAACCGCACCGAAAACCTGATCTTCGTCAGCGAGACCGGCTCCATCGCCGTGCTGCCGAAATAAAGCGCAGCCATAAAGTTGTAAGGTCTCAAGTCGTAAAGTCGAAGACCCGAGCCACATCGGTCTTCGACTTTACGACTTGAGACCTTACGACTTTATGACTCTCATCGGTCGCCCCCGCGAACGATGTCGCTCACGAGCCGGAAGACCCGTTCCACCGCCGGGTCGGCCAGGCGGTAGAAGACCCGCAACCCGTCCTTGCGGCGCGACAGCACCCCGGCCGCGGCCATCACCTTCAGGTGCTTCGAGGCGTTGGCCTGGCTGTGCCCCGTTTCCGCCGCGGCCTGTCCGACGCTCAACTCGCCGTTCGCGATCATCGACCGGAGGATCGCCAGGCGGCTCGGGTCCGCCAGCATCCGGAAGTACGCCGCCATGCGGTCCAGGTCTCTATCCGGGGTCGGCTCGGCCATGACACACGTCAAGGTGTAACTGCCGGGCGACCACGGCGATGCGATCCACCACCGTAGTAAACCGTGCAAGCCCCGGGCCGTGGCACACTACTTGCTTTTCCAGTTGAATAGTTCGCCCAAGTCGCCCCTTGGCCGTCACCCCGGTCCATGCCCCCCGCCGCCCTCCCGGCCGACGCCGCCGTCGCGGGCCGCCGGGACACCGGGGCGGGAGGCAGGACCGTGACCGACGCACACGACCGCACCGGACAGGACGAGTACCAGTTGGCGGCGGTGCGCGCCGCGGGCGACGCCATCGTCTCGAAGGCCTCGGACGGGGTCGTCACGAGCTGGAACCCGGCCGCCGAGCGGATCTTCGGGTGGTCGGCCGCGGAGGCGGTCGGCTGCCACGTGTCGTTCCTGATCCCGCCCGACCGGCTCGACGAGTGGACCGGCCTCATGGACCGGGTCCGGGGCGGCGAGCGGATCGAGCAGTTCGAGACCGTCCGGGTCCGCAAGGACGGCGCCCGGATCGACGTGGCCGTGACCATCGCCCCGATCTACGACCGGGACGGGCGACTGGTGGGGATCTCGAAGGTGGCCCGCGACGTCACCGAACACCGGCGGCTGGTGGCCGAGCGCGACGAGGCGCACCGGCAACTTCTGCTCCAGATCGAGCGGATGCCCCTGGCGTACGTCCTGTGCGCCCCCGACCTCCGGTGCGTCCGCTGGAACCCGGCGGCCGAGCGGCTGTTCGGTTACCCCGCCGACGAGATGCTGGGGCGGAACCCGTTCGACGTGCTGACCCCGCCGCAGTCCCGGGGCCTGGTGGCGGACACCCTCCGGCGGCTGCGGGCGGGCGACATGGACGCCCACGGGGTCTGGGACGTGGTCACCCGCGACCGCCGGACCGCCACCTGCGAGTGGCACAACACCCCCCTGACCGGCGACGACGGCGCGTTCCGGGGGGTGTTCTCGCTCGCCGAGGACCTGACCGAGCGGCGGAGCCTGGAGGACCGCTACCGGCACGCCCAGAAGATGGAGGCGGTCGGGCAGCTCGCGGGCGGGGTGGCGCACGACTTCAACAACCTGCTGACCGTCATCAACGGGTACGCCGACCTGCTGTTGCGGGACCTGTCGCCGGGCGACCCCCGCCGGGGGCTGGTGGAGGAGATCCACGGGGCCGGGGTGCGGTCGGCGTCGCTGACCCGCCAGCTCCTGGCGTTCAGCCGCAAGCAGGTGGTCGCCCCGCGCCCGCTCGACCTCAACGCCGTGGTCGCCGACACCCAGAAGCTGCTCGCCCGGGTCATCGGGGAGGACGTCCGCCTGCACCTGTCGCTGGACCCCGGGCTGGGCACGGTGGAGGCCGACCCGGGGCAGGTCGAGCAGGTGCTGCTGAACCTGGCGATCAACGCCCGCGACGCCATGCCCACCGGGGGGCAGCTGACGATCGAGACCCGCGACGTCGAACTCGACGGCGCGCCCGTCCGCGCCGAGGTGCGGCCGGGCCGGCACGCCCTGCTGGCGGTGTCGGACACCGGGTGCGGGATGACGCCGGAGGTCC
>JAFKJJ010000495.1 GCA_017306025.1 Planctomycetota bacterium
TCCAGGCGATGGCGAAGAAGCACCTCGACCCGAAGGCGCTCACGATCGTCGCCGTCGGCGCGATCGACAAGGACGGCAAGCCGCTCGGGAAGAAGAAGTGAGTAGAGTAGAGTAGAAGAGCCACGGATGAACACGGAAGACACGGATCAGAAAGAAAGGAATTGTTTCTTCTTCTGATCCGTGTCTTCCGTGTTCATCCGTGGCTCTTCTCCGAGACAGATATCGCGGACCCCTTTTCAGAGTAGAGCGGGTGGTGGATCTGTAGAAGAACGAACTTGGTGGTGAAGCCGAGCGGTTCGCGCTCGACCGCCCCAACACCGCACACCGAACCCTCACTCCGAAGAAGAACAATCTTCTCGGGAATGGCGTAGAATCCACCAACGCCCCCACGCGCACACCGGAGCCGCGGCCATGAGCACGGGAGCCGAACAGCCCCCCGCCGGCGGGTTGAAGTCCGCCCTGAAGATCGCCGTCCCGCTGGCCGCGCTCGTCGCGGTGGTGTTCGCCGTCGCCTTCTTCAGCCAGTACACCACGCCCGAGCCGGATGAGAAGAAGGGACCCGACAACGAAGGCCCGAGGTCCAACGAGCCGCCGCTGCGGTTCTTCACCAGCGCGCGGCACTGGGACCCGCCGCTTATGACCGCGCCGGGGTACCGGAACTTCCCGCTCCTGGCCCCCTCGGCCGTCGCGCCGGCCCTGTCCGACGACGAGAAGCCCTTCAAGTTCAACTTCAGCCTCCCGGACCGGGTGTTCCAGGGGGTGTACGAGCCGTCCCAGGACCGGCTGCGGACCGCGCAGTTCTGGTTCGAGAACCGCAACCCGCAGGCGGTCACGATGCAGCTCAAGGGCGTGAGCTGCTCGGCCTGCACCGGCGGCCGGGTCGCGGGGCTGGCCCCGGAAGTCACCAGCCGGTTGCTCCGCCACTCGGCGCTGGCGGCGCTACCGATCGGGCCGTTCAACCCGTTCGGGGTCGGGCTCACGCAACCGCTCGGCAGCCTCGCGCTGCCGCCGGGGCAGGGCGGGCTCCAGTGGACCGAGTACGGGTTCAGCGCCGACCCCAACGCGACGTTCCGCGTGCCCGCGGCCACCAACCCGGACAAGTGGTCGCCGCAGTGGGGCATCCTGGAGCTGAAGTTCAAAGTGCTCAGCCAGCCGGGCGACAGCCCCAAGCCGATCGGGGCCGTGTTCGCCACAAAAGTGGAGAACGGTCCGGAGGGGGGGAACGAGTTCTCCATCGCGTTCAGCGTCGCGCGGGCGTTCGACATCGGGCGCCCGAACATCGACGCGGGCCGGATCGACCCGCTCTCGGGCGAACGCCCGTACGAGGTGCTCGTGTACTCCGCCACCCGCGGGCCGGGGTCCGAGTTCGGCGACCTGGAACCGCCGGTGGGCACCGTGGAGGCGCCGGGCGGGTCGGTCGAGCCGGTCAAGTTCGTGGAGGTGATGAAGGTCGAGCGCGTCCCCGAGGCCGAGCTGGCGGACGTGGCCGAGCGGCTCGCGGCCGAGCACAAGCGGCTCACCCCGGTGCGCGCCGCGTACCGGCTCACCGTCGTCGTCCGCCCGAAGGTGGGCGAGACCCGGATGGACATCGGGCTGTTCGAGCGGACCCTCAACCTGACGGCCGGCGGGGTGACCGTGCCGCTGCCGGTGAAGGCGACGGTCCGCGGGGGCGTGTGGGTGGACGGCGACCGCACCGAGTTCGACCTGGGCACCTTCTCCGGCGGCCCCGGTACGAGCCAGACGATCGAACTGACGACCGAGAAGGCCGGGACCGAACTGGCGGTGGTGAAGGACCAGTGCGAGCCGAGCAAACTCGTCTACGAACTGGAGAAGCAGCCGGACCGCGGCGGCCGCGGGTACTACAAGCTGAAGGTCACCGTTCCACCCGGCCAGGTGTTCGGGTCGGTCAAGGGGGTGGTGGTGTTGGAGGTGAAGGGGCCGAACCCGCAGCGCATGCGATTGCCGTTCAGGGGCACCGGGAGCCTCTGATTGTACCGGTTGTGGCGGTCGCGCGGTCGCCGGGCGGCCGCCAACTTGCCCAGGCCGCGCAACCCGGTGTCACTTCCTCTGACCTTCTCATGAGCCACGCCACCGCACTCCACGCGCGGCGCCGCGGCGGCCGAAAAATCCGATACGGGACCGGCAGGTGATCCGGCTTGTCGTGCGGGTCGGACGCCCGCACCGCAACGGACCGCCCGGCGCTCAGGAGGACGACCCGCGATGACCGTTCCGCACTCGCTCCCGGCCGCGCGCGGCAAACCCCTTCGTCCGTTCGCGGTTCTCGGCCTCGTGTCGGCGCTCCTGGGCTCCGCGTGCGTCGCGGGCACGCCGGGCACGGCGCCGACCGACCCCAACGTCCGGCTCGCCTCGGGCGACGCGCCGAAGGGCGCGCCGCCCGGGTCGAAAGAAACGCTCGTCGGGGGCCGGCCGCTGTTCGCCGACTGGCCCAAGGGCCAGAAGCCCGACGCGGTGATCGTGTTCACCGGGCAGACGTTCGGGTTCCTCCAGCCGTGCGGGTGCAGCCGCCCGCAGACCGGCGGGCTGGAGCGCCGCGCGGTGTTCATGGAGTCGCTGCGGGCGAAGGGCTGGCCCGTTACGGGCGTCGACCTGGGCGATTTGCTCCCGGAGAAGTCCGCGATCCGCGAACAGGGGCAGATGAAGTACGTCGCCCAGATGAACGCGCTGCGCGAGATGGGCTACGTCGCGGTCGGGATCGGTAAGACGGAGATCGCCTCCGACCTGCTCGCGCTCCTGGCGAATTACGGCTACCAGAAGGAGCAGCGGCCGTTCACGCTGGCCGGCAACGCGGTCGGCGTCAGCGGCGGGAAGATCGTGCCGCGCCAGCAGTGGTTCAGCCCGAACCCGGACAAGAAGGACGTGCGGCCGGTGGTGGAGCTGACCGAGGTGGGCACGGTCGGGGCGGTCCCCGTCGGTGTGGCGGGCGTGGTGGGCAAGTCGCTGGCGCTCGACGCGAAGAACGCGAAGCTCGACCCGACGCTCGACTTCCTGGAGGTGCCGGACACGCTGAAGGCCGCGGCCGCGGCGCTCGCCCGACACCCGCTGAAGCCGCAGCTCAACGTGCTCGTCTACCAGGGCACGAGCGAGGACGCCGCGAAGGTCGCGAAGGACTTCCCGCAGTTCCAGGTGATCCTCTGTCAGGCCGACACGGACCTTCCGCCGCTCATGCCGACCACCGCGCCCGGCACGAAGACGCTCGTCGTGCAGGTGGGGCACAAGGGGCAGCACGTCGGCGTCCTGGGGGCGTTCAAGAAGCCCGACGGCACCTTCGAGTTCAAGTACCAGCTCGTTCCGATGGGCGAGGAGTACATCACGCCGGGCAAGGACGAGGACGCGCGGAAGGCGAACAAGGTGCTGCCGATCCTGGAGGAGTACGCGAAGTCGGTGAGGGCCGCGAACCTGCTGACTCAATACCCGCGGGTGCCGCACCCGGCGCAGATCCAGGCGCAGGGCCTCAAGCCGCCGGCGGCTCTGAGCTACGTCGGCTCGGACGCGTGCGCGAAGTGCCACGCGGCGGAGCACGCGCTGTGGGCGAAGGCGCACCACGGCCGGGCGATGGAGGCGCTGGAGAAGATCGCGACCCGGCCGACCCTGCGCCAGTACGACCCGGAGTGCGTGCGGTGCCACTCGGTCGGGTTCGAGTACCAGACCGGCTACGTGGACGAGAAGAAGACCGCGCACCTCAAGCACGTGGGGTGCGAGAGCTGCCACGGGCCGGGTAGCGGCCACGTCGCCAACCCGAAGGGGGCGGACTTCCTGGCGCTCATGTCGCCGTGGAAGCAGGCGGACGCGAAGAAGCTGCCGGCCGCGGAGTTCATGGAGAAGATGGCGAACACGCCCGCGGCGGAGCGCGGGCGGGTGGCGATCGCGCCGGCGCAGCAGTTGCTCATCACGCGGGTCGAGGGGACGTGCATGAAGTGCCACGACCAGGAGAACGACCCGCACTTCGACCTGTACAAGTACTGGCCGAAGGTGAATCACAGCGGCCTGGCCCCGGCCGGCGGCTGGCCGGCGGTCGCGCCGAAGTAGGGCCGTTACTTCCGCTTCTTGGGCTTCTTCCCGCCGGCCGACTTCGGCGGCTTGGCGGGCTTCGTCACGGGCGCGAGTTGGTCGAAGAGGCGGTCCACTTCGACCGAGAAGCCGGGCAACACGTCGCCGCCGTCGAGCGTGTCGCCCGCGCCCAACTCGGTTGCGTCGTCGGGCGAAGTGTAGACGTGTACGGTCCGCTTCCGCGGGTCGACGTACCACACGAGCCGTACCTCCGAGTGGAAGTACTCCTTCAGTTTTCGCTCCATCTCCTCGCGGGTGTTCCCCTCACTCAGCACCTCGACCGCGAGGTCGGGCGCGAGGTCGAGTATCGGATCGCTTGGCACCCGGCGGTCGGGAAGGCGGTCCCAGTTCGTGAACGAGACGTCGGGGATGCGGACCAACCCCTTCATCAGTGTCATCATGCCGTCGGCGCCGAGCACCATGCCCAGGTTGCCGTGCTGAGCCGAATAAACGTTCAGAAGGGTACTGACCTGGACCGCGACGAACGATTCCGGGGCGCCCGTGACCTTCTCCACGAGCGTCCCGTCCACGAGTTCGTACAGCCGCCGCGTCTTGTTCCGGAGGCGCACCACGTCGTTCGCCGTGGCCCGGCCCGGCGGCGGGTTGTACCGCAACCGCTTCGCCGAGATGCCGCCCAGACGGACCAGCAACTCGTCGATCGAATCGGGTTCGGTGTCGGTGGCCGTCGCGCCCATCGCGCGTCCTCTGTGAGTGCCCTCCCATACCACGTTCAGCTCGCGGGGACAACTTCGGTCGGCACGTTGTCGGTGGGCTTGAGCCGGTCGCGGAGCTGCCGCGACGCGACCCGGTTCACCACCTCCAGGTACGCCAGGGCGCTCGCCTCCACCACGTCCTGGCTCACCGCCCGCGCCCGCGACCGCTTCCCCGCGTGCTCGATCTCGATTGATGCCTCGCCCAGCGCGTCCATGTCCTGGCTCACCGACCGCACCCGGTAGTCCACCACCTTCACCTGCGCGCCGGTGATCCGGTTGATCGCCTTGATGAGCGCGTCGATGGGGCCGTTGCCGATGGCCGCGTCGCGGCGCACCGTGCCGTCCTGGTGCTTGAGCGTCACCGCCGCCGACGTCTGGGAGCCGGTGCCCGCGGTGCTCGTGAACCCTACGAGCGTCCACAGGTTGCCGGTGCCGGCCTGCAACTGGTTCTCGGCCAGTGCCTCGATGTCCGCGTCGTAGATCTCCTTCTTCTTGTCCGCGAGGTTCTTGAACTCCTCGAACACGCGGTTGAGCTGCTCGTCGGTCAGGTGGAAGCCCAGGTCGGTGACGCGCTGCTTGAGCGCGTGCCGGCCGCTGTGCTTGCCGAGCACCAGTTCCGTCCGCGGGATGCCGACGTCCTCCGGCCGCATGATCTCGTAGGTGCTGCGCTCCTTCAGCATCCCGTCCTGGTGGATGCCGGCCTCGTGCGCGAACGCGTTCTGTCCGACGATCGCCTTGTTCCGCTGCACCTGCGTGCCGGTCACCACGCACAGCTTCCGGCTGACCGGGTAGAGCAACTTCGTGTTGATGCCGGTCGTCAAGCCGTAGAAGTCCTGGCGCGTGCGGAGGGCCATCACGACCTCTTCGAGGGCGGTGTTGCCGGCGCGCTCGCCGATGCCGTTGATGGTACACTCCACCTGCCGCGCGCCCTCGTGCAGTGCCGCGAGAGTGTTGGCGACCGCCAGGCCCAGGTCGTTGTGGCAGTGGACCGACAGCACGCAGTTCTCGACCCCGCGGACGTGCTGCCGCAGGTGCCGGATGATCGCCGCGTAGTGGGTGGGCACCGCGTAGCCGACCGTGTCGGGGATGTTGAGCGTGGTGGCGCCGGCCTCGATGGCGCGCTCCACCACTTCGGCCAGGAAGTCGAGTTCGGTGCGGGCGGCGTCTTCCGGTGAAAACTCGACGTCGGCGCACCGCTCGCGGGCGCGTTTCACGCCCTCGACCGCCCGCTGAACGACCTCTGCGGGCGTCATGCGGAGCTTGTGCTCGCGGTGGATGGCGCTGGTCGCCAGGAACACGTGAATGCGGGGCCGGGCGGCGTCCTTCACGGCGTCGGCGGCGCGGTCGATGTCCTTGGGGTTGCACCGGGCGAGCCCCGCGATGATCGGCCCCTGGACCGTTCGCGCGATGGCCTGCACGCTCTCGAAGTCGCCGGGCGAGGCGATGGGGAAGCCGGCCTCGATCACGTCCACGCCGAGGTCCGCGAGCGCGCGGGCCATTTCGAGCTTTTCGGGGAGGTTCATGCTGCAGCCGGGGCTCTGCTCGCCGTCTCGCAGCGTGGTATCGAACACGATGACGCGGTTCGGATCGGTCGGCCTAGGCATGAGAAGCTCCAGAAACGCACACGGCCCCGGAACTACCGTTCCGGGGCCGCGGCAACCTCGTGGTTCGGATCAACCGACGCGCGAAGAGGACCGGCCCCGTGGCGGTCGAAGAAGTCGAATCACCAGAAGCAGCGCCGGACGCATCGGTGTCTCTCGCGGGTGTATCCAGGGGCAGTGTACGGCGCGGCGCGGCAGAGAGCAACAGCGGTTTGCGCGCAACACGTTGCGTGGCCACAACGAACGGATTACGATGCCCGGGAACCCAAAGGTCGAAGTGGAAACGTCGGAAGGTTATCTCTGATGCTGACGTTTCTGTTCTGGAACCTCAAGACGAAGAACGCGACGGTTCTGAGCAGTCTGGTCAGGCACCACCAAGTCGATGTTGTCATTTTGGCCGAGTGCCCGTTGCTTCCCGCGACCGTTCTGCGGGCGCTGAACAAACCGAAAGCGGAGTACTTCTTCGCGGGATGGGACTGCGACAAAATTCAGCTCTACACGCGGTTTTCGGACCAATACGTGTTGCCCGTGCAGCAGGGGAACGCAACGATCAAAGGAAGCGATTACAGCTTCCGCAGGCTGGCGCTACCGGGAAAGGACGAACTGCTGCTCTGTGCGGTGCATTTCCCGTCCAAGCTGCGCCAGCACCCCATCGACCAAACGCACTTCGTGACCGGACGCAACGGATTTGCCGCCGTCCTCGCGGACGCGGAAAGAATCGCTTCGCACACCCGGACGATACTGGTCGGTGATCTGAACATGAACCCCTACGACGACGCCGTGGTTTTGGCGGGCGGGTTACACGCGGTGCCCACGCGCCGGATCGCACTGAAGGAATCGCGGCGGGTGAAGTTCGAGAGCAACTTGTTCTTTTACAATCCGATGTGGGCGCACTTCGGTGAGCGGAAGCAGGGGCACGCCGGGACCTACTTTTACGCGTCCCCGAAGGCCCGTGCCGATTACTGGAACGTCTACGATCAGGTGGGGTGAGCGTCATTAGTGTTGGTAGATTTCATGCGGCGAGCGAGGCCCAGTAAGCCTCCCACTGGCCTTTCTCGCTGCGGAACAAGGCACGCAGGTGACACACGGCGTCGGCACCGGCCTCGCCCCAGCGCATCCCGGATCCCTTC
>JAFKJJ010000496.1 GCA_017306025.1 Planctomycetota bacterium
GTTCCACGTCGCCTCCGGGATGACCGGGAGTTCGGTCCGCGGCGGCTGGGCCGCGGTGCCGAGGGACTGTTGGGTCGCGAGGGCCGCGGCGGCCGCAAGCGCGGCCGCCGTGGCGAACTCGCGGCGGTTCAGGTCACCGGTCATCGATCGCCTCCGCCGCGTCCAGATACACGAACGCCACGTCCACCTTCACGACGCCCGGCAACTGCCGAAGCCACTCGTGTTGCCGCTCGGTCATATGCCGGTCGTCCGAGTGCGCCGCGACCGCGAGCCGCAGCCCCTTGCGCTCCCCGACGGTGAACCACCCGTCCCCCGCGATGTGTTTGACCACTCTCTCGACCGCGTCGTCGCTGGCGACGCTCACAACCAAACCGCTCACCGGCATGGGCGATACTCCCGGATCAGAAGATTTCGACGCGAGTGAAACTCGGCGTCGTGAGAAAAAATCGGATAGCGAATTCCGCTTAAAGCAACGGCCGTGCCGCGCCGCAGAAGCTCGAAATCGGCGGCTTTCGACCGCGTTCTGCGCCGCTCCCGCACACCGCCGCTGGGCCGTCGTGTCCGGGCTGGCACACTCCGCACGGGCACCGACTTCGCGCCGCGCCGGCTGGGGCGCGCTCCCGTCGCACCCAATTCCCGCGAGAAACGAAACGCGACCACGAGTTCGCGCCCTCGGCCGGCTCGCGGCACCGCGTTTGCCAGTGACGCGACGCATCGAAATCTGTGTCGTGCAGCTTTCGCGCAGTGTGCCGAACCGGCGTTACTTTCGGATGTGCCGGTGATAACGGAGTGCGTGGATGTCCGTTGAAGACCCGTCTCCGCCCGCGGCCGCCCGGCCGCCCGGCCGCCTGCTCGCACGGTTCGTTCTGCTCGCGCTGGTCGGCGTCGCGCTCGCGGTGGGCGCGGTGGCGGCGTTCGGCCCGGTCCGCGTGGCGCGCCCGTCCGCGGAGGTCGCGTTGCCGTACACACCGGAGCCGAAGTTCGCCGTGGAGATCCGCAAGCCGGCCGGCCCGCCGGTGTTCCACACGGGCATCAAGGACGCGAACGGGAAGTCGGTCACGATGGCCTGCGCCGAGTGCCACAAGACGCGCGAGCCGAACGCGGCGAACCGACTCGGCCGCCCGATGGCGTTCTTCCACCAGGCGCTCAAGGGTCAGCACGGCAACCTGGCGTGCGTCGCGTGCCACAACTCGACCGAGGCGAACGCCAGCCTGCGGCTCGCGGACGGAACGTCGCTGCCGTACACGGAGGTGATGCAGCTGTGCGCCCAGTGCCACGGCCCGCAGTACCGCAGCTACCAGCACGGCGCACACGGCGGGATGGCCGGCTACTGGGACCTCTCGAAGGGCGGGCGCACGCGGGCCAACTGCGTCGACTGCCACAACCCGCACGCCCCGAAATACCAGCCGGTGCAGCCGGCGCGGGCCACCAACGACCGCGGCGCGGCGAAGGAGACCGGCCATGAGTGAGCCGAAGAAGTTCGCGCTGCCGGTGCTCGGCGAGGTGGACCGGCGGACCGCCCTGAAGGCCGGCGCCGCGACCCTGGGCGTCACCGCGTGGGCCGCGGCCATTCAGCCGTGGTTCGAGTGGACCACCGAACTCAACGTCGACGAGTTCCTCCAGAAACACTACCGCGAGTTGACCGCCGAGCAGAAGCTAGCGGTGTTCCGGCACCTGGAGGAGGACGCGAAGAAGCAGTACGGCGCGGACGTCCACATTTCGGACCCGCTGCCGCTGCCCGGGGTGCAGTACGCCTACGCGCTGAACCTGTCGATCTGCATCGGGTGCCGCAAGTGCGCCGAGGCGTGCCACGTCGAGAACAACCACGACCGCCCGACGCACCAGAGCTACATCCGCGTGTTCGAGATGCAGAAGGGCGGCATCGACTTCGCCAAGGGCGACTGCCACTACGACCACCCGGTGCCCGCGCCGGACAAGTACTACATGCCGGTGCAGTGCCAGCACTGCGAGAACGCGCCGTGCGTGAAGGCGTGCCCGGTGGAGGCGACGTGGGCCGAACCGGATGGCATCGTGGTGGTGGATTACAACTGGTGCATCGGCTGCCGCTACTGTGAGGCCGCGTGTCCGTACCACGCGCGCCGGTTCAACTGGCAGAAGCCCGAGATCCCCGCGGACGAGGTGAACCCGAACCAGGGCTACCTGTCCAACCGCGTCCGCCCGCAGGGCGTGATGGAGAAGTGTACGTTCTGCCTGCACCGCGTCCGCGAGGGCCGGATGCCCGCGTGCCTGGAGGCGTGCCCGACCGGCGCGCGGGTGTTCGGCAACGTCCTCGATCCCGACAGCGAGATCCGCTGGGTGCTCGACAACAAGCGGGTGTTCGTGCTCAAGGAAGAACTCGGAACCAAGCCGCGGTTCTTCTACTTCTTCGACAAGTGATCGAGGCCCCACGACCCCTGCTGAGGAGCGTGCCATGCGTCGCCTGATCGTATTCGCGCTGGTGGTCGGATCGGTCCTCGCGACCGCTCGCCCCGCGCCGGCCCAGCCCAAGGAGGCGGTCGGGTACTGGAAGTTCGCCGAGGTCGTCCGGGTGGAGTACCCGGTCGAGAAGGTTCACAAGCTGTACCCGGTCACGTTCACCTTCGAGGGGGCCAAGTTGACGGCGGTAGCGAAGGCGCTGAACGGCAACAACCCGAAGGTCGTCCACACCGAGGAACATCAGGTCTGGTCGTGGACCGCGCCGCCGCAGGTCCTCGTGCCCGGCGAGAGGTTCCCGATGAGGTTCGAGCTGAAGCTCGACCGCCCGACGTTCGACAGGGCGGTCGGGTTCTACATCGGCGGCCGCATCAACGCCGGTTTCCAGCCGCCGAAACCGAGGGACGCGGCCGCCTATCACGTCGGCGCGGACACGCGAACGGAGAAGGGCGAGCCCGGCGGCCTCGATCCGCGCGACCCGAAGCAGGGGGGCGACAAGTTCGCACCGAGCACCTACACGCGTGAATCGTTCGTGGTGGTTCCCGGTCGTCAGAACCGCTTCAACGCGAAGGAGCACCCGGATCAGATCTCGTTTCGGGTCGGCGGGTGCGTCGGCAACACCCGGGAGTTCAACACGATCTACGAGTACCGGTGGGTCGAAGGCGCGCCCCCGGCCGATCGCGGCGGAGCGGCCGGCGAGCGGCCCGGGGACAAGGCGCCGGCCGCCGGCGCGGGTAAGTGGGAGTACCGGGTGCTGGACGTTCCCGCCGAACAGGCGTTCGGTGCCGCGCTCGTGCAGAAGTTGACCGACCTCGGGGACGAGGGTTGGGAACTGGTCGCCGCACTCGTTCCGCCGGCGAAAGACGGTCCGGCGTCCGTGCGGCTCGTTTTCAAGCGGCCGAAGAAGTGACGGCGAGCCCGATCGCCCGAGTTCCGGAGACCCCATGCACGCACCGAAGGCCCTGCTGAGCTACCCGCGGTTTCTGTGGCGCGCCCTCGGCGTCGCGACGGACGGCGGGTGGCTGTTCTACGTCTGGATGACCGCGCTCACGGCCGTCGCCCTGGTCGGCGCGAACGCGTGGGCCGTCCAGGTGCGCGACGGCATGGCCCGCACCAACATGACCGACCACGTGAGCTGGGGGCTCTACATCGCCAACTTCACCTTCTGCGTCGGGCTGGCCGCGGGCGGGGTGATGATGGTCATTCCCGCTTACCTCTACCGCGACCACGAGATGCACGACGTCGTCATCATCGGCGAGATCCTCGCGATCGCGGCGATCATCATGAGCACGCTGTCGGTGGTCGTCGACCTCGGGCGCCCGGACCGGTTCTGGCACCTGGTCCCCGGCCTCGGCAAGTTCAACTGGCCCATTTCGATGCTCACCTGGGACGTGATCGTTCTGAACGGCTACCTGCTCATCAACCTCCACATCGTCGGTTACCTGCTTTACGTGCGCTATCTCGGTCGACAGCCTGATCCGCGGGTGTATGTGCCGTTCGTGTTCCTGTCGATCCTGTGGGCGATCAGCATTCACACGGTGACGGCCTTCCTTTATTGCGGACTCGGCGGTCGGCCGTTCTGGAACACCGCGCTTCTGGCCCCGCGGTTCCTCGCGACCGCGTTCGTCGCCGGTCCGGCGTTCATCCTGCTCGCGATGCGGGTGGTGCGGACCCGAACGGGGCTCCCGATCGCCCCGGGGCCGGCCCGGACGCTCGTGCAGATCATCCGCGTGGCGATGGCCACGAACCTCATCATGCTCGCGTCGGAGCTGTTCACGCTCTTCTACACCGGCGGCGGGCACGCGGCGTCCGCGCAGTACCTGTTCTTCGGTGACCACGGCAAGCACGGGCTCGTTCCGTGGATCTGGACCGCCATCGTGCTGAACCTCGGCGGAACGGCGCTGTTCTTCACCCCGGCCGCGCTGGAGCGCGGAAACGTCCGGATGCTGGCGTGCGCGATGTGCGTGGTGGGGATCTGGATCGAGAAGGGAATGGGGCTGATCGTCCCGGGGTTCATCCCGTCCACGCTCCACGAGTTGATCGAGTACGCGCCGAGCGTGATCGAGTGGAAGGTGACGGCCGGGATCTGGGCGTTCGGGCTGATGATCTTCACCGCGGGGCTGAAGCTCGCCGTCGCGGTGTTCACGGACGAACTGCACGACGGCCCCGTGCCGACGAGCGCCCCCGCGTGATACGCGCCCGGTGCCGGCGTCCGGTTGGTCGTTGAGCGGGAGTGCGCGCGAGCGGTCTTTGTTGTGGTGCAGGCGTCCCGCCTGCAACTGTACTCGATGCAGGCGGGACGCCTGCACCACAATAAGACGCTCCGCGGACCCAAAACGGGCACCGTCACCGGGTTCGTGTATCACGCCGCGGCTTCACGTCGGGACGTCGGGACGGCCCCCGCAGTTGGCGGTTGCCGCGGCCGTCGTAAGGTGAGAAGATCCGTTGGCCCCTCTCTTCCCGGCGCCGCTCATGTGTCTCGGTATCCCCGGCAAGGTCGTTGAGGTCTACCGCGAGCACGACCTGCTCATGGGCAAGGTCGATTTCGGCGGCGTGCTCCGGCGCGTGTGCCTGGAGTACGTCCCCGAGGTCGCCGTCGGCGAGTACGCGATCGTTCACGTCGGGTTCGCGCTCACCCGGCTCGACGAGGCGGAGGCGCATCGCACCCTCGCGCTCTTGAAAGAGGCGGGCGAACTCGACCACCCCGAACCCGAAGCGGACGGCGGCCGTGAAGTTTCTTGACGAGTACCGCGACCCCGCCGCCGTCGCGCGGCTGCGCGACGCGATCCGCGCCGCGGTCACGCGGCCGTGGGTGCTCATGGAGGTGTGCGGCGGACAGACCCACTCCGTCGTCCGGCACGGCCTGGACGAACTGTTCCCGCCCGAAGTGTCGCTCGTCCACGGCCCCGGCTGTCCGGTGTGCGTCACCCCGCTGGAGTTGATCGACCGCGCCCTGGCAATCGCCGCGCGGCCGGGCGTTATCTTCTGCTCGTTCGGCGACATGCTTCGGGTGCCGGGCAGTCGGAATGACCTGTTCGCGGTAAAAGCCGCCGGTGCCGATGTTCGGGTGGTGTATTCGCCGCTCGACTGCCTGAAGATCGCCGAGCAGAACCCCGGCCGAACCGTCGTGTTCTTCGCGGTCGGGTTCGAGACGACCGCCCCGGCCAACGCGATGGCCGTGAAGCAGGCGAAGGCCCGCGGGCTGACGAACTTCGCCGTGCTGGTGTCGCACGTCCTGGTTCCGCCGGCAATGGAAGCCATCCTGAGTTCGCGTGCCAACCGCGTACAGGGGTTCCTCGCGGCCGGGCACGTCTGCACGGTGATGGGCACCGCGGAATACGAGCCGCTGGCCGGGCGGTTCCGCGTGCCGGTCGTCGTGACCGGGTTCGAGCCGGTCGACCTGCTCGAAGGCGTGCTCCGGTGCGTGCAGATGCTCGAAGCCGGGCGCTGGGGCGTCGAGAACGCCTACGCGCGGGCCGTTCAGCCGGTCGGCAACGCCCACGCGCGATCGGTGGTAGAAGAAGTGTTCGAGGTCACCGATCGCAAGTGGCGCGGCATCGGCACCATCCCGCACAGCGGCTACAAGCTGCGGGAAGCCTTCGCGGAGTTCGACGCCGAAGCCCGTTTCGCCGTCGGTGACATTGCGGCCGAAGAATCGAAGCTCTGCCTGAGCGGGTTGGTGCTGCAAGGGCTGAAGAAGCCGCACGAGTGCCCCGCGTTCGGCAAGGAATGCACGCCGCAGACGCCACTCGGCGCGACGATGGTCTCTTCCGAAGGGGCGTGCGCGGCGTACTTCCACGCCGGCCGCTTCCGGGTGCTCTGATGTCACCGGACTTTGCCAACGCGAGTTGCCCGACCCCTCGCACCGACTCGGACCGCGTGCTGTTGGGCCACGGCAGCGGCGGGCGCCTCAGCGCGGAGTTGCTGAAGTCGGTGTTCCTGCCCTCCTTCGGCAACGACGTATTGGGCGCGCTGGAGGATCAAGCGACGGTGCGGGTCGGGGACGGTCCGCGGCTCGCCTTCACCACCGATTCATTCGTGGTACGGCCGCTGTTCTTCCCCGGTGGGGACATCGGCAAACTCGCCGTCCACGGGACCGTCAACGACCTCGCGGTCGGTGGCGCGCGGCCGCTTTACCTGTCGGCCGCGTTCATCCTCGAAGAAGGGTTGCCGCTCGCCGATCTGCACCGGGTCGTGGAGTCGATGCGCGCCGCCTGCGCGGAAGCCGGGGTGAGCGTCGCCACCGGCGACACGAAGGTGGTGGACCGCGGCAAGTGCGACGGGATGTTCATCACCACGACCGGCCTCGGCGTCGTTCCGGACGGCGTGTCGCTCTCGATCCGCAACGCCCGGCCCGGTGACCGCGTACTCGTGTCCGGAACGATCGGCGACCACGGCATCGCGGTGATGTCGGTGCGCGAGGGGCTGGAGTTCGAGACGGTACTCGAAAGCGACACGGCTCCGCTTCACGGCCTGACGGAAGCGATGCTCGGCGCGTGCCCCATCCGGTGCATGCGCGACCCGACCCGCGGCGGGTTGGCGAGCGCCCTGAACGAACTGGCGGCCGCGTCGCAGGTCGGGGTGAAGCTGACCGAGGCCGCGATTCCGCTACGCTCGGAAGTGCGGGCGGCGTGCGAGATGCTCGGCCTCGATCCCCTGTACGTCGCGTGCGAGGGGAGGCTGATCGCGGTCGCGCCGCCGGCCGACGCGGAGCGGCTGCTCGGCGCGATGCGGGCTCACCCGCTCGGCCGCGGCGCCGCGATCATCGGCGAAATCGTGGCCGACCACCCCGGTACGGTAACGCTCCGCACCCCGATTGGGGGCGAGCGCGTCGTTCCGTTGCTCGCCGGGGCACAGTTGCCGCGCATTTGCTGATGGTCGGCCGCGGCGATCACCAGTCAACAGAAAAAGGCAGTGTGAAGGGCGGCGGGCCGAAGACCGGAACTTCCCGGTTCGTGTCGTTATACCGCTTCTTCGCTGCTTCTGTCTTTTCTCACAC
>JAFKJJ010000497.1 GCA_017306025.1 Planctomycetota bacterium
CCATGGCCGCGATCGTCGACCGCGTGGCGGCCGCCGCGGCCCGCGAGAAGACGCTCAACAACCCCGTCGAGGTGTACGCGGGCGATTTCCAGTTCGCCGGGCGCAACGTCACCCGTTACGAGATCTTCACGCGGCGCCCGCACGCGTTCCGCTACGCCCACCGCATGCTCGTCTACGTGGACAAGGAGACGAAGCTGCCGGTGCGGTACGAGGCCTACGACCAGCCGAAGTCCGGCGCGGCCGTCGGCGACCTGCTCGAAGCGTACAGCTTCAGCGACGTGAAGCTGAACGTCGGGCTCGGCGAGAACTCGTTCGAGTACTGAGCGGGAGTAGCATAGTAGTAGGCACACTCCGTGTGCCGTCGCCCCATACGGGTCAAGCGACGGCACACGGAGTGTGCCTACTACTATCCCACGACTTGTTTCGCGGCCCGCGCCGTGCATACGATAGGTAACGAAATTCGGAGCGACCGAAATGAGTTACCTCGTTGACGGATATCACGGCGAAACGGTGGCGTCGGCGCCGGCGAGCGAGCGGGTGCGGTTCATCCGCCGCACCTACGCGCACCTCGTCGGGGCCGTTCTCGCGTTCGTCGGCCTCGAAGCGTTCCTGCTCACGTCCGACCTCGGGCTGGAACTCTTCAAAACGCTGTTCGCGTTCAACGGCGCGTGGATCGCGCTGATGATCGTGTTCGTCGTGGGTGGGGTCGCGGCCCAAATGATGGCCCGATCGCGCCAGTCGGTCGGCGTGCAGTACGCGGGCCTCGCACTGTACGTAATGCTCCAGGCGGTCATCTTCCTGCCGATCCTACTCGTCGCGACCCGCGCGCCGCAGTACGCGAGCCAGAACCTTCCGCTGCAAGCCGCGGTCGTGACCCTGGCCGCGTTCGGCGGTCTGACGGCCGCGGTGTTCCTGTCGGGCAAGGACTTCTCGTTCCTCGGGCCGGTGCTGTGGGTCGGAGCGCTGATCGCCCTGGGTGTCGTCGTCGCGTCCCTGATCGGCGGGCTGACTCCGGGGTTCTGGTTCGCGGTGGCGATGGTGGCGCTGTACTCGGGGTTCATCATCTACTCCACCTCGAACATCATTCACCACTACGGCACCGACCAGCACGTCTCCGCGGCGCTGGAACTGTTCGCGTCGCTGACGGTGCTGTTCTGGTACGTGCTCCGCATCTTCATGCTGAGCGGCCAGGACGAGTAGCAAGAGACCAGGAGACCGGAGTCAGGAAGCAGAACGCGGCCGGGGCGAATCCTCCGGCCGCCTTTACGCGCGGCTTGCGGACTACCGCGGCGAGAGCGATAATCGAACTACCGCCGAGGAGGCCGAGATGTCACAAGCCACGGTCCCGTGGGAACAGGTCGAGTCCGCGGAACTGACCCGATTGATCTGCACACACGATCTCAATTCGGACGAAATTGTTCGACTCGTGCGGGTTCTCTGGGACTACCCGCCGGCGGAACAAAAGCAGGAGCTCCACGAAGAACTTCGGTGCATCCTCGCAGCCCGCGAACTGGCCACGAAGCCGCCACTTACAAACGAAGCCGTCGATAAGGCACGCGAGGCATTCGCATCAGGGCGTGTGCCGTTCGTTCAGCAAGACATGGACTGAACGAGGCGCCCGAGGGTGATCGCCCGTGGACGATGCCGACTTCAAGAAGCTGACACCGGGCCGGATTATCCGTGCGGGCGTTCTCGACCCACAAGGACGGGGCTGGAAGGTCCGCCCTCTGGTCGTCCTGACGCAACCCGATTCGAACGACCCGGAGGCCGAATTTCGGGTCGCCGCGGGCTCAACACAAAGTCCGGTCGAAGGGAACGAATCGCTCGCGGTCGAAGTTCCCGGGCACCATCAGCCGGGCGGTCACCCGCGCACCGGCCTTTCCGAAACCACTTGGTTCTACGCGTTCTGGCTCTGCACGGTCAAAGTCGGGGAAGTGGAACGGTTCAACAAGTTCGTCCCCGAACACCTCTTCGCGGAACTGCGGACCTTGATCGAGAGCGCCGGCCGGCAGTAGTTTTCACACTCCGCCTTGCACTTTTTGCAACCGCCGCCTATCTCCCCCCGCGCTTTCTCCGCGGAGGGTTCGCACCGATGTCCGCACGCACCGCCGCTCTGCTCCTGGCGGCCCTCGCGCTGTCCGCGGCCGGGTGCTCGTACAACCCCGGCTACTTCCCCTGGATCGTCCCGCCCGGTCCCATCCAGCAGACGCACGCCAAGCCGCGCCTCGGCTACTTCCACAATTTCGACCCGAAAGCCGTTCGGCTCGGCGTCACCCCCGGCGGACAGGCCAACGCGCCGCTCGGTTCGCAAATCCTCCTCGTCGCCACCGTCTACGACAAGGACGGCCAGCCGCGGCGCGACCGGCGCGTCGAGTGGATGATCGACGGCCCCGGCAACATCATCGAGGCCGACGAATCGGGCATCTACGCCGGCCGCGGGTACAAGGTCGATAACAAGTACGCCGTTACGTACACCTCCTACATCCCGAAGAAGATCACCCGCGGCAACGACGACGAAAAGGACGACGTCGCCGTCGAACCCGGCCAGACGTTCGTCGTCATCAGCTCGGCCGTGCCGGGCGAAACGGTCGTCACCGCCTACGCGCCGGAAGTGTTCAACTGGGACAACGGCCGCGTTGTGACCAAGATCTGTTGGGGCGACGGAAGGTTCTTCTTCCCGTCGTCGGTTTCGGTCCGCGTCGGCGGCGAGACGACGCTCTCCACCGGCGTGAACCCGAGTACCTCCGACGCGCAGGGCAACTTCCGCGTGCGGTACCGCGTCATCGACGGCCCGGCCGCGACGCTCGTCGCCCGCGGCGGCGACACCAGCCTCACGGGCAGCGGCGGGAAGGAAGCCGAAGCGGTCCTCGATGAAACCGGCCCGGCCAGCGTGCGGTTGGTCCAGAACGATCCGAAACCGGGCAAGACGCGCGTCGCGATCGAGGTCGTGAAGCCGCCCGAGAGCGGGAACGGCCCCGGTACCGTCGTCGGACGGCGCGATGTGACGGTCGAGTGGGCCACGGCGCAGATGAAACTGAACGTGACCGCGCCGCCGGTGGCGAGCACCATCGGCACGTTCCCGGTCACGGTGTCGCTCGGCAACGCGGCCGGCGTCGAGAGCAAGGACGCGCGCGTTCGCGTGACGCTTTCCGACGGCGCGACGCTTGCCCGCAGCGAGCCGCCGCCGAACCGTCAGGACGAAAAGGGCGGCCTGATCTTCGATCTCCCTCCGGTGAGCGGAAAGGGCAAACAACAGGTCACGCTTCAGGTGAAGCCGGCGCGCGTGGGCACCGTTACCGTCACCGCGGAGGCCGCCTCCGAGGGGATGCAGGCGAACACGAGCGCCGCGACGCGAATCGAGCAGGGAAAACTTCAGATGCTGCTCGAAGCGCCGCCGCTCTCACTCACCGGCGAGCGAATCCCGGTTCGCGTGTCCGTGACCAACGGCGGCGCGGCGCCCGCGGCGAACGTCACCGTCTGGGCGCGGTTCGATCAGGGGCTTTTGCACAGTTCGGGGGCGGGACCGGTCGAACTGGAGGGCGGGACGCTCGCCCCCGGACAGACGAAGACGTTCGACCTTCCACTGACCGCGAAGGCCACCGGGCGCTACGGCGTGCGCGCCACCGCGACCGGCGACGGCAACCTGTCCGCTTCCGCCGACCCGATCGCGGTGGAGGTGCGCCGGGCGGAACTCGCGGTCACGATCACCGGTCCTCAGCTCGCGTACCTCAACCAACAGGTGGACTGGTCGATCAACGTGGCCAACCGCGGCGACGCGACCGTCACGAACCTGGTCGTCCGGGCCACCCTTCCGCCGGAACTCAAGATCACGGGTTCCGACAACGGCACCGTCGGCCCCGGTTCGGTCGAGTGGAAGCTCTCGGAACTGCGGTCGGGCGAGCAGAAGTCGTTCAAGCTCTCCGGCGATGCGATCAAACTTGCATCGCAAGCCGGAATCACGGTGGCGGCTCTCGGCGACGCGGTCAGCAGCGGCTCGACGGTCGGCGCGCCGGTCGAGGGGAAGGCGGAAGCGGCCGTCGCGGTGATCGGCTCGCCCGCGCTCGCACTCGAACTCGCCACGCCTACTGGAGTGGTCGAAGTGGGCAAGCGCGTGCGGTTCCAGGCTCGTGTGAAGAACCTCGGCACCGTCTCGGCGCAGAACGTCGAGGTGAACTGCTTCGCCCCGCCCGAACTCAAGCCCGTGCGAGGAAGCGGTCCGGGTGAGGCCAACATCGAGAAGGGTGGCCGCGTCGCGTTCCCGCGTGTCGAGGAACTTCAACCGGGGCAGACACTCACGTTCACGGTGGAAGTGGATGCGGTGCAGGCCGGCGACGCCCGGTTCCGGGCCGAAGTTAAAGCCGCTCACCTCAAGACGCCATTGAAGGAAGAACAGGCCACGCGCGTAACGGGGCGGTGAGTCAAGAATGAGCTTCTCGTGAAGCGGCACGCGCCGGAAACATCAGCGCACGAGTGCCAATTTGCAGGATCGCACACGCTCTGTATCGGAATCGAGCGCTGGATGGATTGCGCCGCGCTGTACGACCTGTTTTACACTACCGTTACGAGAATTTATATCGCCACAAGTGGTTGATATGTCGCGACTTGTTTCGGATCGTCCTCAGCTTCAACCGGGTTTTGGCACCGTCCGTGCTTTTGTTGAAGGACGAGCCGGTATGCGAGTCCCGGCTCGAAGACGAACATCACTCCAAACCACGGGCCTGGGAGTAGCAGGGGGTATGCGAGTCCCCCCTGCCGAATCCCAGGCCCCACTTCTTTCCCACCCAACTTCGGATTGATTTGAACCAGATCGAAATGAGTTGAACCCCGATCTGAACTCCGGAGATCGCTCGAAAACTCGATCCCTTCGATACGGCCGGAACGTTACGATGACGTTGTGCGCCCGCTGAATCCCCTCACGTGGAGGAAGCATCCATGTTCCGCACGTTCGCTGTCCTCGGCGCGCTGGCGCTGTTCGCGACGACCGTAAACGCCCAGCCCCGCAGCCTGCCCCTGTCGCCCGGCGTGATGCCGGCCAGCCCGTTCGGTCCGGGAATGCCATTCCGCCCGACGCTCACGTCGCCCAACCAGCCCGGCCTCGTGCTGGTCCCGATGTTGGCGCCGTGGGGCTACCCGTCCTACCCCGCCTTCGGATTCGGTCTGGGCGGTGGTGGTGGCTTCGGTTATCCCTTCGGTGGCTTCGGCTATCCTTCTGTCGGTTATCCGCCTGTCGGCTACCCCCCGGTTGGCGTGGCGCAGTCGGTGGAACCCCAGCCCCCGGACCAAACAACCACGATCGCGCTGGCGAAGGAATTCCCCGCGACGCTGACCGTCCAGTTCCCCGGCACGGCCGAGGTGTGGCTCGACGGGAAGAAGGTCGAGGGCACGGCGAGTGAGGAGCGGGTGCTCAAGTCGCCGGTGCTGAAGGAGGGTGAGAAGTACACGTTCGCGGTGAAGGGCCGCTGGACGACCGGCGGGAAGACCTACGAGGCGAAGCGCTCGGTGACGCTCAGCGCGGGCGACCGCAGCCGGTTGCTCGTCGTGTCGGGAGAAGAGGTAAAAGAGTGAGGGGTGAGAAACGGGGGAGTGAGGAGTAAAAAAGCCGGCCGTCTGCTCGCCCTCGCTCCCCCTCTGTTCGGTCACTTCGCTACGTACACTACCGGTATGCCGATCCTCCTCGTGTTCGCTCTGGTCGCGGCGTGCCTGCCAATCGATTGGCCGAAGCCGCCGCTCGACCCGCATTACGAGGTCGCCCTCGCCCTCACCGGCGGGAGCGTCGCCCTCGTGCTGGCCGTCGCGTGCGTGCTCCGCACCTGGGTGATCCGCACCCTGCGCCGCGACCCCACGCGCCGGCTCGAGGTCGCGCACACCTACGGCCGGTGGCGCCGGATCTTGTTCTTCGTGAACCTCTCCGCCGCGGCCGCGTGCGTGCTCGGCTTCGGCTGGGGCTGGCTCGTGCGGACCGCCCTGGAGGTTCCCTGGAACGGACGGTTCGAGGTGGCCCCGTTCGCGGAGTTCGCCGTCCCGCTGCCGTACTTCGTCATCCTCGTCGGCTGCTGGCTCATCTACTACGACGCCGAACGGGCGCTCCACCGCGCCCTCCACGGGGCGCGGCCGTTCTCGCCGCGCGCCGCGTACCTGCTCCACAACCTCCGGCAGTTTTTGCTCATGGTGATGCTGCCGGTGACGCTGGTCGTCGGGCAGCAGACGCTCAACCGGTTCGCCCCGGAGACGACGCGAACGGACGTGTACCGCATCGCGTCGCTCGCGGTCGTGCCGGTGCTGCTCCTGTTCATGCCGCTGCTCATGAAGCCCCTCCTGGGTCTGAAGACGATGCCCGCGGGACCCACGCGCGACCGCCTCGAAGCCCTGGCGAAGCGCCTGAACTTCCGCTGCGCCGACTTCCTGCTGTGGCCCACACACGGCACGTCGGCCAACGCGATGATCGCCGGGCTGTTGCCCCGCGTGCGGTACGTCATCTTCACCGACCGCATCCTCGAAGAGTTCCCGCCGGACGAACTGGACGCGGTGTTCGGCCACGAGGTGGGCCACGCCAAGCACATGCACATCTGGCTCTACGCGGCGTTCCTGGCGCTGAGCCTGTCGGTGCTCGCGGCGCTGCTCCTGTTCCTGGAGCAAACGGTCCGGGCGGCGGCGGGATCTCATCCGGACGAGTGGGCGCCGGTGCAGGGGCACGCGGACGGGCTCAAAATGTGGGTGCTGTTGACGCCGGTGGCCCTGGTCGCGGTTTATTTGTTCGTGGTGTTCGGGGCGCTGTCGCGGCGGTGCGAGCGGCAGGCGGACGTGTACGGGTGCAAGGCGGTGTCGTGCGGCGACCCGGCCTGCACCGGGCACGACGGCGAGACGGTCTTCCCCGCGGGCGGTAACTGCCTGTGCCCCACCGGCATCCGAACGTGCGCCCGGGCGCTGGACCGGGTCCAGGATCTGAACGGGCTCAACCGCGAGGAGCACGGCCCGCCCTCGCTCGGCCAGATGCTCCGGTCGGCGTACGCGTGGTTCCGGCACTGGCAGCACGGGCCGATCCCGCACCGGGTCGCGTACCTGCTGACGCTGATCGACCGGCCGGCGCTGGAGCCGCGGTTCCAGCGCGCGGTGTTCGCGTTCAAGTGCGCGCTGATGCTGGCGCTGGCCGCGGCGCTCGTCGCGCTGGGCGAGGCGGTCGGGTGGAAGGATCTGCTCGACGCGATGTGACGTAACGCCCCCGTCGCGGGGGCGATGGCGCTCTATGCGGCGCGCGAACCGTTGATTACCATAGGACGCCAACGACCGCCCCAGAGGACCGCCCGCGATGCACGATCCCGCGCCCGCGCCCCACCCGTTCCGTCGAACACTGCTGGTCGCCCTGGCGCTCGGCTGCGGCACCGCGCTCGTCGCCTGCGCCGTCTCCGGCGACGC
>JAFKJJ010000498.1 GCA_017306025.1 Planctomycetota bacterium
AACACCGCAACCGTCAGACCGGTCAGGTGACCGAACACGACCGGGTGCTTCCGCAGGTTGTCGAGGCGCGCGATCATCGGATACGGCCCACGAGGGTTGAGACGCCCCGACATCCTATGAAACGACCGCTATCGTGAATGCGGTCTATTACTTCGGTGGCGTCTACTCTGGGTGTAACCCGCACCAGGAGTTGCCACGTCGCGCCGCCGGAAGTGTCCGTGCCGTGCCCGCACCGACGACGAGCGCCGGGAGTTGACTCGGACGAGCTGCTTGCGCACGGCACCGGCGGCGAGTAGCCCGCCGACCACACGGGATCAGCGGGTTCGCGGCCGGGTCGGTCGCGGGTGCGGTTGAGCAACCACCGATCGGGTAACCGGTCGCACAGTTGCTCGGCGCTCGGCTCCGCACCCCGGGCGAACAACCCCGGCAGCGCCCCACGCGGGTACGCCCACGGGTCGATCGGCAGGTGCTTGTACGTCTCCACGACCGAGTACAGCACCGCGGCCGTTTGCCCACCTACCTCGCTGCCCACTGCACCCTAGTTGTTCCGGCCCACGGCCACCGCCCGGAGCGCTCGCTCGGCGAGGTGGTTATCGAGCGCCAAGTGAACACTCCACCGCCTTCAGGCGGGGGCTTCGAGTAACGGACGGAAAATCCTGTTCCGACCGGAGGTCGGCTGAAGACCTCCGGCCGATAGGCTGGCTAAGGTTATCCGGGGTCGCCCTTCACCCCGAACTCCGCGTCCGAGCCCCGGCCCTGGTGCTCGATGTGCTCCTTGACCACCTCGTCGGTAACCTGGCCAACCACTCCAACAGGCCCGCACCACCGGGCGCGCATCACGCGCACCGCCTGCTCTGCCCCAACCGGCGGCCGCGGCCCCTCACCGTGCCAGACCCGCGACGTCCCGTGAATGTGCTCGCAAGCGTGCCAGAAGTCCAGCACGAACGTCACCCGCGCCCAAGTGACGGCTCCGCGACTCCTCCAGACCCGCCCCCGTCCGTCAGCGCCACCAAGCGATCGGCGCGGCCCAAGTCGAATGCGATCGCATAGTCCCGCGACTGTTCGGCCGCGCCCTTCTGATTGAACTCGCTCAAGTAGACCGTGTGCTCCCTGGAGGGGTCGTATAGCAGGCCCACGTTGAGCATCTTCCACTCCCGCTTCCCGTCCGCGCCGATGGCCGGTACCGCGAACGCATCCAACCCGACGTACGCCACCGCCCCTCGAACCGCTGTCCATCACGCTCGGGCAGCGCGAAATCTCGGTGCCCGGGTGCCCGGATGGGTTCCACGGGTCGGTCCGCCAGGGCGCCAGGTGCCCAGCTTCCAGTCGCGCCGGCGCGATCGGTGAAGACCCGGCACGCTTCTTCGGACACCCGCAGCCCGGCCAACTCTTCGAGCAGTTGCTCGGTACGGCGGAACGGTTCGAGCGTCCCCGCCAGGGCCAGCGGTTGCACGCCGGGGCCGTAGCGACCGTTCAGACGCAAGAGGTCATCGGCCGGGCGGCGCCCGACCCCACACGAGCCGCAATAGTAATAGGCGCGGGTCAGTTCGGCCGGTCCGCCTGGGAGCGGTCGGAGCCGCCCCATGAGTTGCTGGACGTGAGGCTCGCGATCTTCGGCCGGGGCAGGCGGGGGCAGTTGGGGTCGGCCGGGACAGGTTCACGAGAGGGAATTGGCTTCACCAACAATATTCTGACCGCCCCTGCCGCGTTTCGCGCCCATATTCTCCGGCCCCACCCGCAATCGCCCTCTCTTCACTGTCCTCTGCTGGGAGGGTCGAAGCCCTCGCCTTTAGGCGACGGCTTCAGCAGGTGTTCGCCCGTTATCGCGTCTCCCGAGTGGGGTTGCGGAGCCCCTCCCAGGCTCGGATTTCCCACCGCCGGCCGCCGGACACGGGGTCGAACCCGGCTTGCCGACGCTCGCACGTGCGAGTCGGGGTGCCGTCCCCCGGAGGCCCTTCCGCCGGCCTACCGGCCGGGGGGCTTCAGCCGACCTCCGGTCGGAACAGGACTTTCAGTCCGTTACTCGAAGCCACCGCCTTCAGGCGGTGGAGCGTTCACTTCGCCTCTGGCTTTCTCGCACCGCGCACCGCACAATGAGCCGCCATGAGGATCGCTCGTATCGAAACGCACGTCTGCAACGCCCGGATGCGGAACTGGGTGTTCGTGAAGGTCGTCACCGATCAGGACGGGCTGTTCGGGTGGGGCGAGGCCACGCTCGAATGGCACACGCGGGCCGTCGTCGGGGCGGTTCAGGACTGTGCCGAACTGCTCATCGGAGAAGACCCCACGCGGATCGAACACCTCTGGCAGATGATGTACCGTCAGCACTTCTGGCACGGGCACGGGATCGTTCGCGCCACCGCCATCGCCGGAATCGACCTCGCGCTCTGGGACATCCTCGGCAAGGTGTGCGGCGTGCCGTGCTCGAAGCTCTGGGGCGGGCCGGTGCGCGACCACGTCCGCACCTACTGCCACCTCGGCGGCGGCCGGATGGAAGACTTCTACGAGACCGCCACCGAGGACGCCAAACGCTTCGCCGACCTGGCGCGGCAGGCGGTCGAGGCCGGCTTCACCGCGTTCAAGTCGATGGCCGTTCCGCCCACGCTGCCGCTCGAAGGGCTGAAGCCGATCCGCACGGCCGAGAAGTGCGTGGCAGCGATGCGTGAGGCGGTCGGCGAAGCGATCGACATCATGGTGGACTGCCACGCGCGCCCCTCCCCTGCAATGGGATTGCAGTTCGCGAAGGCGCTCGAACCGTACGGCCTCTACTTCTTCGAGGAGCCGTGCTGGCCGGAGAGCGTCGACGGCTTGGCGATGATTAACAAGGCGGTGAGCACGCCGATCGCCACCGGCGAGCGCGTGACGAACCTCGCGGCGTTCCGCGACCTGTTCAACGCCCGCGCGTGCGAGGTGTGTCAGGTCGACATCACGCACTGCGGCGGGCTGAGCGAGGCCCGCCGCATCGCGGCGCTGGCCGAGGCGCACCGGATCTCGCTCGCGCCGCACAACCCGCAGGGGCCGGTCAGCACCGCCGCCAGCCTGGAGTTCGGCTTCTCACAGCCGAGCTACATCATCTGCGAGACCGTACACGCCGACGTGCCGTGGCGCGCGGACGTGGTGCAAGAGGGGTTCACCGTCGAGCCGAAGGGCCGCATCGTGAAGCCCAACACGCGGCCCGGGCTCGGGATCGTCATCAACGAGGCGGAAGTGAAGCGGCACCCGTTCGAGCAGGAACTGCCGCAGCGCGTGTTCTACACCGACGGCAGCGTAGGGGATTGGTAGAAGAGCAAGAGCTAACCACAGAGACACAGAGAAAACCCAAAAGCAGGAGCTAACCACAGAGACACAGAGACACAGAGAAAGCAAGAAGAGTGTCTTCAATCAATCTCTGCTTTTGGCTTCCTCTGTGTCTCTGTGTCTCTGTGGTTAGCTCCTGCCTGTCTCGGAGTTCTTCATGCCCAAGAAGCTCGCAGGCGTGCTCGCGATCGCGCACACGCCGTTCACCGACGCCGACGAGATCGACGCGGCCGCGCTCAAGCGTGCGGTCGACTGGTCGTTCGGCGTCGGCGCGGACGGCATCGGCACCGGGATGGTGTCCGAGACGCTGAAGCTCACCACCGACGAGCGCGTCTCGCTCGCGCAAATGCTGGTGGAGTTCGCGGCCGGCCGCGGGCCGGTGTTCGCGGCCGTCGGCGCGGAGAGCACGAAACAGTCGCTCGCGTTCGCGGTCGCGGCCGAGAAGGCCGGTTGCGACGCGGTGATGGCCGTTCCGCCGCTCACCGCGAAGTTGAGCGTCGAGCACCTCGTCGACTACTTCCGCGCGCTGGCCGACGGCATTTCGATTCCGGTCGTCGTGCAGGACGCGAGCGGCTACGTCGGGCAGTCGATCCCGATTCCGGTGTGTGTGAAATTGCTCGAACGCTACGGCGCGGACAAGATCCTCTTCAAGCCGGAGGCCGCGCCGAACGGCCCGACGCTCTCCGCGCTGCGCGACGCGACGGGCGGCCGCGCGGTCATGTTCGAGGGCTCGGGCGGTATCTTCCTGATCGACAGTTTCCGCCGCGGGATCGCCGGCACGATGCCCGGAATGGACCTCCTGGATGGCGTCGTCGCGGTGTGGCAGGCGCTCCGGCGCGGCGACGAAGCCGCCGCCTACCGGGTTTACTTCCCGGTCTGCGCGCTGGTCGCGCTCCAGCTTCAAGCCGGACTCGACGGCTTCCTCGCGGTCGAGAAGCACCTGATGGTGAAGCGCGGGCTGTTCCCGTCCGCACGCCGGCGCCGGCCCTACGGCTGGGAACTCGACTCCGAAACGGCCGCCGAAGTCGATCGGCTGTTCGTGCAACTTCAAACCGCCCTGCGCTAGCTCTCCCATGCGCTACACGCTGCTCGTTTTCCTGTGCCTCATCACCCTGATCGCCTACGTACAGCGCTCCGCGATGAACGGAGCGACGAAGGCCGTTGAGGACGATCTGCACACCTCGTCTCAGAACCTCGGCCTGGTGATGGGCGGGTGGTACCTCCTCTACTCGCTCTTGCAGTTGCCCGGCGGGTGGGCCGCGGACCGGCTCGGCAGTAAGCCGGCGCTCGTGCTGTTCGCGGTCCTGTGGTCGACGATGACCGGGCTGGCCGGCCTGGCCGCGGGACCGCTGGGGTTGCTCCTACTCTGGGCGGCGATGGGCGGGGCGCAGGCGGGCATCTTCCCGTGCTGCACCAAGGCCATCGGAGCGACGTTCCCGAAGACGCAGCAGGCGTTCGCTTCCGGCGCGCTGGCGTGTTGCATGAGCCTCGGCGCCGCCCTCGCGCCCGTGATCACAGGCCAGTTGCTCGGCCCGCTGACGTGGCGGCACATCTTCGCGGTCTACGCGGTGCCGGGGCTCGCCTGGGCCGTGCTGTTCGGGCTCGTCGTGCGCCGACCGAACGGGCCACAACCCGCACCCGCGCCGGAGTCGGAAGAACGGACCGACGGCTGGCACGCGCTCCCGCCGAAGGCCGAGGCGCGCGTCCGGTGGTCGAAGCTCGTCACCGACCGCCAGATGCTCCTGCTGTGCTTCCAGCAGTTTCTGCGGGCCGGCGCAATGGTATTCTTCTACACCTGGTTCGCCCGGTTCCTTCAGGAGACCAAGGGGCTCACAACACGGGACGCCGGGGAACTGGCGTTCTGGCCGCCGTTCGCCGGTGCCTTCGGCGGGCTGTTCGGCGGACTGCTCTCCGACTGGGTTCTCCGCCGCACGGGTAACGCGCGTTTGGCCCGACAGGGGATGACGTTCGTCGCGCTGGTCACCTGCACCGGCGTCGCGGCGGCCGCGTACTTCGTGACCGACCCGCACGTCGCCGTCTTGCTCATCAGCGTCGGCACGTTCTGCGGCATGGCGAGCGGGGTCAGCGCCTACGCCCTGGCCATCGCCTACGGCGGCCGGCACGTCGCCACCGTGTTCGCGACGATGAACATGAGCGGGAACCTGGGGGCCACGGCGTTCCCCGTCGCCGTCGCCTCGATCGTCACCGCTACGGGCAACTGGAATTATGCCCTCCTCCTCTTCGTGTCCCTGTTCGGCACCGCGGCCGTGTGCTGGGTGGTGCTGAACCCGAAGGGCACGCTGTTCGATACCGAGGCTCTGAAATGACCACGCGTGTTGATACGCCGCAAGCGAGGTGCAAGGTGGGATTCGCACGGGCCGACATCACACCGCCGGTCGGCATCTACCACCGCATGTGGGGCGCCGCCCTCCACGACCGCGCCACCGGCGTTCACCGCCCCCTGACCGCGACCGCGATGTGCCTCGAACCGCTCGACGGCCCGGGGCGGCTCGTCGTCCTGGGGCTCGACCACTGCATCCTCGACGGCGCGGAACTCACGAACATCCGCACCCGCGTCGGCCGGACCGTCCCCGACGACGTGATGGTGTGCCTGTCGCACACGCACGGCTCCGGGTGGATGTCGCGGACCCGCGCGGCCCTCCCCGGCGGCGATCTGATCGGTCCGTACCTCGACCAACTCGCCGACGCGTGCGAACTCGTCGCCCGGAAGGCCGCCGGGTCCGCGGTCCCCGCGACGCTCCTCTACGGCACCGCGAAGTGCGACCTCGCACGCCAGCGCGACTTCTACGACGCCGACTCGAAGCAGTTCGTGTGCGGGTTCAACCCGGGCGGCACCTCCGATGACACCGCACTCGTCGCGAAGGCGGTGGACGATGCCACCGGCGAGACACTCGGGACGGTGGTGAACTACGCGTGCCACCCGACGACGCTGGCGTGGGAGAACACCCTCATCAGCCCCGATTACGTCGGCGCGATGCGCGCGGTCGTGGAAGACAATACGGGCGCGCCGTGCCTGTTCCTGCAAGGGGCGTCCGGCGACCTCGGGCCGAAAGAGGGGTACGTCGGCGACACGGCGGTCGCGGACCGCAACGGCCGCCAGCTCGGCTTCGCAGCGCTCTCGGCGCTCGAATCGCTCCCGCCGCCCGGCACGCACTTCGACTTCGCCGGTCCGGTGGTGTCCGGCGCGATCCTGGGCGCGTGGAAGCACGTCCCGGTGAGCGGCGACGAGAAGGGGCGGTTCGCGACGTGGAAGGATCGGCGGTTCGTGGTCGCGCTGCCGTACCGGCTCGACCTGCCGAAACTCGACGCGACGAAGGCCGAACTGGTGAAGTGGGAGGTGGAGGAGGCCGCGGCTCTGGCCGCGGACGACACCGCCCGCGTGTCGGAGTGCCGCGCACGGGCCGAGCAGATGCGGCGGCAAATCACGCGGCTCGCGGCGATGCCCACCGGCCCCGCGTACCCTTATCGGATCGCGGTATCCCGGCTGGGCGATTCGGTGTGGGTGTTCTGCCCCGGCGAACTGTACCAGACGTTTCAGATCACGCTCCGCGGGCGGTTCCCACAGACCGCACTCGTGATCGCGACCGTGACGAACGACTGGCAACCCGGGTACCTGCCGGCGGCGTCGAGCTACGGCTACGGCATTTATCAGGAGGTCATCGCGGCGGTATCGCCCGGCGCACTGGAAACGGTGATCGAGGCCGTGAGTCGCGAGATCCGCGCGCTGTTGGGGTGAGCCGGGGCCGGGAACTCAACGCCACGCTGCCAGACCATGCGGTACGAAGACGACATCACGTTTCAGCGCGCGATCCTCGCGAACCCGGCCGACACGACACTGAAGCTGGTCTACGCAGACTGGCTTCACGGGCCAGGGCCGGCGCATCAAAACTCGCTGAAAAGGCCGGCTTTCCAAGCGTTTTCTACCGTGCTGTACTTTGCGCGAAGTTACAGGTTTCCCGCGGCGAGATCGAGGCACCGGTGTGCCAGGTTCTGAATTTTCGCCGCGGCGTGATGGTCGCCCACAACGGCCTGAATCTCTTCGGCCAGTAGCTCGCGCTGCCAAGCGCGGCGCTTAT
>JAFKJJ010000499.1 GCA_017306025.1 Planctomycetota bacterium
GCGCCCGGTCGCGGAGTGGGTCGCGGACCTGCGCGCCGAGGACCGCGAGAAGCAACACGCCGCTTACGAAGCCCTGCTCAAAGCCAAACCGAAGTCGGCCGTACCGGCGCTCATAACGGTGCTCGGCGAGAAGAACGCGCCCGTTCATTACGTCGCGGAGATCCTCGGGACGATCGGCCCGGACGCGAAGGAGGCCGTCCCCGCGCTCCTCGCCCTGGTGCCGAAGGACGGGGGCTTCGGTTCCACGGAGACGATCGCCTGGGCCCTGGCCCGGATCGACGGCCCGAAAATCGAGACCGTCCGCTCGCTCCTGCTCGGAACCCGCCGCTGCGTCCCGAACCTGCTGGTCGGTTCGCCGGTGCTCCGCGAATACCCGGGGCCGGTGGTCCGGCACCTCGTCGCGCTCTGCGGCGACAAGGAACCCGGGGTGCGGGAGCGGGCCGCGGCGTTCCTCGGCACCCTCAAGGAAAAGGAGGCCGGAACGGTTCCGCCCGGGTCGGTCTTCGAGCGCGCGGGCGACGACGCGAAGGGCGTGGCCCCGGCGCTGGAGAAGTTGCTCGCGGACGAGAACACGGAGGTGCGGCTCGCGGCGGCGCGGGCGATCTCGCGCGTCGCGCCGGAGCTGGCCGAAAAGTCGCTCCCCGTCGTCGTGGCGCTCGGGGTGCGATCCACGATGACGAAGCACGTGCTCCACATAACCGACATCTTCAACCCGGTCCCGCAGCGGGCCGCGAAGGTGCTCCTCCCGCTGTTCGACGACCCGAACGACGGCGTCCGCGGGTGGGCGATCACCCACGTCTCGGCGCTGCCGACCCGCGAGCCGATCGAGGACGCGCTCCAGAGCGGCAAGACCGCCCGCGTCCGCCCCGCGGCGGCGGTGGCGCTCGGGAGCCGCTACGGCCGCGCCCCCGCGTCGGTCCCCGCGCTCACGGCCGCGCTCGCGGACCCCGATTCCGACGTCCGGTTCGCCGCGGCGGTGGCCCTCGTACAGATCGGCCCGCGCGGCAGCGCGGAGCACACGTCGGCGCTCCCGGTACTGGTCGAAGGGCTCCGGGACCGGAGGGAAGACGTGCGGATCGCGGCGAGTCAGAACCTCCTGCAAACCGGGCCGACCGCGAGGACCGCGATCCCCGCCCTCACGAAGTTGCTCGACGACAAATCGGAGGAAGTGCGGCTCGAAGCGGCGCTGGCGCTCGTCGGCATCGACCCGTCGAAGGCGGCCGGCGGGGTGCCGGCGCTCGTCGGGGGTCTGAAGTCGGAGAACGGCAACAGTGTGGTGCGCGCCGCGAAGGCGCTGGCGGTGCTCGGGCCGGTCGCGAAGGCCGCGGCGCCGGAACTGCTGAAGACGTGTGGCGCGGAACACCCGCGGTGGCGGCTGGCCGCGGCCGAGGCGGTGGTCCGCGTCGACCCGGCGCAGGTCCCCAAGGCGGTCGCGGTGCTGGTCGGGCTGCTCAAGGAGGAGAAGGCGCGCTCCGTTCACCGGCCCGCGCTGGCCGCCCTCCGGCACATCGGCCCCGGCGCGAAGGACGCGATGCCGACCTTGCCCGCGCCGTCGCGATGCTCGTCATCGACGCCGACGGCGCCAGATCGGCGCTCGACTGGGCGCGGAAGGTGCTTGCGGACAAGGACCACGAGGACCTGTACGACCTGGTCGAGCGGTTACCCGGCCTCGGCGCGGCGGGTAAGCCGCTCGTCCCGGAGCTGACGGCGCTCTTGAAGTCGAAGGTCCAGCGCCACCGCGAGCGGGCGGTCGAGGCGCTCGCGGCGATCGGCCCGGACGCGAGGGACGCGCTCGCGGAGTTGAAGACGATCGCGGAGAGCGACCCGCGGCCGTGGCTCCGCGAGGCGGCCGCGGCGGCGGTCAAGACGATCGAGGCGAAGTGAGCGCGGCGGCCCGATGTGGTCCGGTCGCCCTCGTCGCGCAGGAACGCGTGCGCGGCGTTGAACTCGTGCCACGTGAACCACACCCCGGCCGCGTCGAGCGCGTCGTGGATGAGCCGCCTTCCCGCGGCCGGGATGTGCGGGTCCTGCCGCCCCCACACCATCAGCAACTCTCCGCGGACCTCCTTCGCGCGCGAAAGCGAGTCCGCGCCGCCCTTGCCGAGCGTACCGCTGTGCAGGTCGGTCGGGTAGCAGCACGCGGCCGCCCGCACCTCCGGCAGAAGCGCCGCGCGGAACGCGAGGTGCCCGCCGAGACAAATCCCGACCGCCCCGACCCGCCCGTTACACCCCGGGTGCTTCAGGAGCGCGTCGACGGCCGCGCGGGCGTCCGCGTCGAAGTCGGACATCGGGATGATCTGCTTGAGCGCGTTGCCGCGGTTCTTCCCCGCGTCGTCGTAGCCGAGCACGCAGCCCGGCGGTTCGTGGGCGTGGTACACCTCCGGCACCGCGACGAGGTACCCGAGGCTGGCGAAGGCGATCGCGAGCCGGCGCACGGGCGGCGTCTGCTGGAAGATTTCCGAGTACAGCACGAGTCCCGCCCGCGGTTGCGGCGCGCGTCCGGGCTCCTGCGGCGCGTAGAAGTACGTCCGCATCGGCCCGGTGGGGGTGGCGATGTCGGTGAACGAGTCGGTGACGATCACGGCGGTTCCTCGCGGGGCGGTCGTAAGTTGAGTGTATCGGCCGCGTCCCCTTCGGAGCCTCCCGTGCGAACGCTTCTCCCCTTTGCGTTTCTCCTGCTCGCGTCGGGCGTCGCGAGTGCCGACGGGCTCGATCAACTGAAGTACAACCACCCCGGCCTGACGGTCGACCTCGGGGTCGGGCTGTGGGCGTGGCCGGTGCCGTGTGATGCGGACGGCGACGGCGACTTCGACCTCATCGTGTCGTGCCCCGACAAGCCCTCCAACGGCGCGTGGCTGTTCGAGAACGTCACCGGCGACACCGCAAAAAACAAGTTCCCGGTGTTCAAGCCGGCGCGCAGGCTGAGTTCCACCGTTCACTACGTCATGCCGAGCTACGTCGAGGGGAAGCTCCGCGTGCTGTCTCCCGGCACCGAGTACCCGCGGTTCACCGCGAAGGGTATCGAGGAGAAACTCGCGCTCCCGATCGCGAAGAACTTTTACAGGCCGATCGGCAGCCAGCCGAAGGGGCCGAAGGTGCGGCACAACCAGTGGCGGTACGTCGATTACGACGGCGACGGCAAGCTCGATGTGGTCGTGGGCATCGAGGACTGGAGCGAGTACGGCTGGGACGACGCGTACAACGCCCGCGGCGCGTGGACCAACGGCCCGCTGCACGGCTTCGTGTTCGTGTTCCTCGGGCAAGGCGAGGGGAAGTACGCCGAGCCGTTCCGCGTGGAGGCGGCCGGCCGGCCGATCGACGTCTACGGCTGCCCTTCGCCGAACTTCGCGGACTTCGACGGCGACGGCGACCTCGACCTCATCTGCGGCGAGTTCCTCGACGGCTTCACCTATTTCGAGAACGTCGGCACGCGCGCGAAGCCGAAGTACGCCGCGGGCCGGCGCCTGAAGGACGCGAAGGGGCGGCCGCTGGCGATGGACCTGCAAATGATCGTGCCGGTCGCGTTCGACTGGGACAAAGACGGCGACCTCGACCTGATCGTCGGCGACGAGGACGGCCGCGTCGCGCTGGTCGAGAACACGGGCGCGCTCGGCGCGGACCGCACGCCGGTGTTCGCGCAGCCGGTGTACTTCCGGCAGGAGGCCGACGCGCTGAAGTGCGGCGCGCTCGCCACGCCGGTGACGTGCGACTGGGACGGCGACGGCGATCTCGACATCCTGAGCGGCAACACGGCCGGTTACATCGAGTTCTTTGAGAACCTGAGCGGGCCGGGCGTGGCGAATCCGAAATGGGCGGCCCCGAAGCGGCTCGAAGTGGACGGCCGACCGTTCCGCGTGACGGCCGGTCCGAACGGGAGCGTTCAGGGGCCGGCCGAGGCGAAGTGGGGTTACACGACGTTCAGCGTCGCGGACTGGGACGCGGACGGGCTGCCCGACATCGTACTGAACAGCATCCTGGGCGAAGTCGTGTGGTTGAAGAACGTGGGCACGCGCAAGCAACCGAAGCTGAGTGCCCCGAAGCCGATCGAGGTGGAGTGGACGAGGGAGCAACCGCAGCCGGCGCTCGCGTGGGGCTGGCGGAAGCCGCAGGGCAACGCGCTCCTCACGCAGTGGCGAACGACGCCGGTGGTGTATGACTTCAACGGCGACGGGTTGCCGGACCTCGCGGTGCTCGATACCGAGGGCTATCTCGCGTTCTTCGAGCGTGCGAAGCGGGACGGGAAGCTGGTGCTCCTCGCCCCGCGGCGCGCGTTCGTGGACGAGAAGGGCGTGCCGTTGCGGCTCAACCCGAACGCCGCGGGGCGCAGCGGGCGCCGGAAGTTGTGCGTCGCCGACTGGGACGGCGACGGCAAGTTCGACTTCCTGCTGAACAGCGCCAACGCGGATCTGCTTCAGCAGGTCGGCCACAAGGACGGGGTGTGGGTGTTCAAGAACGCGGGCACGCTGGCGAAGCAGAACATCGAAGGCCACGACGTGAGCCCGGGGACAGCGGACTTCGACGGCGACGGTGTGCCCGATTTCCTCGGCGGCGCGGAGGACGGGCGGCTGTACTTCCTGCGGAACCCGCGGAGCGGGAAGAGGTGAGATGCAACCACGTTATTCACCGGACTTGCCGTTCGAATGTTGTGGCGTCTCGGTCTCCTTGCCTTCCCCCTTTGTTACACCAGTTACTTCGTTACTCCGTGCAATCAGAGAGAACAATGCCCCCCGAGTAGCCGGTGCGTTGAAAATTGTCTTCAGCAATTCGCGAACCTCTCTGGGGGTGTGCGCGAGCCGCGCTTGACGCTGCTCGGCATCGGATAGCTTCCAAGTCAATAGCAAATCCCGGGCTTCGGGACTGCCTGAAGAACCCGCCAAGGGGGACGTTAAAGGGGCCGCGATCAGAACGACGGGGTACGGGAAATCTCGCACGAATCGCATGAGCAGAATGCGTTGTCTCAGACCAACCGCGGGGGCTACAAGGTCGAAACTCAGTTGCTCAAATTGGTCCGTCGTGTTGGAGCGCACTTCCCCTTTCACGATCCCCTGCGTCTTCTTCGCCAGTGCTTCAGCCTGTTCGTTCAAGATCGCAACCGGAGGTACGACATCAACAACGATGTCCGCCGGCCACAGGTCCGAGTCGTCCTCTGCCATTGCGCGGCCCTCTACAAATTCAATTCGAACAGTATCGGCAGGTGATCGCTCATCAGGTTCGCCCGCGGCTTACCTTCCGCGGTCACGAGCTCTTCCGTCCCATCGCCTTCCAAGATCTCAAGGTGCGTAAGTTGCTCCATGAGTTGTGGCCGGAGGAGCACCTGATCGAACATCTGCCAAAACGCATTCGCCCGGTCGTTGGTGTTGTCGAAGTAGTACGTTCCCGGAGGGCGTCGGCGACCGTGCGGCTGAATCCGCGGTGCCGGGCGGTCGCCGAGGCACGACCACATCGGATTGTAAAACACCGGAAACCCGTCCCGCGCCTCATGTCGAACAACCACCCCGGTCAGGTGCCGGGTCATGACCGCGTGAAGCGCCGTCATCTGAACAAGCCCACCGTCGAAAGGGTTCATGTTCAGGTCGCCGACCAGGAGCGTCCGCGTGTGGCCGACGTCGCCTTCCACAGTGCGGACGTCGCGGGCGACGTCTCGCGCCCACTCGGCCCGACCGTCGGCCGACAAGCCCGGGTAGGGCGAATCGAGGTGGGCGCCGAACACCAGAACACTCAGCGCGCCCCGCGGTTGTAATTCTAACGCCGTAATGCGGTCGCTGACTTCATCAAAAAAGCGGTCGTGCCAGGTCGCCCCTGCGAGCGGACCGGTTTGGCGCGCGAAGAACCGGACGCGCGAACTTTGACTTACGACCGCCGCGTAGCTGTTCACCGCCTGACCGTTTAGTGCTGCCAGTATCGGCGCCGGATCGGTCGGACATTCCGCGAACAGGAACACGTCCGTATCCAGTCCGGCCAAACGAGTGAGACAAGCGGCCAACCGGCTTCCGCGTGCCTGCCGGATGTTCCAAAAGAGAAACTTGACCCGCATGGCTCACGGGCTGTAGTTGTCATGCGAGAGGTGGCCTCTCGCGGGCGTCGAGGGAGCCAGGGTATCCGAGTCGAGTCGGAATGTCACGCACCGACAAATTCGAGAGCGGGGCGCGGGCCGCCACCCACGCCGCGTTGCTACTCCAGAACCTCGCTCACGACGCCGCTCCCGACGGTCTTGCCGCCCTCGCAGATCGCAGACCGGCTCCCCGCTTCCAGCGCGACCGGCCGGCCGCGCCTCACCTCGATCCGCGCGTCGTCGCCACGTCAAGAGGCTGGTTGTTCCAACGCCGATCTGTTAGACTCGGGCTGCACAGGTGACCCCGACATCGACGGCGCCCGGGCGCCCCAAATCCCGCCCGGCAAAGCGCGACCGCGGGCTTTTTCGCGGAATTCTTCCCGACCGCCGTCGTCTCTCCGGTGAAACGCCCGCTCCCGGCCGCGCACTCGCATCGGCGGAGATCGTTCCCGTGCTCGAAACGCTCGTCTCCATCCTCGCGCTCGTTCTGTCGTCGGCGAAGCAGGCCGATCCGCCCGCGGAAACGCTCGTCAAGCTCACCGTCGATCCGATGCCGGCCCCCAAACCGGCGCTGCGGTACCTGCTCCTGCCCGAGCTGCGCGAGATGACGCCCGGGAACCCCATTCCGAACTACCTCAAGTGCCTTCTGGATCAGGACTTCTCGACCACCGACGAGGCGCTCGGCCGGGCCGCGCTCAAGCAAGCCGACCGCGCCGCCCGCATGGACAAGCCCGACTGGCAGATCCTCCCGCGATTGCGGACCGACGGCGTCGGCCTGCTGCTGCCCGATCTTCAAAAGATGCGGGCGCTGGCGACCGAACTCCAGAAGCGGTTCCGCGACGAGATCGCGCTCCGCCGCTTCGACGACGCGCTCGCCACCGCCAAGACGATGTTCGCGCTCTCGCGGCACCTGGGCGAACACCCCACGCTGATCGGCGGGCTGGTCGGCGTCGCGGTCGCGACGGTCGCGATCGCCCCCCTGGAAGAGATGCTCGAACAGCCCGGGTGCCCGAACCTGTACTGGGCGCTGACCAACCTGCCGACCCCGCTCATCACGTTCGCGACCGGCCTGGAGGGCGAGCGGATGCTCGTCCTCGCGGAGTTCCGCGACCTCGACGACACGAGGCCGATGACCGCCGCGCAGCTCAAGAAGGCCATCCAGCGCCTCGAACTGCTCCGCGAGATCGGCCGGGGCGAGAAGAAGGCGATCGAGTACCTCGGCGAGCACGCCGCCGACGAGAAGTACATGGCCGCCGCGCGCGAGCGGCTGATCGACTCCGGCATACCGGCCGAGCGGCTCGACACGTTCTCGACGTACCAGGTCGTCCTGTTGAACGAGCGCATGGAGTACGAGATCCGGCGGGACGAGGCGATGAAGTTCTGCAACCTGCCGACGTGGGAGGCGATCCCGCGGCTCGACGCGATCACCCCGCCGAAGGGCCGGGCGCTGTTCGACAGCTTCACGGTGGCGCTCCAGAAGATCCGCCGGGCGCAGGGTCGGCTGGAGCAGCGGGTCGCGCTGCTGCGGCACGTCGAGGCGGTCCGCCTGTACGCCGCGGCACACGCCGGCCGGGTGCCCGAGGCGCTCGCCGCCGTCGACGTACCGCTGCCGGTCGACCCGTTCACCGGCAAGCCGTTCCGCTACGAGGTGAAAGACGGCGCCGCACACCTGCGCGGCAGCCCGCCGAAGGGGGACGAGCAGAACCCGGCGTACAACCTGCATTACGAGATCACCATCCGGAAGTGACGGAAAGTAGTAGGCACACGGAGTGTGCCGTCGCTTCCCCTCTCATTCCGGCAACGGCACACGGGGTGTGCCTACTACATCAAGGGCTTCTCCGCGATGACCGCACTCGTTCTCCTCTCCGCGACGCTCGCCGCGCCTCCCGGCGGGGAGCCCGACGCGCGCGTCACCGTACACCCGGCCGCGGCCCCGAAGCCGGCGCTCAAGTACCAGTTGCTGCCGGAGGTGCGCGAACTCAAGCCCGGTAACCCGACGCAGTGGTACCTTCGCTGCTTCATGGAACAGCGCCACTTCTTTTTCAGTAAGGAGGCGGTCGAACTGCGAGCGCGCCAGCGGACGATGCCCCTGAAGGATCTGCCGAAGTACGAGCTCCGCAACTACGGCGGCTCCGCGACCTCGCAGGCCGACTACGGCGCGCGGCTCGACACGTGCGACTGGCAGGCCCTCGACCGCGTCCAGACCGAAGGCCCCGACCTGCGGCTGCCCGAACTCCCCCCGCTCCGCGAACTGGGGGTCGCGCTCCAGGTGCGGTTCCGCGGCGAGATCGCCCGCGGCGACTTCGACGACGCGATCCGCACCGCCAAGACGATGCTCGCGCTCGCCCGCCACCTCGGCGAGTACCCGACCCTGGCCGGCGCGCGGCTCGGGCACGCGGTCGCGGAGATGGCGCTCGAATCGCTCACCGAGATGATCCAACAACCGAATTGTCCGAATCTGTACTGGGCGCTGACAGATCTGCCCGCGCCGCTCGTCGATTTACGGAAGGGCGCGCAGGGCGACCGGGCGCTGTCCGACAACGAGCTCCGCGCCATCCGCGACGACGCGGCCCTGTCCGATGCGGAGGTGGAAGAACAAGTGGGCCGCGTGTCCGGGCGCGCCGGGTTCGCCCGCGAGCAGGCCGGCCTGCCGCCGCGAAACGTTCGCGCCGAACTGGCCGCGCGGGCGAAGGACGCGGCCGCCGTCCGCGCCGCGCGCCAACGGCTGTCCGACGCGGGAGTTAGTAAGGTCGCGGGCTTCGGCGCCGGCACCGACGAACTCGCCCGCGCCGAGACGCGCGGGTTCGCCGAAACGCTTCAACTGCTCCTCACCGGCGAACCCGGCGCGAGCGAACTGG
>JAFKJJ010000500.1 GCA_017306025.1 Planctomycetota bacterium
TGCTGCCCAGCGCGACGCACCGGACGCGGCTACCGCCGAGGTGCTGCTGCACCTCGCCGGTGAGGCTGATGTCGGTGCCGCCGGCCGTCTTCTGGTTGATCTTCAGCGCGTTGTAGATCGCGGGCAGGTGGCCCTCCTCGAACTCCACGTCGAAGGTGGAGCCGATGATCTGCACGATTTTCCCGGTCTTGGTCGCGGTAGAAACCATTGTGTTGCCTCTCGCGCTCGCGGAATGTCTTCGTTTCTTGCGAGCCGCGACCGCAAGGGAGCGGTGTACGTTTCCCGCTCCCTTGCGGTCGCGGCTCGCTGGTGCGCCGTCTCTACGCCCGTGGGACCAAAAAGCTCAAGTGGTGTTCGCAGTGCTTCAGTTGTAACTGAAGCGCCTCGTCTTTGGTCATCGCGCCGAACAGCGGCGACGGATGAACCGGCCCCGTGTGCGCCCGGAACCGCTCGGCCGTTTCCTTCAACTTCGCGACGGCCGCGGGCGCATCACCGCCGGGCGAAAACACCGTTTGGGGCATCGTCCGCCCGCCCGTCGAGAACCCTTCGGCAAGGACCTTCGCCCGTATCTTCTTCCCGACCGCCGTTCGCAAGAGCCAGAACATCGGTCGCAGGAGCAGCGGCACCTTCGGAAAGCCGTCGAGCGGGAACCGCATCCACTCGGTCAGGTGCGAACCCACCTGCGCTAAGTCCCAGTTGCCCGCCTTGTCGTAGCCCTTCGCCACCAGGTTCTCGGCGTCGCGAACCGCATCATCGAGCGTGGCGAAGGTCAGTTTCCGACGCTCGACGGTCATCGTGGTGTCTCCGCACCGAACCACAAGCCTCACCCGATCTTCGTTTGTTGAAACTCCATTGGAAAACGATCTGGAGGCAGAACCTCCCGACACGCTTCGGCAAGCCATTCCACACGATCCATCAGCAAGGGGTTAATCTTTACCCTCGCACCGTCGTGAATCGTGATCGCGTACTCCCCGGAGGACAATCGCACCACCTCTGCAACATCTGCCCAAGCCCAACTTCTCGGCGGTCCGAACCATCCGAAGGCGCGAATGCCGGAGACATCCAAGACGATCCTTCTCCGGAAAGTCTCCACTGAGAGCAACAAGCCACCCACCGTTGCCACACCCGCAAGCACAAAAGGAATGGCACCGGCTTGCTCTTGCGCCTTCTCCGTAGTCGCCAAGAAGAAAACAGCCAATATCCCGATCGGAGCAAGGATCGCCAAGAAAACGGCTGTCCCACGAGGCAGGATGCCGTAACCAATTGTCTTGGCCCCACTCGCTTTATCAACACCGCCCGCCGTACCAACAATCAGTCCCAAGGCGAGAATCGCGAGAAGCAATCCGCTAGCAAGTAGCCCTTGTAGCATGGCCGGACACCTCGTTTACTTCAGCGCCTCGGAGCCGGCGATGAGTTCCGAAATCTCCTTCGTGATGTTCGCCTGGCGCGTCCGGTTGTAGATCCGGGTGATCTCTTTAATCAAGTCGCCGGCGTTCTCGGTCGCGGCCTTCATCGCCACGCGACGTGCGATCTGCTCACTGACGGCCGCATCAAGGAAGCACTTGAACAGCCGAACTTTCAGCGCCGCGGGGACCAGCTCTTCAAGGATCTCTGCCGCGTCCGGAAGGAACTCGTATTCCACCTTTCGCACGGCGCCCGCGGCCGGCGCGGCGCCCGGAGCCGCCTTCGGTTCGGGGGCCACGCCCGACAGCGGGAGCAACGTCTCGACTACCGCCTGTTGCCGGGCCGCGTTGACGAACTTCATGTACGCGACCTTCACCTCGTCGATCTGACCCGACGCGTAGAGGTCGATGTAGCGGCTGGCGAGCTTGTCCACTTCCTCGAAGGTGGGCTTGTCCTCGAAGTTGGTGTACTCCACCGCCCGCGGGATGCCCTGGAACCGGAAGAACGCGATCCCGCGGCGCCCGGCCGTTTCGAGGTCGAAGGGAGTTGCCGCGGCCTTGTAAGCGCGAACCGCGCCCATCGCCTCGCGCAGAATGCTGCCGTTGTACCCGCCGCACAGCCCGCGGTTTGCGGTGATAACGAGTAACAGCGACTTCTTCACCGGCCGCGTGACGAGCAGCGGGTGGCTGACCTCGCCGGCGTTCTTGCTGAGGTCGGCCGCGAGTTCGGCGATCTTGCGCGTGTACGCCTCGGCCTCCTGCGCGCGCTTGAGGGCGCGCTGGAACCGCGAGGTCGCGATCAGTTCCATCGTCTTCGTGATCTTGCGGATGTTCCGCACCGCCTTGCGGCGCTTCACGAGGACACGCAGGTTGGCCATCGTTCGTGTTTCGTGTTGGGTGTTTCGTGTCTAGTGTTTCGTTCTCACCGGCGGCGGGTGCGGCATGTGGTACGCGGTGATGACGAAGACCAGGTCCCCGTCGCCGAACCCGTTGTACCGCCAGATGATCTTCACCCACCGCCCGTTCGGCACGCGGCCGCAGCTCTCGACGCCCGGTTCGGGCTCGTCCCACTCAGCCACGTCCGTCCGGTGTTCCCACGCGAATTCCACCTCGTCCGTCGAAAGGTGGTGCATGTCGAGTTTTGCTAAGTTCCAGTCGATCCATAGGAATTCGGCCATGCCCCCTTTCTTCTCTTTGCATTCCAGGGTTTAAGTTGGAGACAAGAGCGGCCGGCTCGTGATTCTCAACTTGGAACCCGGAACTATTGGAACTTGGAACTCGTTCAGCCCTTGAACTGCGGCTGGAACTCGGCGATCGCGGCGTTGAGCGCGGCGATCACCTCGTCGGTCATCTTCTTTTCTTTCACGAGCAGCGCCCGCACCTCCGGCTTCTGCTCCTTCATGAAGCGGAGGAACTGCTCCTCCCAGTCCTTCACCTTCCGCCGATCGACTTTGTCCAGGCCGCCGCTGTTGCCCGCGTAGATGATCATGATCTGATCGAACACGTTCAGCGGCTTGTACTGCCCCTGCTTCAGGATCTCGACCATCCGGTAACCGCGGTCGAGCTGCGCCTGGGTCACCTTGTCGAGTTCGGTGCCGAGCTGCGCGAACGCCTCCAGCTCACGGAACTGGGCGAGGGCGAGTTTCAGACCGCCGGCCACCGTCTTGTGCTTCATCGCCGGGATCTGGGCGTTACCGCCCACGCGGCTCACCGAAATGCCGACGTCCACGGCCGGCAGCACGCCCGCGTTCTTCAGGTCGGGTTGCAGGTAGATCTGGCCGTCGGTGATCGAGATCACGTTCGTCGGAATGTAGGCCGACACTTCGCCTTCGAGGGTCTCGATGATCGGCAGCGCCGTCAGCGAGCCGCCGCTCCCGGCCACCTTCGCGACCTTCGCGCCGGGGAAGCTCTTGACGTCGTGCTTGGCTTGCTCCGCCCCGCCCTTCTCGCCCGGCCCGATGTACACCATGCCCGTGTCGCCCGGCCCGCGGCGCTCGGTCGGGTTCGACGCCTTGTTGATGCCCCAGTGGGCGCCCGCGTTCGCGCCGTCGGTGTTGCCGTCGAGGATCACGTACCGCTCGGCGAGCTTCGCGGAGCGTTCGAGCAGACGCGAGTGGCAGTAGAACACGTCGCCGGGGTACGCCTCGCGACCCGGCGGGCGCCGGACGAGCAGCGAGAGCTGGCGGTACGCCGCGGCCTGTTTCGAGAGGTCGTCGTAAACGCAGAGCGTGTCGCGCCCCTTCTCGTACATGAAGTACTCGGCCATCGCGCAGCCCGCGTACGGCGCCAGGTACTGGAGCGGGGCCGCGTCGGCCGCGCTCGCGACCACGACGATGGTGTAGTCCATCGCCCCGGTCTTCCGCAGGATCTCCACCACGCCCGCGACCTTCGACTCCATCTGCCCGCACGCGATGTACACGCAGACGACGTTCTCTTCCTTCTGGTTGATGATCGTGTCGATCGCGATGGCCGTCTTGCCGGTCTTGCGGTCGCCGATGATGAGTTCGCGCTGGCCGCGACCGACCGGGGTCATGGAGTCGATGGCCTTGATGCCGGTCTGGAGCGGTTGCTTCACCGGCTGGCGGTCGAGAATGCCCGGGGCGGGGCTCTCGACGAGCCGGCGCGTGGTCGAGTGGATCGGCCCCTTGCCGTCGAGCGGGTTGCCGAGCGGGTCCACCACGCGGCCGATCAGCCCCTCGCCGACCGGCACCGACAGCAGTTCGCCCGTCGTGCGGACCTCCATCCCCTCGGTGACCTTCAGGTAGTCGCCGAGGATGATGACGGAGACCGAGTTCTCTTCGAGGTTGAACGCCAGGCCCGTCACGCCGGCCTGGGGGAAGTCCACCAGCTCGCCGGCCATGACTTCCGAGAGGCCGTAGCAGCGGGCGATGCCGTCGCCCACTTCGAGGACCTGACCGACGGCCCGCGTCTCGACCTTCCGGTCGAAGTTGCGGATCTGGTTTTCGAGGACGCTGACGATTTCGCCGGCGGAGATCTTCGTTGCCATGTCTGGTGCCCTCTTGCTTGCGAGCTATTGGCCGTTGGCTGGTAGCCGTGGGCTAGAACCAGTTTGTTTTGTGCGTCCGGGCCGCCGGCTTCGGGCCAACAGCCAACAGCTAAGAGCCAACGGCCCTTAGCGAGCGAGCAGGAGCGAGCGAATCGACTGGAGCCGCGACCGAACGGACGTGTCGATCACGGAGTCGCCCACCTGGACCACCAGCCCGCCGAGCAGGTCGGGGTCGGTCCGCACGTCCAGCACCGGTTCCTGGTCGCCGAGGACGCCCTTGAGGCTCGCGGTCAGCGCCGCCTTCTGGGCGTCGGAGAGCGGGACCGCGGCCGTGACCTTCACCCGGACGCGGCCGGCGCGTTCGTCGAGCAACTGACGAAACGCCGCAGACACGCCACGAATCAGGTCGAGCCGGTTGTTGTGCGCCAGCACGCCGACGAACCCGCGGAGCAGGTCCGACGCGTGGCCCTTGAGCGCCGGGGCCAGGGCCGCGGCCTTGACCTTCTTGCCGACGGCCGGGCTGGCGAGGAACGCCCCGACCTCCGGGTGCGTGACGAGCGTGCGGACGAGCGTACCCAGTTCGGCGCCGACCGCCTCCGGGTCGGCCGACTGCTTCAGAGCGGCGGCGAGGAGCGACTCGGCGTACACGCGCGCGAGCCGCGACCGGGTCGTTCCGGTATCGAGGACCGTTTCGTGGATGCTCTCGGCCATTGGCTTCTCTTCGGCGGCGTTCGCGTGGCGCTTTTTCGTGGCGCAGGCAGAGCCCGCTCTCGGGTCGATGCGGGCGAGGCGCCCGCACCACAACAGAAGCGCGCGACCGATCAGGCCCGGTTCGCGTTGGCCTTCAGTTCGGCGATGGACTCGTCGAGCAACCGCGACTGGTTCTCGACGGAGACCTGCTGCCGCAGCGCCTTGGTCGCGATCAGCACGGCGAGCTCCACCGCCTGGTGCTGAACGTCCTTGGTCAGCGCCGCGCGGTCCGCCTCGACCTCGCGCTTGGCCCGGTCGCGCTCGGCCTGGGCGTCCCTGGCCCCCTCCTCGGCCTTGGCGGCCTTGAGGGCCTCGGCGTCCTTGCGGGCCTCGTCGAGCATCGCACCGACCTTGGCCGCGGTCGCGTCCAACTCCTTCTTGGCGCGGGCCAGGAGGTCGGCGGCCTCGGCCCGATCCTTCTTGGCCTCGTCCAGCGCCGAGAGGATGGTCGACTCGCGCTTTTCCAGTCCGGCCTTGATGTTCGGCCAGGCGTACTTCGAGAGCACGAACAGCAGGATGCCGAAGACGATCAGCGTGTAGATGCCGAGGTCGTACCGCTTGATGCCGGTGAAGTCGAGCCCGCCGCCCTTCCCGCCGTGCTCCGCGTCGTGGACGGGGTCGCCGGCGTGCGCGGGAGCGCTGGCCGCCGGGACCGGGGCACCGGACACGAGCAGAGCGAGTAAGGCGACGGCGCACAGCCGGTAGACAGTCGAGAGCCGCATGGGTTCACCTCGCGGAAACCCACGGACCGGGGTCCGTGGGGCGTGGCATCACAGGAACAACTGCGCCAGGCAGAGGACGAGGGCGATGATCCCGGCCCCTTCGACCAGACCGGCGAGGATGAACATCGCGCCCTGGATCGCGCCGGCCTGCTCCGGCTGGCGGGCGATCCCGCTGAGGGCCGCGTACCCGATCAGGCCGATGCCGAGGCCGATGCCGATGATGGCCAGCCCCATCCCGATGCCGCTGCCCAGGCCGGCGTAGGCCCCGGCGTTCTCGGCGGCGAACAGCGGGGTCGCGGTCGCGAGCACGCCGAGCAGGGCGACCAGCAGCACGTTTGCGAAGCGCATCGTCAGGAACCTCCGAGTCAGTGAGAATGCGGAACGCGGAGCGCGAAATTCGGAACGGAACCCGCACCCGCCTGTCACTCGATCTCCGGCCGTGTTTCCGGTCCACCAACCTCAATCCGTGTTCCGGGGTCTCGTCAGTGCGGCGGGTGCTTCGCGAGCCCGATGAACACCGCGGTCAGGAACGTGAAGATGAACGCCTGCAGCCCCGCGATGAACAGTTCCAACAGGCTCAGCGCCGACACCAGCACGACGCTGAACAGCGACATCCCGCCCCAGATCAGGTTCTGCACGCCCTCGGGCTGCTGCTTGACGAACCCGATCTGGTAACCGGGGTCGGACACCATCGCGATGAAGAACAGGATCATGAACAACACGGTGTGACCGGCGAGCATGTTGGCGAAGAGACGAATCGCCAACACCGACGCCCGGATGAACGCGGTCGCGTACTCCAGGATCGCCATACCGACCGTTATCATCCCGCCCATCACCTTCATCGCCGCACCGCCCTCCAGCTCGATGTGCGGGATGAACGTCTTCAGGTATTTGCCGGTGCCCATCTCCATGATCCCGGACGTGTGGATCACGAAGAAGCTGACCACCGCCAGCGCCGCGGTCACCATGATCGACGCGGTCGGCGACCCGAGGAACGGGACCATGCCGATCAGGTTCATCGAAAAGATGAACAGAAACAGCGTCGTCAGGTACGGCAGGTACTTGTTCGCGTCGTGCTCGCCGATGCCGGGGACCGCGATCTTGTCGCGGACGAAGAACAACAGGCTCTCGACCAGGTTCCAGAGCTTCCCGCGCGGCGGGTCGCCGCTCTTCATCTTCTGGCCGAGCCAGATCATCGCAACGCCCACGCCCACGGCACAGACGGTAATCAGGATGAGGAACTTCAGCGGGACGCCGCCGAGCTCCAGCCCGTGCCACTCCAGCCCGGCGGTCGGGAGGATCTCGAAGTGGTTGCTGTCGACGACGTGGCTGAACGGATCAATCTTCTTGGCCATCGCCGCACCTCGCCGGACGCGCCCGCTGATTCACGCCTTCTGTTGCGGAGCCACCGCCCGCGCCAACAGCACCGTTTCGACCGCGAGAGTCGTCAGATAAACGCCGAGCACCCAGCCGCAGAAACTGA
>JAFKJJ010000501.1 GCA_017306025.1 Planctomycetota bacterium
GCTCGGGCACGTCGTCGAGCCGCATGTCGCCGAACGCGTGGAACCGCCAGGCTTTCATGAGGGCCTTCCGTAGAGTGGTCCGCTCGCTCCGCGAGCGGCGCGCTTCGTGTGTAGTTGCTGCGGGCTGTTTTCGTGTTGCTTTGTGGGGCGTAGCGGTCCGCTCGCTCCGCGAGCGGACCACTCCAGAAGACAGCGCCGCCCGCGGGCACTCACTCCGGAACGAACTTCTGTAGCGCGTGACAGTCCGGCGGTACCAGTCCGCGGCTGCCGCCCGCGGACCACGTCACCTCGGACACGTACACGGCTCCGCGAGAGTCGACGCAGATGTCGTGCGGGGCGAAGAAGTCGCCCGGCGCGGTCGGGCTCGCCCCGCCGCCCCAGCGCGCGACGAGGTTTCGCTCCGCGTCGAAGACGCTCACGCGCCCGCCGGTGGCGTCGGGCGTCGGGGGCGAGGTGCCCGGCCACATCCCGGCGCGGTAGCCCAGTTCCGCGACGAAGAATCGGCCGGTCCGGTCGATGAACACCTGCGACGGCCGCGCCAGGTCGGTCCACTCGGCGAGGAACTCGCCGTTGGGGCCGAAGAGCTGAATGCGGCTGTTCTCGCGGTCCGCAACGTACACCGTGCCGTCGGGGCCTATTGCGATCCCGTGCGGAACCCGGAACTGACCCGGACCCGTTCCCGGTTCGCCCCACGAGAACAACAACCGGCCGTCGGGAGCGAACTTGTGGACGCGGGCGTTCCCGTAGCCGTCGGTGACGTACAGCGCGCCGTCGGGGCCGATCGCGAGGTTCGTCGGGTAGTGGAACGGCGGGCCGGGGTGTGTGATCGTGCGGAAGTCGATGCTCGTCGCGCCGGTGTCGGACGGCTTCCCGTGCGTACCGAGCGTAAACACGAGTTCGCCGTGCGGCGAAAACTTACGGACCGTGTGCCCGCAGTCGTCGGTACAGTACACCGCGTCGTCCGGGCCGATCGTGATGCCGTGCGGGCGCGCGAACGTCGTCCCGTCCCACTCCTCGATGAACGCACCGTCGCGGTCGAAGACGAGCAACGGGTGCGGGCCGCGGCCGAACACGAACACGCGGTCGCGCGAGTCGGTCGCGACCGCCGCGACCTCCTGCCAGCCGAAGCCGGGAGGGAGCCGCGCCCAGCGGTCGTTCGCCTCGTACCCGAACGCGCGGCAGTTGGTGGTCATGGCGTGTGGGTGTGGTCCGGTCACGAAGGGACCCGATCACAGGGGCTCAGTCGTCTTCGGCGGCGTTCGCGTAGCCGCCCTCGCGCAGCGCGCGGCGGGCCATCACGTCGGCCCGCTGGCGGTGGTAACTCGTTCCGGTCGCGGCTTCGAGCTTGTTCCAGTAGTCGATCGCGCGGTCCGCCATGCTCGCGCGGTCCGGGCTCAGCCGCTCGCAGAGCCGGGCCAGCGTCTCCAGCACCCACGGGTCCGGCGTGCCCCGCGCCTCGGCCAGCTTCTCGATGTGCCGCAGCGGCCGGTAGCACAGGTCGAACAGCCCGGCCGCCTCATACAACCGGTACAGCTCGCGCAGGAGCTCCGGGCCGTCCGGACGGGCGCGGATGGCGCGTTCCAGTACCGCGAACGCGTCGTCGAGCCGGCCGGCCGCCCGCAGCCCGCGGGCGGAGGTCGTTTCGGGCGTGTCGAGCCAGAACCGGCGCAGTTTGTCCCGCTGCGCGCCGAGCCACCCGCCCAGCCCCGTCTTCGGCTCGGCCGCGGGCGGCTTCTGGTGCTGGAGCCAGCGCTCCAACTGCTGCGCGTTCGCACGCAGCGCGCCCAGGTCCGTCGTCGGCGCCTGGTCGGCGCGGCCGCTCCCGTCGTCGGTCGATTCACCGAACTCCGTACCGTTGACGGCCGGTCCGGCCTTCGGCAGCGGGCGGCGGAGGTTCACGGTCGAGTCGGAAGAGTTCGCGGCCGTCGGCAGCACCGCCTTCTCCGCCGTCCCGCCGCGGATTTCGAGCCGCACCACCAGGGGGCCGATGAGCAACTCGTCGCCGTCCTCGACGCGCGCGTAGGTGCCGACCGGCTTGCGGTTCCGCCCGAGCGGCTTCTTCGACAGGTTGTGGACGTACCACGCGCCGTCGTGCGCCGCGAGCAGCGCGGCGAGCCGCGACAGCCGCGAGTCGGCCAGTTGGACGTGGCACGCCGGCAGCCGGCCGAACAGGAGGTCGTGGTCGACCGCCCGGCACTCTTCCATCCCGTCCGGGTTGCGGATGTACGCGAAGCACGCGGGCCGATCGGCGGCCGGTTCTTCCTGCGAGCCGCTCCGCGGGGTGAGGAGCGTGAACCGCTCGCCGCCCACGGTCAGCAGATCGCCCTTCTTGGGCGTGACGCGCTGACCGGTGCCGAGCGGGTGACGGTTGTAGGTGACCGAGGGGTCGTCGGAGAGGCCGAACACGGCCCAGCCGGTCGGGTAGCGGACCGCCAGCGCGGCCAGATACGGTCCGCCCTCGACCAAAACGGTCGCGTGGTCGGCGGAGCCGATGAGTGTGCGTTCGGGGGGAAGTTTGTCGGTTTCCCCGGTCCGCATGTTCTGGAGATGGAAGTCCGTCATCCTGAGATTCCGCCGGGCGACGGGCTCGGTTGTCCACCGGGGGGCGGTGTGACGGGAAGCGACCCGTCTCAGTATATCTCACGTCCGAACGGCGCCAAAGTGAGGTTTCCAAAGTCGTCGATTCGTTCGCGGACCTGTCGGCAGACCCGACAGGTTCGTTGCGGCTTGTTGCACAACGGCGGTAGGCGGAGCGGTCCGTTCTACCGGATCAAATAAATGAAGAGACCGATGAGAGCGACGACGGCGAGCAGAAAGAGCGGTCGGCGCAGGAGCATCGTGACGCGCTCGGGCACGCCCGGCTCCTGCCCGGCCGGCGGGCGGAGGCGCGCGGGGAGGAAGAGGAGTTCGAGGACGGTGAGGAACGGGTGAAGAACGACGTGGGCCGCCCCCTTCTCCTCCGGTTCCTGTGGCGCCTGAAACGCGACCGCAGCCGGCTTCGGTTTCGGCTTGGCCGGGCGGGGCACGTTGGCCGGCTTCGGCTGCCCGGCGGCGCGGACGTCGGGCGGGAGCAGTTCGCGGAACTCGTCGACCAGTTCGGCCGCGGTGCTCCGGTCGTCGGGGTCCTTTGCGAGCATCCGCATGATGAGCCGGCTCATGGGCTCGGGCACGTCCGGGGTCCAGTCGCGCACGTCGGGGATCGGCGCGCGGGCGTGGGCGCGCATGAACAGGGCCGCGTCCCGCCCCTCGACCTGGTACGGCGGCCGGGCGGCCAGCGCGTGGAACAGGGTCGCGCCGAACGCGTACAGGTCGGACGCGGGCACGACGCGCCCGCCCCACTGCTCGGGCGGGGCGTACTCGCGCGTGCCGACGAAGACGCGCTTGACGCCGCTACCCGGCTCGTCGTCGGCCTGTTTGACCGCGCCGAAGTCGAGCAGCTTGGCGGGGCTGTCGGCGGGCGACACCCGCGGCCCCGGGGCCGGGCCGACGATCATGATGTTGGCGGGCTTCACGTCGCGGTGGATGAAGCCGTTCTTGTGGATCACCGCCAGCCCGCCCAGGACGTCGACCGCCCACCGGGCGACGAACCGCCACGGCAGCGGGCCGTGATCCTGTACGAGCCGGTACAGGTCGGTGCCCTCGACGTACTCCATCGCGATCAGGTACTCGTCGGTCGGCTGGTTGGCCTCGTCGCGGACGCGCTCGTAGAGGTAGAACCGCGCGACGCCGGGGTGTTGCACCCGCATCATCGCCTTCGCCTCCTGTTCGAAGCGCCGGCGGCGGGACTCGGTGTCCTGGGTGAGCGTCTTGATCGCGACGAACCGGGCCGGGTTGAGCTGTCGGGCGTGGTACACGGCCCCCTGACCGCCCTGGCCGAGCTTCTGGAGGATGAGGAACTGGTTGAGGGCCAGTTGCCGGTGCAGCGGGAGCTCCTCGTCCTCCCACCACAGCTCGATGACGGACCGCTGGTACTCGGTCAGCCCGGGCGGCGGGTCGGCGGCGTCCGCGGCCCACCACGGCGGCGCGTCCGCGAGCGCGTCGAGGGTCTGCGCGAGGTCGCCCCCGCCGAGCTTTGCGACCCGTTGCCACGCTTCCGCCGTGGTCACCTTGCAGGCGATCAGGATCTGGGCGAGTTGGGAGAGCGTGGGCATTCGGGGTCCGTGATCGGTCGTGAAAGTGGGTGGCGCCGCGGTGGGCGTGGTGTCGGCCCTACTGAGAGCGTACAGCGCACGACCGGCCCTTGTCCTGCCGTGATTGGGGCGCGGCCGGCCGTGTGCGGTTCGGTGTCGTCAGACCTTAACGCCGCACGCCTTCAACAGTGTTTCCTGTACAGCAAAATCGTGCTCGTGGGAGAAATCGAACGGCTTCTCACCGCGGATCACGCGGGCCATGTCTGCCGCGTCGTCGACGTAGCGCGTGTACTTCGGGAACTTCACGTCCTGCGTCCCCTTCTTGTATTCGCCCCGCGCCTGTGAGAGCGAGACCCGCGCCGAAGGGCTGTCGAGCGGCTGAATGTGGAACGTCCCCTCCGTGCCGCACACCACGAGATGACGCCGGTCGCCCCCTTCGACCTCCAGCGCGGACGATTTCACCGTCGCGGTGGCCTTCGGGTACGACAGCACCGCGAGCGCGTTGTCGAGCAACCCGTCGTCGGCCTTTGCGGAGTGGAGCGGGAACGGGCTGACCTCCTTCGGTTTGCCCAGGATCGCGACGACCAGATCGAGGACGTGGCAGCCGAGTTCGAACATGATCCCGCCGCGGAACTTTGCCAGCCGCTTCCGCTCGTCGGCCGGGACCACCTTGCTCATCACCGCGTGGACCTCGAACACCTCGCCGAGCCACCCGCGCTTGAGGAAGTCGCGCAGTAGTACGACCGCGGGGTTGTAGCGGTACATGTAGCCCATCTGCACGACGAGCTTTTGCTTCGCGGCGGTGTCGAGAATGCGCCGGAACTGCGGCAGCGATTCGCCCGCCGGCTTGTCGATGTGAACGTGCTTCCCGGCCGCGACGCACGCCTCCGCGGTGTCGAGTAGGTCGCCCACGCGCGTTTCCACGAGCACCGCCTGAAGGCCGGGCGCCTTGAGGAGCTCGTCCCGCGTCATCCACGTCACGCCGCGGAACGCCTCTTGCGATTCGGCGCGCTTCCGCAACTCCGCGTCGGGTTCCACCACGCCCACCACCTCGTAATCCGCGGATTTGCGGTAGACAGAGAGCTTCGTCGCGTGCGCGTGCCCGACGCCGATCTGGCCGATCTTGATGGGCTTCTTCGGGGGCTGTTCCTTTGCGCCGAGCGCCGGGAGCGTCGCGAGCGCGGCAGCGGTAGTGAAGAACTCGCGGCGCTGGAGCGGCATGAGCGGTCTCCGTTTTTTCTTCCTGCGGGGCAGGCCGCCGGGCCTGCCGTCGCGTTGGCAGGCCCGGCGGCCTGCCCCACACAGAATACCCCGCTACACCACGTTCGCAATCGCTTGGCCGCGCTGGTATCGTTGGCGCAACCTCAGAGGGCTCGCACATGGTCCGGCTGTTGCTCGCGTTCGCGGTGCTCGTGTGGGGTGGGGCGTCGGCCGCGGCCGATGAGCCGATCGCGCCGAAAGAGGTAACGACGCTGTTTAACGGGAAGGACCTTTCCGGCTTCACGACCTGGCTGAAGGAGAGTCAGCGCGCCGACCCGAAGAAGGTGTTCCGCGTCACCGACGGACAGATCCACATCACCGGCGACGGCTTCGGCTACCTCGCCACCGAGAAAGCGTACAAGGATTACCGCGCCCTGATCGAATACCGGTGGGGTAAAAAAACGGACGGCGGGAAGTACGTCCGCAACTCCGGACTGCTCGTCCACGCGACCGGCCCCGACGGCGGCGCGAACGGCACCTGGATGTCGTGCGTCGAGTGCCAGCTCGCGCAGGGGTGCTGCGGCGACCTCATCGTGATCCGCGGCCAGGACGAGAAGGGGGGGACGATCCCGGTTTCCATCACGTCGGACGTCGTGCTCGGGTCGGACAAGCGCCCGCGATGGAAGGAGGGCGGCGAAAAGACCGTGTTCACGAACCGGCAGCTGTGGTGGAACAAGCACGAAGCGGGCTTCAAGGAACTGCTCGACACCTACGGCAAGGACGACGTCGAGAGTAAGCTGGGCGAGTGGACGAAAGTGGAATGCGTGTGCGACGGTAACAGGCTGACGGTATTCGTCAACGGCGTGAAGGTGAACCACGCCTACGACGTTACCCCCGCGGCCGGGAAGATCCTCCTCCAAACGGAGGGGTTCGAGTTGTTCGTCCGCAAGTTCGAGCTTCACCCGCTGAAGAAGTGAAATCGGCCCACCCGGCCGCACGAAGCCCCCGGGCGGTAGAAGTGCCCCAAGTTAGCACACTTCGGAAATCGGAATACGTTCCCGTAGTAAATCTCTTCGGAATTGGGGGGAGACGTTAATTCTGGTTGACACATCCCGTTCATCGGGTAGGTTTAAAAATACCCGTTCATCCCGTAGGACCGCGCAAGACGCGCCGGCCACGGCTGGCCGCGGATGCCTGGCTCCCAGCCATTCCCCCCGAAACACGGCTGTGAGGCACCGCCAACATGACGAACCCTACGAACGCCACGCAACCCGCGGCGGCGCCTGAAGCTACGACCAAGACCGGGTCCGACGTTACCGGCTTTCCGAACGACCGACGCAAGCGGAACATTCCGGTTGCGACGGACCGTCGTCGCGCCGAGAACGCGGCCGCCAAGCGCAAGAGCAGCGAGCGCCGGCGGCTCATCGACCCGACCACCTGCGAGCGCGACTACTCGGACGACGAAACCGAGTTCATGAAGGCGATGGACCGCTACAAGCGCGAGAACCGCCGCCCGTTCCCGACGTGGAGCGAGGTGCTCGAAGTTCTGCGCTCGCTCGGTTACCGTCGGGTCGCGGAACCGACCGACCTGCCCGGCCGCGGGTCCGGCGTCGTCCCCGTGCCCGGTGCGGCCCCGGTCGGCGCTTCGGCTCCGGTTGCCGCCGCGACTCCTCCCCCGGCTCCCGTCACCCCGGCGCCGGCCGACAAGCGGTTGCCCAAGTAAGTCGTGCGGTCCCGGAACGGACGGGCCGTTTTGTTGTGGTGCGGGCGCCCCGCCGGCAACCGAACTCGACGCAGACGGGGCGGGCCGCCCGCAACACAATAAAGACGCCCGGCACTTTTCAACCGGGCCACGTCGTTCACTCATCACGGCAGGGACGCCTCGATGAAGCTCTTTCTCAGCGCGGGCGAGCCGAGCGGCGACGTCCACGGCTCCAACCTCATCCGCGCGATCCGCGCCCGACGGCCCGACGCTCAAATCACCGCCTTCGGCGGGCCGCTGATGCGCGCCGCGGGGGCCGAGATCGTTTACCC
>JAFKJJ010000502.1:0-1881 GCA_017306025.1 Planctomycetota bacterium
CGCGGCCGCGGCGGCGCTCTCGATGAACTTCTCGGCCGCGTACTTCCCCTCGTCGCCGACGCTCAGGCTGTCGTCGACGACGAACACGACGTAGAGGTCCTTGGAGGGCTTGAGCCACGTCAGCCCGCAGAGCGCGCCGACGAGCAACACGAGCACGAGCGCGCGCGCGGTGAACGACGCGATCCGCTGCCACCGGGAGAAGTCCGTCAGCCCGCGGTAGAAGTACCACGCGACCACCGGCAGAACCAGCAGGCCGAGCAGGTACCACGGTTGCGTCAGCTCAAGGGGCATGTCTCGCATCCTTCACCGCTAAGGAAGATGGCAGAGAAGAGCCACAGATGAACACAGACGAACACGGATCAGACAAGAAACAGCGTTGAAGACGGACGCTCCATCATTTCCGAACTCTCTTTTCTATCTGATCCGCGTTTATCCGCGTCGTCCGCGGCTCTTCCCACCTGCCCGACCCACCTAACTGATCCACCGCCGTTGGTACAAGTACCACTCGGCCGCGACCAGGAGCCACGCGAGGCCGATCAGGTACCACCACAGCGGCCGGCCGAGGAACCCGCTTACCAGGCCGCTTTCGGCCGCGGTCGGGGAACTCGTGAGCCCCTCCGGCGGGCGGGCGTCGCTCTCCGCGGGGCTCATCAGGTTTACCGCGAACTCGTCCAGAGGCGGCGCCCCCGGGGCGTCCGGCGCCACCGACCACACCCCGACCTTGTCGAACGGCCCCACCGTCACCTTCCCGCCGACGGGCAACGTCTTCGCCGAGCCGTCGGGCGACTTGAGCACGAACTCGCCGGTCGCGGGCAGCGTCACCTCGGCCGTCGCGCCGGTCGGAAGCGCCTCGCGCAGCTCGCTCTGACTGGTGAAGTAGCCCAGCGTGTTCATCACCAGAATCGGGAACGTGGTGCGGAACGGCAGGTCGCCCTGATCGAGGTTCACCGTCAGAACGACGACCTTCCCTTCCGGCCGCTCGATCAGCGCGAGCACCGGGTCGCCGGTCACGGTCCCGGCGAGCACCTGGGGCTTGCCCGCGGCCGGGGTGAACGTCAACTTGCGGGCCTCGGGCATCAGCACGTTGTCGAGCCTGACGTGGGCCATCAGCGGTGAGTCCTTCTCCTGCTGCGTGACGATCGGGTTCTGCAGCTTGTCGCCGACCTTCCACAGATCGCAGTTGGTCGTCGGCTCGACCACGAGCACCTGTCCCGGGGGGAGCTTGGCCGGCACCTCGCGGTGGAAGACGATTACCGTGCTGGCCGGGATCTCCTTGGGCAGAGTGCCGCGGGAGGTCGTGAGCTTGGTGAGCGGGTTCGCTTCGAGCACTTTTTGCAGGAACAGGTTCCCGCCGGGGCTGTGCAGGTGCGTCGGGACCGGCTCTCGCTTCGGCAGCACCGCGACCGCCTTGTTGTCCGCCGCGACCGCGTCCGGGTACGGCTTGTCTTCCTTTTCGCCCTTCACAACGAGTTCCGCGACCAGGTGCCCGCCCTCGGCCGTGGTGCTCTCGATCACCTCGGTCCACTTCGCGTTCGGGGCGAGCTTGAGCGGCTTCACCTCCACCGACCGGCCGTTGAGCGAAACCGCGAACCGGAAATCGCCGGTCGGCTCGTCGGAGAAGTTTGTGACCTCGGCCAGGATCTCGTAGCCGATGGGGTCGATGGTGCTCCGGCGCACCTGGAACCGCGTGATACCGACGTTCGCGGCCCGCCCGCCGACGGTGACGAACCGCACGTTCTCCTCGGCCGACATCTTGACCGCGTCGTCCGCGGTGCCGTCGGTGACGACGACGATGCGGCACTCCTTTCCGCCGCCCTCGGTCTCGGCCGCGAGCCGCTTGGCCAGCGCCATCGCGTCGGCGAGCTTGGTCGGGCCGTCGGT
>JAFKJJ010000502.1:1888-9251 GCA_017306025.1 Planctomycetota bacterium
CGTCTTCTGGTTACCTGTTAAGCCGCACACGACCCGCGGCTGCGTCCCGGCCGCGACAATGGCCATGTCGTCGCGCGCGCGTAACCCCTTGATGATCTGGTGCGCTTCTTCTTTGGCCTTCGCGAACCGCGACGGCTCGACGTCGATCGCGTTCATGCTCGCGGAGTTGTCGATCACGAGGATCACGCGCCGCGCGTTCTTCGCCTCGGACGCGAGGAACGGTTCGGTGAGCGCCGCGACCAGAAGGGCCAGCAGGACGAGTTGCACCAACAGGGAGACGAGGTGGCGCAACTTCTGCCACAGCGACCGGGGCTTCTTCTCGTCGAAGATCTGCCGCCAGAAGATGACGGTGGAGACCGGCACCCGCTTGAGGCGGATCTTCAGGATGTAGAAGACCACGACTGGGATCGCCAGCAGCAGCCAGAGCAGCGCGGTCGGGTTGGCTAGGCTCATAAAAATTAGCCACGGATGAACACAGATAAGCACGGATCAAGCAGGAGGACGGCCGAGATCAACGAACCAGAAGGCACCGTTCGGGCACTCCTGAATCATTTTCTTTGTCCGAATCTGTGTTCATCTGTGTTCATCCGTGGCTCCTCTTGATGCTTCTCATCGCACCGCGCCGGCCTGGCGCATCATGCGCAAAATCAGCTCGTCGAACGTGATCTCGGTACTCGTCTGCGTGCAGCCGAGCGCGTACCGCGTGCAGTACCCCGACACCTTCCCCATGAACTCGTCGAACAACTGCTTGTACTGCCGCAGGTTCTTCTCGGTGACGGTCACCTTGCGGGAGTTCGAGCTCTCCACGTCCCACATCTCGACGTCGCCGAGCATGTCGGGCGGGTCCTTCTCGTACTTGTCGTACACCTGGAGCACGCGCGGCTCGTACTTCCGGTGGCGGAGCAGATCGAGCCCGCGGTCGAAGCCGTTGGCGTCGTACAGGTCGCTGACCACCACCGCCAGCCCGCGGCGCTGGTCGCGGTGAACGAACCCGGTCGCCACGCGCTCCAGGTTCGTGTCCTGGCCCGACGCCGGGAGGTTTTCGAGGAACTTCAACAGCGATAGCACGCGCCCCTTACCGCGCGTGAGCGGAAAATCGGCGATGATGTCGTCGGAGAAAGCGGTGACCGAGATCCGATCCAGGTCGGCGAGCGCGATGTACGCGAGCGCCGCGACCACCTGGCGCGCGAAGTCGAACTTCGGCGGGTCGCCGAAGGCCATGCTCCGCGAGCAGTCCAGGAGGAAGTAGACGTGCAGGTCTTCTTCTTCTTGGAAGCGCTTGAGGAGCAGTTCGTCGTGTCGCGCGTAGAGGTTCCAGTCGAGGTAGCGGAAGTCGTCGCCGGCGGTGTACTCGCGGTGGTCGGCGAACTCGATACCGCTGCCGAGCTGCATGGTGCGGCGCTGCGCCATGAGCGACCCGCGGAACACTCGCTTCGACACGAGCGAGAGGTATTCCAGCTTCTTCAGGAACTCGGAGTCGAACAGAGCCATAGTTTTAGCCGCGGGTAAACGCAGATAAACACGGATCAGACAGAAGGAGGAACTAACCACAGAGACGCAGAGACACAGAGAAAACTGAGGAGAATTCAGAAGGCACGATTTTCAACTCGGTCTTCTCTCGTCGTGTCTGCTCTGTGTCTCTGTGCCTCTGTGGTTAGTCTTCTCTTTCTCACGCCACGGCGGCCGGTTCCTGGGCCGTCTTCAGGATGTTCGCGATCACCGCGTCGGTCGGGACGCCGTCGGCTTGCCCTTCGAAGTTCAAGATGAGCCGGTGCCGCAGCGCCATCGGGGCCACGGCCTTGATGTCGTCGCGTGCGACGTGGTAGCGGCTGTCCAGAATCGCCCGCAGCTTCGCCGCGAGGATGATCGCCTGCGCGCCGCGGGGGCTGCTGCCGTACTGGATGAACTGCTTCGTCATCGGCGAGGCGAGCTCGTGGTCCGGGTGCGTCGCCATCACCACCGCGATCGCGTACCGCCGCACCTCCGGGGCGATCGGGATCTGCCTGACGAGCTTCGACAGCGCGATGATCCGCTCCGCGTCGAACGTCGCACCGGCCTGCGGCTTCGTCGGCTCGGTCGTGCGGTCGAGGATCGCTTCCAGGTCGCCGAACGACGGGAACTTGACCAACAGCTTGAAGAAGAACCGGTCGAGCTGCGCCTCCGGCAGCGGGTACGTGCCTTCCATTTCGAGCGGGTTCTGCGTCGCCAGTACGAAGAACGGTTCGGGCAGCCGGTACGTTTGCCCGCCCACCGTGACGTGGTGCTCCTGCATCGCTTCGAGCAGCGCCGACTGCGTCTTCGGTGTGGCGCGGTTGATCTCGTCGGCGAGCACGATGTTGGCGAACACCGGCCCCCGCTGGAACTCGAACCGGCGCCCGTGGTCGGGCGTCTCCATCACCACGTTCGTGCCCACGAGGTCCGCGGGCATCAGGTCCGGGGTGAACTGGATGCGGGCGAACTTCAGGTGCAGCGCGTCGGCGATGGTCCGCACGAGCAGCGTCTTGCCGAGACCGGGCACGCCTTCGAGCAGCACGTGGCCGCCGGCGATGAGCGCGGTGAGCGTGCCCTCCACGATGTCGTCCTGCCCCACGATGACCTTGGCGATTTCCTGCCGGAGCTTCAGGAAGTCCGCCCGGAACTGATCGAGTTCGGCCTTGATCGCGTCGGTGCTCATGAGTGGCGCTCCGGTTCCCGGCAGTTCTTTGAACTGGACTGTTGCGTTTCGAGGTGACCTCAGATAACTTGTCTGAAGTTATCGAGGTTGAGGACACTTGTCAAACGCCTCTTGTCAAAATGGCCAAATTGAAATGGCCCGGCTCCGCCGCCGTTATCTGTCGCCCTTCAAAGCCGGACGGCGGTGAGGAGCCGAGGAGTCGCGAAATTTTTCTTCGCGCGGGGGCGGCTTCGCGGGCACTTACTTTAGTATAGAGACATTCTGTCTTCAGCGTCCCCTTGGTCCCGTCACGACGCCTGTATCGCCCCGGGAGCAACCCCATGCGGCACGGACGATTCTTGCTCGCGCTTCTGCTCGCGGTTCTGTTCGGGTGGGTCGCTTCCGTCGCCCAGCCGCCGAAGAAAGATCCCGCCCCGCCGGCCGCCAAGGAGAAGGAGGACGACGAACCCTCGGCCGAGGAGGCCAAGGAAAAGGCCATCGCCGACCGCTTCAAGAAGGTGCTCGAAACCAACCCGCGCCGCGGGACCGCGCTCGACCGCCTTTACGGCTACCACGTCGAGCGCGGCACGCTCGACAAGCTCATCGGCGAGTACGTCGCGCGGACCAAGATGAACCCCAAGGACGGCATCGCGTGGATGATTACGGGGCTGCTCGAAAGTCAGCGCGGTAAGGACGCCGCCGCGGTCGCCGCGTTCCGACAGGCCGAGGCGAACCTCCCCGACAACCCGATGGCCGGCTACTACCTCGGCCAGTCGCTCGTCCTCGTGGGCCAGCCCGACGCCGCGGCCGAAGCGTTCGAGCGGGCCATCACCAAGAAGCCGAACCGCACCGACCTGCTCGACATTTTCCAGGCCCTCGGCCGCGTTCACCAGCGCGCCCAGCGCACCGACAAGGCCCTCGACGTCTGGAACCGGCTCGAAAAGCTCTACCCGGACGACGCCCGCGTTCAAGAACAGATCGCCACCACGCTCGTCGAGGAAGGGCAGTTCGACCAGGCGCTGCCGCGGCTCGAAAAACTGGCCGCCAAGACCGACGACAAGTACCGCCAGTCCACGTACCGCATCGAGGTCGCGGAACTGAAGGTCAAGCTCAAGAAGACCGCCGAGGCGCTGGCGGACTTCGAGAAGCTGCTCGCGGAACTGAACCCCGAGAGCTGGCTGCACCGCGACGTCCGCCGCCGCGTCGAGGACGTGTTCCTCCGCGGCGACGACCTCGCGGGGCTGGCGAAGTACTACGAGAAGTGGCTCGAAAAGAACCCCACTGATGTGGACGCCTTCGCCCGGCTCGCGAAGAACCTCGCGTCGCAGGGCCGGGGGCCCGAGGCGAAGGCGTGGCTCGAAAAGGGCATCAAGGTCGCCCCCAGCAACCGCGCGCTGCGGCAGGGGCTGATCGACCAGCTCGTGTTCGAGCAGAACTTCGCGGACGCGGCCAAGCAGTACGAGGAGATGGACAAGGCCGATCCGAACAACCCGGACACGCTCCGCGAGTGGGGCAATATGCTCATGCGCGACGCGGCCCGGCCGGAGGCCGAGCGCCGGGCCGCCGCGGCCGCCGTCTGGAAGCGGCTCCTCGACAAGAAGCCGAACGACCCGGTCACCGCGTCCCAGGTGGCCGACCTCATGCGCTCGGCCAGCGCCACCGACGAGGCCATCGCCCTTTATAAGCGCGCGACCGCCCTCGCCCCGGACGCGGCGCAGTACCGCGAGTACCTCGGCGAGTACTACCACAGCCTGAAGCGCGCCGACGAGGCGCTGGCGGCGTGGCGGCCGATCGCCGAGGGGAAGAACCGCAACGCCAAGAACCTCGCCCGGCTCGCGGAGGTGTTCGCCGGCTTCGGCTACCGCAAGGAGGCGATCGCCGCGATGGCCGAAGCCGTCGCGCTCGACAAGACCGACTTCACCCTGTTCATGACCTATGCGGAACTGCTCCACCAGGACGGGCAGAACGACCTCGCGCTCGAACAGATCGCCGCGGCCAGCAAGCGGACCAGTAATCCGGAGGAAGTCGAGCAGGTGCTCGTCGCCCAGATCAAGGTTTACCAGGCACAGGACAAGCTCGTCGACCAGATCACCGCGCTGGAGAAGGAGATCGGAGCCGACGCCAACGCGACCGCCGAGCGGTGGCTGCGCCTCGCGCGGTTCTACGAGGCCAACCGGCAGCTCGATAAGGCGTCCGAGGCGATCGGGAAGGCCGCGCTGAAGGACGCGAAGTCGGTCCCGGTGCTGATCGCCGCGGCCCGCATTTACGAGTCCGCGGGGAACATGCTCGCGGCCGCCGACACCAACCGCAAGCTCGCGGCCCTCGACCGCCGGTACCGCACCGAGTACCTCACGGCCGTCGCGAAGCTCGAACAGCGCCTGGGCCGCCGCGAACTGGCCCTCCAGGCCGGCCGCGACGTGCTGGCGTCGTCGCCGGGCAACCCGGAGGTGTACAAGTTCTACGCGGACCTTTGCTTCCAGCTCGGCGACCAGGAAGAGGGGCTCGACGCTCTCCGGCGCTCGGTCCGCGCCAACCCGTCGGACCCCGCGGGCCTCATGACGCTCGCCAACGCGCTCAGCGAGCGCACCCGGCAGGGCGAGGCGATCGAGCTGCTGTGGCGCGCCTTCGAGAAGACCAACGAGCTCGAGGGCAAGCTCGGCGTCATCGACCGCATCACGCAACTGTACCTGGAGAACAACCAGTTCGACCGGCTCCTCGAACGGCTGGAGCGCGAACGCCGCGAGTCCGACAAGGTCCGCGAGATGGCGATGTGCGTCGCGCAGGCGTACACCACCGCCGGCGACCTGGGCACCGCCCGCGCGCAACTCGAAAAGCTCCTTACCGAGAACAACCGCGACGTCAACCTGCTCGGGCAGCTCGTCACGCTCTGCGAGTCCGAGGGCGACGTCGCGGCCGCGGTGAAGTACCAGCGGCAGATCAACGCGGCCGCGCCGAACAACTACGACCACCAGCTGAAGCTCGCCCAGTTGCTCACCCGCACCGGCGAGGCCGACGAGGCCGCGGACATCTGGGTGAAGCTCGTGGCCGGGGAGACCGAGCCGCACCGCAACCTCGCGGCCATCGACAACCTCATCGGCGCCAAAAAGGAGGACGCGGCGCTGGCGATCCTCGCGCGGATGCTCGTGCAGAAGCCGGGCAACTGGGAGCTGCTCTACCGCGAGGGGTCCCTGCTCCACGCGAAGGGCAAGACCGACGAGGCGGCCGCCCGGTTCAACGCGATCCTCGCGCTGAAGCACCCCGACGACGAGCTGAGCGACATCACCCGGAACCAGATCGCACAGGCCAAGAAGAAGGCGACCGCGGCGCCGAAGCCGGGCCAGCCGGCCGCGTACGTCCCGCGCCCGTTCGACAACAACTCCCAGCCGCCGCTGCTGCGCCGGGTCGGGAACGTGTACCGCATCCGCGAGGCGACCGGCGCCGAGAACCGCTACTACGGCGGCGGCTACACCCCGCCGTACTACTACCCGGCCGATTTCGGCGAGGCCCGGATGGCCGTCCTCGCGTTCCTCTACGAGCACGCCCGCGCCAAGAACGCCAGCGACGCGTTCGCCAAGGGGCTCCGCGAGGCGAAGGAAAAGGCCGGGGCCGACCCGCGCCCGGTGTGGGACTGGCTCTACTTTCAGACCGTCCGCAACGACTACAAGGACCGCGTCGCGACCGCCTTCGCGCTGTCGAAGGGGGCGGACCCGGCCGGGCTCCTGGCCTACCTGAACGCGGTCACCTCGCGCACCTACGGGCAGCCGGGGCGCTACCGCCGGCCGGGCTCGGCGGAGCCCAAGGACACCACCCCGCCGCTGCCGCCCGACCAGCTCGAACAGGCGCTCGCGTGCTACCGGAAGCTCAAACAGGTCAAGCCCGACTGGGTCACGAGCGACGTCACGCAGACGGTGATGACCGAGCTGAAGCGCGCGAAGAAGGAGGACGAGGAGGCCGCGATCTACAAGGCCCTCGTGGCCGACGCGAGCACCGTCGAGAAGCTCCAGGGCGCCATCCAGCTCGCCTCGAACCGCAAGGACGTGGACACGGCCCTCGACCTGTTCGTGAGGCTCGACAAGCTCCAGGGCGTGGCGAAGACCGCCGCGGCGCTGTCGCAGTTGCCCACGCGGCAGGCGACCAGCGCTCTGGAGTACCTCGTCGCACACCTCGCCGACGAGAAGCGCATGACGGACGCGTTGCGGGTGTTCGACCAGACCCTGGCGACGGCCCGCCGGCAGAACCTGTCGGTGCCCCCGTCCACCGTGCGCCGCGCCGCGCAGGGCGGCGGCCTCAGCGGCTACGTCCCCGGCCGGGTCGGGAAGAACTACAGCGTCACGTACCCGTCGCCCAACGAGTACTACGACTTCCAGTTGCTCCACCTGATGTACACGACGTTCGCCAAGTTCCGGGACGCGGACCTCGTGTCCGACCTGTTCGCCCACGTCAAGAAGCAGGCGGAGGCGGCGCAGGGCGCCGAGCGCATGTACCTGTACCTCGCCGTCGGCTACATGCACTGGTGGAACGAGGAGAAGGACGAGGCCATCGCCCAGCTCGGGCAGGCGATGGCCCTCGCCCCCGCCGACCACAACCTGCTCCTGGAGGTGGCGGCGCTCCGCGAGCAGAACGGCGAGCACGACGCGGCGCTGGCGCTGCTCGACTCGGTCGTCCCGCTCGACACCCAGATGATGCAGCGCCGCGAGGAGACCGCGCTGC
>JAFKJJ010000503.1 GCA_017306025.1 Planctomycetota bacterium
AAGAACCAGTTCCGGGTCAATCTGGCCCGTCAGAACCACGACGGACCGGTCACACTTTCGCTCGCGGGCGACGCGCCCGGCTTGACGCTACCGGAACCGATCACGGTCCCGGCCGACAAGTCCGACGCGACGTTCGAGGTGTCCGCGGCGCGATCGGCGACGGCCGGCGCACGCGCGCTCAAACTGGTCGCAAAGGGGAAACACGGCGAATTGGAGGAGCCGTGCCGCGTCACGGTGCAGATCCCGCCCGCGGCGCTCCAGATCGCGGCCGCGAAGTCGATTCCCGTTCAACAGGGCGGCGAGGCGACGGTGACGGTGCTGGTCGCGCGCGACTGGTACACGGGTCCGGTGAAGGTGAACGGCACGAGCCCGAACAAGGGCGTCGCGGCGTGGGAGGCGGTGGTCCCGGCCGATCGCGACTCGGTGGAACTAAAGGTGACCGCGTTCGCCGACGCGAAGGAGGGCACGACCCCGCTGGCGCTGACCGCGATCGGCGGCACCGCCCGCGCCGAGACCGAAACGGCACTCGAAATCGTGCCACCACCGCCCCCGCCGACCACGACCACATCTCGCGGGCCGTGGTCGTGGCTGTTGGTGCTGGTCATCGGGCTGTGGACGGCGCTTCTGGCGGTGGGGCTGTCGCTGGCGCTCGTCGTCGGGCAGAACCGCTACCTCGGCCGGCCGTGGGTGTCGGCTCGACAACTCGGGGTGATCCTCGTGTGCGGCGGGGCGGCGGGTTTGGTCGCCGGCGCGATCGGGCAGACGCTGTTCGGTCTCCTGGCCCGCGGGGGCGTGTTGCCGGAGATCGGGTTTCTGGCGGGGTGGTTGCTCCTGGGCGGGCTGCTCGGCCGCGGGATCGGGTTCTTCATTCCGAACCTGCACCCGCTGCGTTCGACGCTGGCGGGCGTGGCGGGAGGACTGTTCGGCGCGGCCGCGTTTATCCTGATCTCGAAACTCGGTGACGCTGACGCATACGGCCGGTTCATCGGCGCGGCGCTTCTGGGCGGCTGCATCGGGCTGATGGTGGCGCTGGTCGAGGTGGCGTTCCGGGCGGCGTGGCTGGAGGTGCATTACAGCGCGAGCGAGGTCATCACGGTGAACCTCGGCCCGGAGCCGGTGAAGATCGGCGGCGACAGCCGGGCGTGTACCGTGTGGGCGCGCGGGGCGGCCGACGTCGCGCTGCGGTTCTGGATTCGTGAGGGGAAGGTGGTCTGCGAGGACGCGCTGAACCGGACGACGAGCGAGGTGGCCAACGGCGACCGCCGGCGCGCCGGGGCGCTGGAGGTGGTGGTCCGCACGGGTTCGGGCGCAGCGAGCGAGCGGACCGTTCCCAAACCCGCGGCACGACCCGAGCCGCGAAAGAAGCCCTCGGACGATGACGACCTGTTGCCGCTCCCGATGCCGTCGGCGGCGCGTCCGGCGCCCGCCCGCCCGGCCACCGGGCCGAACGACGATCACGACCCGCTACCGATGCCACCCCCGCCGGCCGCACCAAAGCCGGCGTCGCGCCCGGCGATGCCGGCCGTTCCGCCCCCGACCCCGGCGGCCAAGCCGCCGTCAGCGGTGTCGGGTCCGGGGCTTCCGACACGGGCGATGAACATCCCGTGTCCGCGGTGCAAGACGAAGCTCCCGCTCGGCTCGCGGAAATGCCCCGAGTGCGGCGCGAGCTGGTGATGCTGTCGGTGGCACCGGTGGCGGAAGATCGGTATCGCGCCACGGGCGGTCGGGCCGTGCGGGTAGCTCGGATGAGGTCGCCCACACGGCCCGGCCGCCTCGATCACAGCGCCATCGTGACCGTCTTCACCTCCGTGTAGAGCTGCAGCGCGTACTGGCCCAGTTCGCGGCCGAGGCCGCTCATCTTGAACCCGCCGAACGGCGCGCCGGCGTCGAACACGTCGTAGCAGTTCACCCACACCGTCCCCACCCGCAACCCGTTCGCCAGGCGCAGTGCCTTCTGCACGTCCTTCGTCCAGACCGCGGCCGCGAGGCCGTACATCGTCCGGTTGCCGCGGGCGATGACCTCGTCGGCGTCCTTGAAACGCAGGATGCTCATCACCGGCCCGAAGATCTCTTCTTTTGCGATCTTCATCTCGTCGGCCACGTCGCAGAACACCGTCGGCTGGATGAAGTAGCCCTTCTCGCCCACGCGCCCGCCGCCGACGAGCATCTTCGCGCCGTCCTTCTGGCCGGCGTCGATGTAACCCATCACGCGGTCGAACTGTTCCTGCGACACCTGCGGCCCCTGTTCGACGGCCGGGTCGAACGGGTCGCCCACCTTGCGCCCCTTCGCCTTCGCGGTGACCTTCTCGACGAACTTGTCGTAGACGGATTCCTGCACGAACAGCCGCGACCCGGCGCAGCAGCACTGGCCCTGGTTGAAGAACAGACCGAAGTACGCCCCTTCGACCGCGGCGTCGAGGTCGCAGTCGGCGAACACGATGTTGGGCGACTTGCCGCCGAGTTCGAGCGAGACGCGCTTCAGGTTCGAGTCGGCCGCGGCCTTCATCACGATCTTGCCGGTACCGGTCTCGCCCGTGAACGCGATCTTGTCCACGTCCATGTGCGACGAGAGCGCCGCCCCGGCCGTGGGACCGTAGCCGGGTACGACGTTGATGACGCCGTCGGGGAAACCGACCTCCTGGGCGAGCTGCGCGACGCGGAGGGCCGTCAGCGGCGTCTGTTCGGCGGGCTTGAGCACCACCGTGTTGCCGCACGCGAGCGCCGGCCCCCACTTCCACGCCTGCATGAGAAGCGGGAAGTTCCACGGGATGATTTGCCCCACCACGCCGACCGGCTCGTGCCGCGTGTAGCTGAAGTACGGCCCGGCGATCGGGAGCGTCTGGCCGGTGACCTTGTCGGCCCACCCCGCGTAGTAGCGGTAGCACGCGATCGACAGCGGCAGGTCGGCGGCGAGCGAGTCGTTGATCGGCTTGCCGTTGTCGAGCGATTCGAGGGTCGCGAGTTCCTCTTTGTGTGTCTCCATCGCGTCGGCGAGCTTGTTCAGCAGTCGGCCGCGTTCGGCCGCGTTCATCCGCGACCACGGCCCGTCCTCGAACGCGGCGCGGGCGGCCTTCACCGCGAGGTCGATGTCGGCTCTGTCCCCCTCCGCGACCCGGCAGATGACCGAGCCGTCGGTCGGGTCGAGCGTCTCGAACGTCTTGCCGCTGGCACTGCCGACCCACTTGCCACCGACCAACATCTGTTGGTCGGCGACTTTGGGTTTGACGTGCTTGGGCTTGGCGGGGGCGGTCGCGGTTGCGGTGGCCATGAGAGAGGCGCTCCGGGAAAAAAGGAGTACGGGGCAACGGCCGTCATTGTCCCCCGGCCTGCCGCGGAGTCAAGCGATTGGGTCTACCCCTTCGCCGGGGCGTTCGCGAACGCGGCGGGAATCTGAGGGCACGGACCCACGGCCGGTGTTCGAGCCCGAGTTCCTCGCGGAACACCGCCCCGGCGGCATGGTGTACTTCACGGACGGTGAGGGGCCGTATCACGCGTCGTCACCGGGCGTGCCGGTGCTGTGGGTGCTGACGAAGGACCGGCCGTTCCGCTGCCCGTGGGGTCAACAAACGTTGATGCGCGGAAAGGGTGACGCTCATTTCCCGTTCGGCTTTCGGAAGGCCCGGGCGCACTCGTAGCTTTCGAGGTAGGCGTCGGAGCGGTCCACCCACAGCGGCACGGTACGCGTGTACGCCACCGCCACCGACTTCGGCTCGAACTTGACGTAGAACCGCTCCGGCGCGGCGCGGTCGGCGACGAACCCCCACCCGTACACCGCGTCGTTGGCTGGGTCCTGCACCACGCCCACGATCTTGCGCCTGGGGTCGATCCACACCGCCGACACCTCGACCTCCTTGTCCCCCTTCGCGGTCACCACGTAAACCTTGCCGCCGGGGGTGACGAGGTAACTGCGCTGTTCGGCCGTGTACGCCGCGAACTCCTCCGTGAAATCCGCCGGCAGTTTCCCCCTCCGCAATTGCCGCTCCGGGGCTTGGGCCGGTCTTTCTTCGGCTTCATCGCCTCGCCATCCCAGTACCAGTCGTTCAGGTAGTCCGGCTCGACCGACACGAACAGCTTGTCCTTGTACGCGTGGAACAGCCACACAGACTTCTCCCCGGCGATCTGCACGTCGTAGCGGGCGTGTGCCCAGTACGTCCGCGCGGACGGACGGTCGCCGTCATCCCTGTCGGTTTCGGACAGTGGAACGTCGAGTTCCCGATGGTCGGGCCAGAGGAGCGTTTCGTAGGTGGCGCTATACCCGAAGGTGAACTCGCTGTATGGCCCGAGGCCGCCGAATCGCCCGACTCCGAACGCACTGTGTTCCAATCGCCAAACCTGATCGAGCGGATAGATGCAATAGCGATCGAACGCCGAGCGCAGCAGCAGACGGTCGTCCCGGAGGTCGAGTTTGGCCTGGGTCGAATCCCTCAGCCCCCTGCTCGGGTTGTCGTGTTCGAGCGGGCCGCGAACACGACTCGACGTCGGTGTGAACTTGCCGCGATACACGAGAGCCGGCCCCGTTCTTTGCCAACGGGTGATCGCAACGAAGAGTTGATCTTCCCACAGCGCGGCAGACGGTTGACCATAGTTGAGCGCGTCCGACACGGAGAGCAAAACCACGAGCATCGTCGCGATCATGTGCCGCCCTCGGCGAAGGAACTGCTTCGCCCGTTACAACGCCGACGCGCCGGCCGCCGTTGGAGCTTCGCGGAGAACCACGTGCGGTCGTGCGCCCGATGCCGGCCAAAAGTGGCCGCCCGCTCACTTTCCGCCCGCGAGGCTGTGGCGGCCGGATTCGCCGTTTGATACGCTTTACCACACCGCCCTTCCCGGAGCCTCTCCGATGCGACTCCCCCGTCTACTCGCCACGGCCGGATTACTGGCCTGTGCCGCGGTGCTCCCCGCACGCGCCGACGCGACCAAAACCGGCTTCGTGGACAAAACGTTCAAGAACGCCGACGGCACCACCTCACCCTACGTCGTGTTCGTCCCGAAGGACTACGACGGGAAGAAGGAATACCCGATCATCCTGTTTCTCCACGGCGCCGGTGAGACCAAACAGCCCAACGCAAAGAAGGAAGGGAAGATGCCGGTCGAGGTCGGCATCGGGCCGGCGATCAAGAAGCGCGAGAAGGACTTCCCGTTCATCGTCGTCATCCCACGGGCCGAAGGGTTCGGCTGGGGTGCCGACACCGCGAACGCGAAGCGGGCGCTCGCGATGCTCGACGAGACGATGAAGGAATACAAGACCGACGCGAAGCGCCAGTACCTCACCGGGCTGTCGATGGGCGGTTTCGGCACCTGGAGCATCGCCACGGCGCACCCGGACCGCTGGGCCGCCATCGTCCCCGTCTGCGGCGGCGGCAACGTGAAGGACGCGGAGAAGATCAAGAACATCCCCACCTGGGTCTTCCACGGCGACGCGGACACCGCGGTGAAGGTGGACCGGTCGCGCGAAATGGTGGACGCGCTGAAGAAGGCCGGGGGCAAGCCGAAGTACGACGAGTACCCCGGCGTCGGGCACAACTCGTGGGACAAGGCCTACGGCACCGACGAACTGTACAAGTGGCTGCTCGACCAGAAGAAGAAGTAACATCGCCGATTGCGGGTTTGTGATTCTCGATTCTGAAAACCAGGTTTCGGGTTCGTGATCGTGACGGAAGGCCGCTGCCACCGCCTTTCGATCGTCGATCACAAATCTGCGATCTGAAATCCTCCCACCGGAGACCCACTCATGCCGAAGTCGAACGTAAACCGCCGGTCGTTCATCGCCGGCGGCACCGCGGCCGTCGGGGCCGCGATGAGCCTTCCCGCGGCCAGTTACGCCCGCGTCCGGGCCGCCAACGACAAGCTCCGCGTCGGGTTCCTCGGCGTCGGCGGCCGCTGTCAGCAGCACATCGACGTCATCCTCCAGATGCAGAAAGAGGGCAAGCCGGTCCAGCCGGTCGCGGTGTGCGACGTGTGGGACGGGCAGGTCGTTCCGAACCTCATCAAGGGCCGCGGGCTGTACCCCAGCGCCGAGAAGTGCGGGCTGAACAAGGACGACAAGGACCACGTCACCAAGGACTACCGCAAGGTGCTGGAGCAGAAGGACGTGGACCTGGTGTGCATCGCCACCCCGGACCACTGGCACGCGCGGATGGCCATCGACGCCATGAACGCGGGCAAGGACGTGTACATGGAGAAGCCGATGACCAAGACGATCGCCGAGGCGATCGCGGTCGTCGACACGGCCCAGAAGACGAACAAGGTGGTGACCGTCGGCGTGCAGAGCATGGCCGACCCGACCTGGCGGGCCGCCCACGAGTACATCGCGGCCGGCAACATCGGCAAGGTGATGCAGGGGCAGACCAGCTACTTCCGCAACAGCTCGGTCGGCCAGTGGCGGTACTACCCGCTGACCAAGGAAATGTCGCCCAAGACGGTCGACTGGGACATGTGGCTGGGCCACAACTTCAAGACCGTGGACGGCCAGCCGCTGGGGCCGACCCCGAAGGAGCAGCCGTTCGACCGGGCGGTGTGGGCGCAGTGGCGGTGCTACTGGCCGTTCGGCGGCGGCATGTACACCGACCTGTTCGTCCACCAGACGACGCACATGATCGCGGCGATGGGGCTGCGGTTCCCGGCCCGCGTGGTCGGCGCCGGCGGCCTGTACCTGGAGTACGACGGCCGCGACGTGCCGGACATGGCCACCGTGGTCGCCGACTACGAGGAGGGGTGCCAGTTCCTCGTGACCGCGACGATGTGCAACGACGTGCAACTCGGCGAGATGATCCGCGGCCACCTGGCGACGATCAGGTTCACCGGCGGCGGCGACTATATGAAGGGGTTCGAGGTGTACGGGCAGAACGTCGCCGGCGGCCCGGCCAAGCCCAAGAGCGACAACGGCCAGGAAAAGCCGGTCTACACGTTCGACAATCCGAACAAGGGGAACGCCACCTACGCCCTGTGGGAGAACTTCCTCCAGTGCGTCCGCGACCGCAAGCGCGAGACGTTCAGCACCCCGGAACTGGGCGCTGCGGCGTTCAGCACGGTGAACATGGGCGTGCAGAGCTACCGGTACGGCAAGGTGCTGTTCTGGGACAAGGAGAAGCGGGTCCCGAAGGAAGCGGATCAGTCGTGGGCGGGCATCTGGGAGGCCCGCAGCAAGAAGCGCGGCAAGCCGAACCACGTGATGGGCTGGAAGGCCGACGACAAGGGCAGCCTGCTGCAACCGCCGGCGTATCAGAAGCTCGAAGGCCCGTGGGTCGACGGCAAGGACCCGGCCGGGGCGTGATTCTCAGCGAACCCCACCCCTCCCCCAAGGGGAGAGGGGCTAAGAGCCTCCGGTAGGTCTTCGCCCCTCTCCCCTTGGGG
>JAFKJJ010000504.1 GCA_017306025.1 Planctomycetota bacterium
GGAGCAGTTCCGCTCCCTTCTCGAAGCTGTCGGCGACGGCTCCGCAGAGGGTGGCGAGTCGCTCGGTGGCCGGGGACAGGCGGTGGGCGGTTATTCCGACCCGCTCGTCCCAGGGGCAGGAGCCTGGCCCGCAGACCCCGCAGTAGTAGGCCCGGTTGCAGGTGACCGGCCCGCCGAGCGTTTCGATCGTCTCCCCGCGGTACCCGTGGAACGGGGCGCGCCTTTGGCAGTGGGGGCAGTCGATGGCGCTGGTGGCGTAGCCGGTTTTTGGGGAGGTGTTCGTGGTAGGCATCGGCAACGATGCCCAACGCCCGGTCCCGCAGTGCGAACTCGGTGTCGCCGAAGAGGATCTGGTCGGTGGTCGCGACGAGCTTGCGGGCCATCTCCAAGATAGCGCCGGCGCTTCGGGCCGTGATACGGGCCGCAAGTTCTTGGGCCTTGGCTTCGAGTTCGGGCGGCAACGGCTCGGACATGACGACCTCCGACCGGAGTGAATCCCCTGCGTCGCTCAAAGCTACACCGAACTGAACTCATTTCCCACCAACTTCACCGATGCCTGCACGCGCCGCGAAGTGCGCGCCATTCCGGCTTGCTTCACAATCTCCTCACGGTAAGATGGTTTTTACAACCGGCCGGAACGCGCCGCGCGTCGCCCACTATTCACACGCCGGCGCCAACACCTGCCCCACGTCCGCGTTTACGTACAGAAGACCGATCTTTGGCCCCGCTGCCCCGAGGGCGTCACGATGAAGACGGCACAGGCGAAATTCGCGGTTCTCACAGCAGTTGCGCTCGGGGGACTCGCGGTCCTCGTGCCGCAGGCCCCCGCCACCCCCGCGGACCGGCCCGCACCCCCGGCCCCCGTCGCGGACACGGGCGAGACCCGCGAGGCGCCTCAGTCGATCTTCGCCGGAACCGCCATCGGGGTCGTCCTCGAAGCCAACAATAACGAGGTGCCCAGGAGCGGCGCCGAGATGATGGCGACGCTCAACAAGATCGGCACCTTCGTCCAGCTCCCGATCAACTTCTCCGCCGTCGCGCTGCATTCCGGACTGACCAACCCGCGGGTCGTCATCACCCACCGGCCCAGCATGGTCGGCCTCGGGGGTCGGCTCCCGGACGGCCGCGTCGACCCGACCGACTTCGCCCCCAACGGCCCCGCACTCACCGCGATCAGTAAGGGCTCACTCACCAAGCCCAACCTCGAAGGTCGGCTGTACCTCGCGGCCAACATGGAGAAGGAGGGCGGCAAGCTCAAGGTGAAAACGTTCGAGTTCATCTCGTGGAACAGCCGCCAGAAGCGGTTCGACTTCGGGTTCATCGAGTGCGACGACGTCGAGCCCCAGATCCGCGTCGTGGACGGCGTGAAGTGTTTCAGTTGCCACAAGAACAAGGGACCGATTCTCGGCCAGGGGCCGTGGTCGAACAGCACCCACAACGACATCATGCGCGAGGCCGCGGCGCAGGCGCTGAACGTTCAGGTCCGGGCGCTGTGCCTGCCCACCAGCATCGGCCAGCCGCGGCGCCTCGACACCGGGCTGGAGCAGGGCATCGTCCGTGACCTCCCCGGCACCGCGTTCGACGGCATGGCGCTCCTGGTGCCGCAGGGGCCGGCGGTGGACGCGGCGGTCCGCCTGGGGGCCGACAGCGTTCGCGACCGTGAGTTCTTCCGGCTGATGACCACGGCCGCGGACGCCCGCCGCGGGCTCATTACCCTGCTCTGTGCGATCGTTAGCCCCGGCCCGATCGAGCAGACCAACCACGCGGCGCGGGCCACGCTCAACAACGAGTTCAGCCACTCGTTCCCGTCGTTCGCCGCCAAGGCGATGGCGGTCCACAAGGCCAGTTCCAGCACCCTCATCGACTTCAACCCGTCCGGCTCACAGGGCAAGCTGGTCAACATCGTGACCGCGAGCGGCGGCGGGGGGTGGGGCAGCGGCCCGACGCTCCAGGCCAACCTGAAGATCGTGTGGACCGGCGACACCAAGCAGGTGTCCGAATACGCCGCCAAGCGGGCCGAAGGCGACACGAAACAGGTGAGCAAGCACCAGCCGAGCAACCCGAAAGCGTTCGTGCCGCCCCCGAGCGGTTCCGTGAACCAGCCGTCGAGCCTGGTCAGCGCGCAGCAACTGGCCCGCGTCATCGGGCTGACCGAGGGCGACCGACAGTTCTGCGCCGACCTCCTGGCCACCGCGGCGCAGCGGATCGGCAAACCGAAGGTGACGGCCGCGACGATCGCCCGCGACGTGTTCTCCGGCCCGGAGTTCACCGCGGTGGTCATGGCGACCCAACTGCCCGACCGCGAGGACTTCAAGGACCGGTTCGTGGCCGGGATCAACGTCGTGCTGCGCGAGAACGGCGCGGAACAACTGAGTGTGGAACGAAAGGACTACGCGAGCGGGCCGAACGTCGCCCTGGTGCCGGGCAAGGAGGATGTGGAGGCGCCGATCGTCGCGACGACGGCGTGCGTCCGCTGCCACGACGTGCAGAAGGGGGCCAAGGCGGCGTTCAGCCCGATCCCGATGCTGGCGTTCGACCCATACGACAAGGACAGCCGCGAGGCGTGGGCGCGTTCCACCGACGCGCGGAAGCGGATGCAGGTGCTCGCCCGCCTCTTGAAGCGGATCAACGAGGACCGCGACATGCCGCCGGAAGACTCGGCCGAGCACGACGCGTTCCGCGTGAAGAAGCCGGCCGAGTTTGACGCGATGCGGGACTGGCTCGGCGCTGAGTTGAAGAAGGCAAAGGGCGAGTGAGCCGCGAAGGCGCGGTGGAACGAACGCGGCCGGGGCACCTTGCCCCGGCCGCTCGCGTTCGACAGGCCCCGCAGGCGCGGGTTACTTCTTCGGGGGCGCCGGCTTCGGGCCGGCGACGATCAGGCCGATCGTGCAGATGTCTTCGTCCCCGTCGGTGCGCTTGCCGTGCAGCCCGATGACCGGCCGGCCGTCGCCGACGGTCCGCCCGCCGAATGCCATTTCCCGCCCCATCGACGGCGAGTCGTACTTGTCGGCCGGGTTCAGCGTCTTCCCCTGGATCCGCATGAACGTGATCGTGTAACTCTCCAGGAGCCCGCCGCCGGTGATCTGGAGCGATCCGACCGCGTACCCGGACTTCGCCTTCGCGACCAGCGGCTTGGCCGGCGCCCGCCCGTACGCGCCGCCGAGCTTCTCCCCGTTCGGGGTCATGTAGATCGGCTGCAGGTACCCGACGACGTCGTGGTTGTTGACCTTCCGGAGCCCGTAGTTGAACCCGATCAGGACCCCGCCGCTCGGCCCGTTCTCGCGGTAGTCCTTCCGCCCGAAGATCCCGCCCAGCGGGGCGAGTTCTTCGACGTCCTTGCCCCGGACGGCGGTCCGAACGGCCGCGAACAGGTCGTCGTAGGGCCCCCGGGATTCGACCACCCGCTCCAGTTCCTCGATCCGCTTGTCCGCCCGGGTGCGGTTCAACCCGGTCAGATCCGGGGCCGCCTTGGCGTAGAAGGTGAAGGCGCGGCCGAGCGCCGCCCGCTTGTGGTGGGCGGGCGCGGCGGTCCCGGCCTCGTACCACCCGTCGGCGACCGCCAGCAGGTCGGCCGCCTCCTTCGACCCCTCGACCTCCTTCTCGGCCAGGGCCTTCAGCTTCGCGTCGTTACCCACCACGAATAGCGGGATCCCCTTCTCCCACTCCCCGCGCTGGAAGCAGTAGTACTTGCCGGCGACCAGCGCCGCGGCCGCGTTGGTCGGGGTCTTCTCAAGGGTCTTCAGCGCCTCCTTGATCGGAGCCGATTCCTTCTTGAACGCCTCCACCTCCTTGACCCGGGCGGCGGCGACGGACGAGGCGCGGACGTTCTTCGACCGGTTGGCGGCCGTGACGGCCAGCGCCGCCAGCCGCTCGGCCGGCTCCAGTTCGTCGGCCGCCACCGCGTCGTCCACGGTGCGGATCAAGTAATTGGCGAGGGTCAGGGCGTCCGCCGCCGGGGCCCTCGCGGTGATCGCCTTGAGTACCGGCTCGTCCTGTTCCGACTTGCCCCCGCTGTACCGGGTGCGGATCGCGCCGAGGGCCTCCAGGGTGAGGGTCACGTCCCCGGCGGCGGCGGCCAGTTCGGCCGACTCGCGGTAAAGGGCGTAGCGGGCGACCGGGTCGTCGTTGGTCTCCTCGGCCTGTTTGAACAGCTTCTCGGCCAGCGCCGCCTTGGCCTTCGGCTGGGTCTTGGCGTACTCGCTCTTGAACAGGTCGCGGACCAGCTTCGTCGCCTTCTCGACCTCTTCGGCCGGCGGCACCGGGGCGCGGTCCCCGTCCGCCGCACGGGCCGATACGGCGAGGAGACACGCCAGCACGAACAGGGGCAGCTTCCGATACATGCGGGGCCTCGCGTTGGGTAGCCGGAATGGGAGGGTAACCGCCCGTCCCGGCTCGGTTGGTGAGGCCAGATTAACCCGCGCCAGACCGGGACGCAAGGGGCGGGCCCCGGCGTGCGGCGCTCAATACCGCAAGATGAAGTCGACCGTGAACCGGTAGCGGAACAGGTCCTTGCGCCCCGCGATCGGGATCTCGAACGCCCCGCCCAACTGCGCGTTCTCGGTGATCTTCCCCCGGCCGCCGAACGCCGCCGTCAACAGCCCGGTCCCCTTCGCTTGGCCGCCGAAGTTGATCAGGTCGCGGCCCTCCGCGCCGATCGGCGTCGACCGGCCGTCGGTCGTGTTCAGCACCCAGTTGAGTTCCATCAACGGGTAGATCCGGTGCAGGTTGGCCACGTCGAAGTCGAGGTGGCCCGACAACCAGTAATAGTCGCTCCGGTCGTGGTTGACGCTGAACGAATAGCCGGTGTTCGCCAGCACGTTGAAGCTGCCCCAGCGGAAGTCGCGGAGGAAGTTCTGTCCGTAGCTGACGTACGGGGCCAGCGACAGCGTGCCGGTGTCCTGGAACGCGCTGTGCCCCCCGGTCGGGATCTGGAACTGCACCCCGCCCGCGGCGACCGAACCGGTCTCCTCGCCGCGGTAGAACGTCCACTTCGGCCCCAGCCACAGTTCCGCGAACGACGACCCGTCGTTGAAGGGCGACGCTGAGCCCGGGCTCAGCCAGGTTCCGCCGAACTTGTTCACCACCAACGACCAGCGGTCGGTGAACGCCACCCGCCCCTGCACGCCGAAGAACGACACGTGCCCGCCGCGGAAGTCCTGCTGGCTCGACGGGATCTGCTGGTAAATGAAGATCGGCCGCGCCTCGGTGAGCGACCGCGGGTCTTCGAAGAGGAACGGGTTGCTGACCGGCGAGATGAACCCGTCGAACATGTGGTCGCTGCGGAACCACCCGCCGTTGCGCTGGCCGAACACGTGGCCGAACTTCTCGCCCCAGCCCTCGCCGAACCGCGAGACGTCGACCTTCGGCCACCCGGTGCTGGTCTCGCGTGACTCGCGCGGGTCGCGCTCCCGGAGGTCCGACCGCTTCGCGAGGAAGTCGTTGACCGTGTCGGTCGGCGGCTCCTTGTAACCGACCCGCGACACGGCCGCGTCCACGACGGCCGCGGGCACCGGGGCCGCGGCCGGCGCCGGTGAAGTTCCGGCGTCGGCGGCGCGGGGCGCACCGAACGCGGCGGCGCGCTGCGGCCGCGGGGTGTCCACGAAACTCGACGGTATTACGGCACGCGCCGGGGGCGAGACGTCCGCGGCGGCGACCGGCGCGCCGAGCACCGGCGGCGGTCGTTCGATGTTGCGGGAAGGTGTAACGGGAGTGGAAGCCAGAGGAGGCCCGCCGACGGGCGCGAGCGGTTCGAGCGGCTGGGCGAGCGCGAGGTCCGCGCCCCCGCTCGCTAAAAGCGCCATCGCCACCCACGCCGCACGCGGCATGTTACCGACCCTCCGTGATCCGCTCGCCCGACATCCTGCCGGGCATCGCTTACGATCGGCCGACCGGGCGAGCCGGGTTGAACACCTTCACCGGGAAATCACACCCGACGTGATAAGCCGGGGAGTATAACCGGCTGGGGTAACTTCCGGGCGAACCCCGCCCGCAAGGGCGGTGGTGTGGGGCACCGACGCGAGCCCCGCCCACCAGGGCGGGGCTCGCCCAAGACCAGGGGGCACACATGAATCGGCGCGCGATGGCGGTTCTGATCGCGGTGACGGCCGCGGGCGGTCTGCTGGGCAGCTTTGCGACGGGGTGGTGGTCCGGGGGACACGAGACGGTCGCGGAGGCGGCCGCGGCGCGGCTCCCGAACGACGTGCCGGCGTTCTTCCGTGACGGCGGCAAGCACCTGGCCCACTTCTCCGTGGACCCGGACCGCTGGAAGAACCGCGAGATGACGTTTCTGCGCCGCGAGGAAGAGGGTAACCATTTCCTCGATACCGAGGACCTCGACGGCAAGAAGCTGCCGGGCACCCACCGTTACGACGCGCTGAAGATGGTCTATACGGAGTTGAAGAAGGAGCCGAACAAGGTCGGGATGCTGCCGTACGCGATCATGGAGAACTACGAGAAGTTGGTGGTCGGGTTCTCCGACTACCGCAAGGCGCCGACGAACACGTCGGTTCCGATGAAGTGCCTGGTTCACGGGGGCGTGCTGGCGCACTACACCGGCGACGCCGCGATGCCGCTACACACCACCCGCGACTTCGACGGCCGGAACCAACCGGACGGCACCGTGAAGCAGAAGGGCATTCACGCGAAGATCGACGGGTTTCCGGAGAAGAACAAGATCACGCCGGAGGAGGTGTGCCGCGGGCTGGAAGCCAAGAAGATCGACAACGTGTGGGAGCACGTAAACAAGTTCATCGCGGGGTCGCACACGCACATCGAGAAGTGCTACGAGTTCGACGCGGCCGGCGCCTTCGATAAGCCCACCGACGAGAGCCGGGCGTTCATCCTGGCCCGCGTGCGGGCCGGGGCGCAACTGACGCTCGACCTGTGGTACACCGCGTGGCTCCGCAGCGAGAAGCTGCCGAACCACTGGTGATACGCTCCCCGGGCATCGACCGCGGGGTCGGCTCGGTGCCCGATTGTGTCTCCGCGATTGCGTCTCCGGTGGCCGAGACCCCACTCAACAGCCGGGATCGCATCGGGGACGCCGCATACCCCGGAAAGCGAACGCGCCCCCGGTCGGTTACAGCGGGTGCTTCGGCACTACCGCCTACACCTGCCGGGTGCCCGTACGCCAGCGAGCACTACCGGCGGCTCGCCGAGGAGCGGATCACATGCGGTATGAACCGACGGGGTGAGTGCCGGGACAACGTGCCGATGGAGAACTCCTTCGCCGGCCTCAAGTAAGGAGGTGGTTCACGGCGAGGATTACACCACACGAGCAGAGGCGAAAGCGAATATCTTCGAGTACATCGAGGCGTTCTACAACCGCGCCCGGAGGCACTCGTCGC
>JAFKJJ010000505.1 GCA_017306025.1 Planctomycetota bacterium
GGGAGGCCGGCGTTCGGGCCCCAGAAGGTGTGGAACGGGAACTTCCCCAGGCGCGATTCCAGGCGCTCGCATAGGCCGTCGGGCGTGCCGGCGATGCCGAAGACCTTGTTGCCGTCGGCCCCGTAATAGGGCTTGGGCGTGACGCTCAGGTCGACGTCGGCCCCCTGGTTGAACCACCAGAACAGCTTGGCGACCTTGAACGGCCGCCCGCGCCCGCGGCCGATGCGCCGCAACGTCGTCTCGATCGTTTCGGCCTGGACCAGCGCGCTCGACTGCTGCCAGAATCGGACCTCGCGGGTGTCGCGGAACAGCCAGCCGTTGGCGACGATCCCGTGCTCTTGCGGCAGCTTCCCCGTCAGCAGGCTGGCCTGCGCCGTGCAGGTGACGGCCGGCTGCACCTCCTCCAACGGCCGGGCCCAGCCGGCGTCGGCCAGGGCGCGGAGGCGGGGGGCATGGTCGAGGAGCCGGCGGGTCATCCCCACGGCGTTGATCACGACGACGGGCGCTTGAGACATCGGGCGGGACGCTCCGGGGCCGAGGCGGGACGATGGGGACGAACCGAGCATACCAGCCCCGGCCCCTCCCGTCCTCCACCTACGTCCCCGGCGGCCGTCGGCCCCGGCCGAGGCACGACCCCGGCCTCGCGGCCGTCCCGCCGATCGTCGGCGACTCCTGGCGCACGTCCGACGCCTACCTCCGCGGCTTCGACCTCTTCGACGCCGGGTTCTACTGGGAGGCGCACGAGTCCTGGGAGGCGCTCTGGCACGCCCACGGCCGCAAGGGGCCGATCGCCGACGTCCTGAAGGGCCTCATCAAGCTGGCCGCGGCCGGGGTGAAGGTCCGGCAGGGGCGGCCGGGGGGCGTGCGGTCGCTGGCCGCCCGCGCGGCGGGGCACTTCGAAACGGCCCGCGGCGAGGCCGGGCCCGAATTGCTGGGGCTCGACCTCGCCGCGTGGATCGACTTCGCGAAGGATGTGGCGGAGAGGCCCTCGGGGGCGTCGGCCGCCCCCGAGGGCCCGGCGGTCGTCGTCTTCGTCAGGCGACCGGCTCGGCCGGGCGGAGGCTCGCCAGCTTGCGACGCCACCACGCGCCCAGCGGCAGGGACATGACGGAGCAGAGGATCACCCCCATCGCCCCCTGCGAGCCGCCCTCCACGAACCCGTAGCTGTGCAGGCCCACGCCCAGCACGAAGTTCACGCCGTACCACGCCATGACGACCGACAGGAAGCACGCCACCGACCAGAAGACCAGGCCGAACGTGCTCACCCAGCCGGCGAACCGCCCGTGCAGCGGCACGAGGTAGACCAGCAGCGTGATGAGCGCCCAGACCTCCTTCGGGTCCCAGCCCCAGAACCGGCCCCACGACTGGTCCGCCCAGATGCCGCCCAGCACGGTGCCCACGAAGCTCAGGAGCGTTGCGAAGCACACCACCCCGTAGACCATCTGGCCGAACACCTTCCCGCGGTCCGGCGTCAGCGCCAGCGCCACCAGCGGCCGCGCCAGGCCCGGCACGCGGCCGGCCAGCGGCTGGCCCTGCGCGTCCACGCCCTCCGTTGAAATGCGAAGGAGCATGAGGCCGATCGCGTACAGTACGCCGACCGCCAGCGTTACGCCGAAGAGCGTCCACAGGAGGAACGACGGCACGACCGCGTACTTGTCCAGCGCCGTCGTGAGGAACCACAGCATGAACAGCGGGATCGCCACCGACCCGGTCGTCGCGGCGCCGAACGCGAGCAGGTCGCCCACCGTCGGCTCGCCCGTGCTCCGGAACGAGTCGCGGACCACCGCGCCGAGCAACTGGAGCACGTAGAGCGCCCCCAGGAACCCGGCGACGAAGGTCGCGGTGTAGCCGAGGGTGATCGTGGTGACGTGGGTCGCGAGCCAGAAGTTCGTGTCCAGCACCGCGACGACCATTTCCATGGTGTCGTCGACGGCCAGGTTGTGCGCGACGATGGTGGTCGCCAGGCCGAGTATCGCCGCGAGCACGTTGCCGATCCCCAGCGGGAAGATCCGTTCGAGCGCCAGGCACAGGGCCACGCACCCCCATCCGATGAAGACCGCCGACGCGTACAGGTTGGTCACGAACACGAGCGGCCGGTCCATGATGTACATGCGGGCGAACAGCGCCGCGGTGTGGACGGCGAACGCACTCACGAGGACGCAGGTGGCGCTCCGCCGCAGCGCACCGGCCCAGTGCGGGCGCTGTGCGGCCTGTTGTGTGAACCCGACCACCGCGAGGACGAACGCCAGCACGTACAGCCCGGTACACTGGTAGAACGGGGCGAACCGGTTGAGCACCAGTTCGACGCGCGTGCGGGACAGCTCCTGGTCCGTGACGGACCCCGCCAGCGCGGCGCGCCAGGCGCCGATCGCCCGGGAGAACTCGGCGGGCTTGTCGTCGCGGTACGCGTCGATCAGGTCTTCCCAGGCCGCGGCCGCCGGGTGCGCCGCGAGCCACTTCCGGTACTGCTCCCGCATTCCGGCCCGGATCGCGCTCGCCTCGCCCTCGGACACCAGATCGAGCGCGGCGTCGAACCAGAGCGTGCGCATCTCCCCGTCGAGGGTCCGCGGGTCGGCCTTGAAGAAGGTGACGAGGCGCTCGCGCAGCTGCGCGCGCTCCTCGGGCTTCTTCTCGTCCAGCCGCACGCCCAGCGTGCGGAGCACCTTGGCCTCGTTCGCCGGGGTGAGGTTCTCGATCAGCGGCAGCACTTTCGCCTGCGCCGCGAGCATGCCGGAGATCGTGCTCTCGCGCATCGCGGTCGCGCGGTAGTCGCGGACCGCGACCCACTTTTCCTCTTCGGCCTGTGGGGCCGGGTTGTTCCCGAACGCCCCCCCGCGGCGCAGGGCCTCGGCGATCTCGGCCGGGTACTGGTGCGGGGGAAGTTGCGGTCCGCCCGACGCGGCCAGGTCCATGACCCGGCCGAGCCGTTCGTACAGCTCCTTGAACTTGACCTCCGTCTGGTCGAGCTTCTGCTTCGCGTCTTCCTTCTTCTTGGCGCTCAGGCCGCGGGTGATGATCTTGTCGCGCTTCGGCCAGAGCTCCTCCAACGAGTAGCGGAGCCCCTCGACCGGCTTGAGTTCGAGCTCTTGCAGCACCTGCTCGTTGTCGACGCGGACGAGTTTGTACTTCCACACCGGCCCGTGCTCGCTCGGGCCGCCGCGCGAGATCGTCTCCAGGTACCACTGGATCGCGGACACCTTCTTACCCGCCCCGTCCTCGACCTCCTCGCGCCCGCTGATGATCCGCAGGTTGACGCGGGCGAGCGTGTCGAGCGGCTTGGCGCGCCCGCCCTCCACCACCGGCATCCGGTCGGCCGCGTCGAAGTCCACCGGCTCCTTCGGCGGGTTCATTCGGCTGAGCACCGACCCCAGGTAGAGCACCGCCACGCCGGCACAGATCCACGGCAGGTACCGCACGCCCCACGACGATGCCGGCGCCGTGGTCCCGGGCGATTCGGGCGCCTCGGTTGTGGGGGCCGCCGCGTCGACCAGGCGCGCGGGCTGGCCGCGGCGGAGGAACTGGACCAGATAGATGCCGAAGTGCAGGGCCAGCCCCAACCCCACCACGACGCACGAGACGTACGGCAACAGCCAGCCCGGGTTCTTCACGACCTGGAGGATGGTCGTTTTTTCGGTCGTATCGTCGAACCCCTGTTGGTAGAACGTCTCGCCGCCGTAGCGCATCGGCTCGTTCATCGCGATCCGCTGCGTGCGGACCGGATCGGGGTTGCCGGGCTCGAACAGCCGGACGTCGCTGGAGAAGTTCTTCGCCTTGCTCGTGCCGACGTAGCGGTCGAACCGGAACTTGTCGAGGTGGATGCGGTACGGCTTGTAGTACCGCTTGAACCGCAGCACCGCTTCGTACTTCTTGCCGTCCACCTCCACCGTGTCGAAGCCGCCGAGCCGGAACACGTAGAGCGACGCCAGGTAGGTGCCCAGCGACTCGTCGGTCCCCTTCTTGTAGAACCTGAGGAGCACCGCGGGGAAGTTCATCTTCTTGTCGTCGAGGCCCGACACCTCGGGCTGCGGGGTGACGACCATCGCCGCGCCGACCCCGTGGTCGGCCGCGGGCTTTTGTCCGGGCTGCGGCTCCTTCAGTGCCGCGTTGACCATGAAGTCGCCGACGACCTCGACGTCGACCGGCAGGTTCGGGTCGGTGAGGCGCCCGTTCGGGCGCCGCAGCACGTTCTCCGGGATGGCGACGACGGTGTCGACGTTCGGGGCGGACTTGTCGACGAACACGTATTCGACGTGGCGGATGTCCTGCGCGTAGTCGGCCGAACTCCCCTCGTCGATCACCATCTGTTGTTCGACGGCGTACTCGCGGGTGACGAACTCGCCGACGAACAAGAGGAGCAGGCCGCCGTGGATCAGGAACACGCCCGCGCGCTTCCACGTCAGGCGGAACCGGACCGCGTGCGCCGCCAGGAGGTTCACGAGCATCAACCCGCCGAGCAGCTTCCCGGCCGGGAAGGGGAACGTGCCGGACCAGTGCGTGCCGTCCGGGAACTGTTCCTTCCAGAACACGTTGAGGAACTTGGCGAGCAGGTCGAAGGGGACGTGGACGACCCACGACCAGAAGTACTTGTCGACGACGGTCCAGATGCCGAAGTCGAGTTGCGCGAGGGTGCCGAAAAAGATGAGCAGGATGCCCAGCGCGAACAGCACGACCGTGAGCTGCAAGGACGCGAGCGCCTTGAGCCCCTTTCCGATGTAGTAGCCGGGGCCGCGCTCGATCCCGGTGCGGGCCGGCGGTTCTCCGAATTCGCCCGGCTTGTGCGGTGCGGTCGTGCTCATCGCGGGGTCCTCGGAAATGCGGCCGCGGGTACGGGGAGAGGGGAGTTACTATCGCCGACCGCCCATGAACGGGCCGCCCTTGGCCGCCGGGTTGTTGGGGCCGCGCAGGTCGGCCTTCAACCCCTTGATGCCCTTCGCGTCGACCGGCCGCGTGACCTTTGGTACGTCGGCCGGGCCGAAGGTACCGCCGAGTTGATCGGCCGCCCAGCGGCGGAGGTTCTCCTGCACGCCGCCGCGCGACGAGGTGACCGTGACCTCGTACTTGCCGTCGGGCGTTCGGATCGTCGCCACGACAATGCCGGCCCGACCGGGACCGCGCTTCCAGCCCTCCGGCGGGGTGAAGTCCGGCTGGCCGCCCGCGAGCGTCACGGACGCGAGGAGCTGATCGAAGCCCGCCTCGTAGGCGTTGAGCGCCTCGGCCGGTCCCGCGAGCTTGAAGAACCATTCCGGGTCGTCGGCCGGGAACATACCGCCCAGGATGCGGTATTCGCCACCCTCCGCCGACCGCGCGGCGCGGGCGGGTTCGGTCGTTTTCGGTACCTCGTACTTGCTGATGCCTTCACCGCCGCCGCACCCGGCCGGCGCGAGCGCCACGCACGCGGCGAGCGCGGCCGAGAGTGTGTGCGGGAATCGCTGGCGTGAAAAGGCCATGTTTGAGGTCCCGGAATCGGCAGAGACGGCCCGCGGGAACTCCGCGCGGCCTGTGGGGCGGGTCGGATTGAGCGGGAGTCTTACCCTGCATTTTCGACAGGCGGACACGTTCCGTCAAGGCGGACCAGGACCTTTCAGACCCGCGCCTCAAGGCGGACGCACGGGCCGTCTCCGTTTCCGACGTGTTGGAGGGCAGCGGGCTCGAAAAGTTTCAGCCGGTGACGACCGCGCCGGCCTCGCGGCACAGTTCCTCCGCGCGCTCCGCGGTCGGGGCCTCGGCGATCACGCGCACGACCGGCTCAGTGTTGCTCCCGCGGATGTGGAGCCACCAGTCCGCGCCGTCGAGCCGCAGCCCGTCGTCGCGATTGACGCGCGCGTCCTTCCAGCGCGCTTCCAGCGCCGCGAACGCGGCCGGCAGCTTCTCCCGCGGGACGGCGAATTTCGTTTTCAGCATGGCGTATTGCGGCAGTTCGGCGACGAGCTGCGAGAACGGTTTGCGCTCCTCGGCCATCAGGCTGAGCACGAACGCCATCCCGACGAACGGGTCGCGCACCCAGCCGACCCGTGGGTCGATGACGCCGCCGTTGCCCTCTCCGCCGATCACCGCGTTCCGCGCGCGCATCAGGCCGACCACGTTCGCCTCGCCGACCGCCGAGCGGTAGCACGGGCACCCGGCCGCGGCCGCCACGTCCTCGTTCATGCGCGACGTGGACATGTTCACGGCCACCGGACCGGGCTGGTGCCGCAGCCGGTACTTCACCGCGAGCGCGAGCGTACACTCCTCGCTCACGCACGTCCCGGTCTCGTCGATGAGCGCGAGCCGGTCGGAATCGGGGTCGAGCACGAACCCGATCGCGCACTCGTGCTGCTTCACCCACGGCGCGACGTCGGCGAGGTGCGCGGGAGTCGGTTCGGGCTCGTGTACGAACTGCCCGGTCGGCTCGCAGGCGAACTGGATCGTGTCGCACCCGAGGTCGGCGAGCAGCCGTGTGCCGAGCGGGCCGCCGGCACCGGCGTTCGCGTCGAGGAACACGCGGAACCGGTTCCCCGCCACCGCCGCAACGCTGACGAGGTCCAGCACCGCCCGCGCGTGCTCGCTCTCGGCGTCCGGCGGAACCAGGGTGCGGCCGATCCCGTCCCACTTGCTCCGTTGAAAGTCGCCCGATTCGTAGAGCCCGCGGATGACCGCCCCGGTTTCGGCCGGGAGCACCGCGCCGTCGGGGCCGAACATCTTCAGCCCGTTCCAGGGCGCCGGGTTGTGGCTCGCGGTGATCTGGATCGCCCCGGCCGCGCCCGACTGACGGACGACGAACCCGCACGTCGGGGTCGGCGCGATGCCGATGTCCTCGACCGTGCAGCCGGCGCCGAGCAGCCCCGCCAGGACCGCGTGCCGGAGCATTTCGCCGCTCGGGCGCCCGTCGCGCGACAGGATGACGCGCTTGCCGGCGACCGTGGAGCCGTAGGCGGCGGCGAACCGGGCGGCCGCCTCGGCCGTGAGGCCCGAGCCGACGATGCCGCGAATCCCGGACACGGAAACAATGAGGTCGGTCGAAACCGCCATGGCGGCTCCCGGCGAGTGCGGAGAGGAAGCGTTAATGTTGTAGCAGAAAGCGCCCTGGCGCAGAAATTCTTGCCGTTGCACCTCAGATTGCGTCACACCTGAGGGCGGATGTGCGAAACGGATTCTGGTGCGACCACACGAACGAACCCGCCCGCGTCCTCGACTTCCAGCCCGTCGAACGCCATGTCGCGGAGCCGGCCGGCGGTTGTATCCCCGCCGGGGTGCTCGATCAAGACCTGCCGGCCGAGCAGCCCGACCCGCCACTTCCAGTCCGCCTCGACCGCGACCCGCTCGCCCGCCCCGAGCCGGGCGTATTCGAGGTCGAGCTTGCGGAC
>JAFKJJ010000506.1 GCA_017306025.1 Planctomycetota bacterium
GAACGTCAGCGTCTTCTCGCCCTTCTTCTCGTCCTTGTCCTTCGGTTCTTTCTCTTTGGCCATGACGAAACGACCTCTCGGTAACGGGGTTCGTCGCGGGGCGTTCGCCGAAGCGGCGCGGGTGCGACTACGACCCCTCCCGCCTTGTGCCAAAAGGGCCGCGGCGGTGTGTGAGAAGATTACGATTACAACACGGAGCGAGTGTCGACAACAGAACGCGCCGATTTTTCACTTGACACCACTTCACGAATCCGGAGCGGGCGGTGCCCTCGATGATGCGCGAGGCGTGATCCACGTCGCGGGCGTTCAGGTCGGCCTGCTTCTGGGTGGCGATCTCCTTCACCTGCTTCTTGGTGACCGAGAAGCCCTTGTACTTGCCGCCCTTCTTCGCGTCGGCGGGGATGACCTCCTTGCCGGCCTTCTTCGCGTGCGGGATCTTCGCGGCCAGTTTCAGAAGGATCGCGGCCGGCGGCGACTTGATTTTGAACTCGAAGCTGCGGTCGGAGTACACGGTGATGACCACCGGCAGCATCAGGCCCTTCATCTCGGGCTTGCTGGTCTTGTCGTTGAACTGCTTTACGAACTGGCCGATGTTGACGCCGTGGGCACCAAGAGCCGGGCCGACCGGCGGCGCCGGCGTGGCCGAGCCGCCCGGACACTGGAGTTTGACCTGAGCGGTCACCTGCTTCGCCATTTCTGCACCTGGAGCGGATGTTCAGTTGAAGACTGTTCTTTATAGGGCCGCGCGCGACGGCCGGCCACCGACGAGCGTGCGCGCCGTGGCCGGGAACGCCCGAACGATCGTATTACACCTTCTCGACCTGCCAGTGATCGAGGTCGACGTCCACGGGGCGCCCCCAGAGCGTGACGACCACGGTGATCTTCGGCGAGTCGGTCGGGTCCTTCGGCTCGGTGATGACCTTCACCTCGCCCTCGGAGTTGGCGAACGGTCCTTCGCGGATGCGGACCCGGTCGCCCTTCTCGAAGTCGAGCCTTACCTTTACCTTACCCTTCGGCCCGGGCTTGGAGCTGACGCCGGTGAGCATCGCCTGGACCTCGTGCTCGGGCATCGGCTCGGCGATCGGGTTGCCGGGCGAGCCGCGGACGTTCAGGAAGTCGCCGACGCCGGGCGTCTCGCGGAACAGGTACAGAATGCGATCGTTGAACTCGACGTTGGCGAAGATGTAGCCGTGGAACTTCTTCTTCTTCTTGGTGACCTTCCGCTCCTGGGTCGTGTACTCGCCGGTCTTCTTGTCCTTGACCCGCACCTGCTTCTTGACGATCTCCTCTTCGACCGGGATCTCGATCCCGCCGAAGTACTCCTCCAGCCCCTCGATCGCCACCTTGCGCAGGATCGCGGACTTGATCGTGTCCTCGCGGCCGCTCTGCACCTTGACCGCGTACCACTTCTTCTTGCTCTCGGGCTTCGGCTCGCCCTCCGCCGGCTCCTCGGCGGGCGTTACGGTGCCGATCGGCTCGGCCGGCTCGGTCGTTTCGGCAGCGACCTTCGCCTTGGCCGCCTTCGACCGTTTCGGCTTGGCCGGCTCTTCCGCCTTCTCATCAGCCGCGGGTCGTTCGGCCGGCGCCTCCTCGTGAACCGGAACGAGCGCCTCGGCCTCGGCGGCCGCCCCTTCGGACCCCGCGTGCTCTTGTTCGTCCAACTGAGAGACCGCAGCGGCGACCTCTGCGGTCTCGGGCGGCGGAGCCGGTTCCGGCTCGGGGGCGTGTTCGGGGTCGGGCGCGGTCACGGCCTCGACGCTCGCCTCGGCCTCCGGCACGGCGGCCTCGGGGGCGGGCGTCTCGGCCTCGGGCGGGGCGGTCGCGGTATCGGCAGGGGTCTCGTCGCTGTCACTCATGGGAGATCGGCCGTCGGCCGCCTCGTGGGTTCCCGCGTTACCACTTCGCTTCCTTCACCTGGCCGGCCTTGTCCGGGGACGTGGTGCGGGCGGGCAGCACGCCGACCGTCTGCCGACTCAACAGCCAGCCCCAGAACAGGTCCACCGCCAGGAGGAAGAGGGTCATGATGAGCGTGGTGAGCAGCACCACGACGGTGTCCTGCATGAGCCGCTTGCGCGTGGACCACGACACCTTGTTCATCTCCGCCTCGGTGGCGATGAGGAACTCGGCGAAGTTGGGCACGTTCGCCGCACGGAACGCGACCCAGAAGGCGAGCAACCCGAGCAGCGCCGGGACCAGAACGTTCGCCTCGTTGCTGACGGTAACGGCGCCGACGTCGAAGAACGGGACCTGGAGCACCCACTTGGCCGGCACGGCGCCCTGGGACGACATCGAATACAGCCCGCTGCCGCCGACGATCAGAATCCCCAGGATCGTCAGCCGCCGGACTCGCAGCCCGAGCGACCGCTTGTACTGCGCCAGCGAGAACCACCCCTGCTCTTCAAGAGCCACCATCCAGTTCGCGCCGGTGCGGCCGGTGAAGAAGCGGAAGGCGAGGGCACCCAACCCGACCGCGACACCCGCCGCGATCATCTGTCCGACCCCGCCCTCGATGTTGAGCGCGAACGTTCGGGCGATAAAGAAGATCGCGATCAGGACGAGGGCGACGAGGGTGCTACCGCCGCGGACGCCGACGGCGTCACCGGCGATCCGACTCCCGAACCAGAACAGCCCGACCAGCACCGCCAGTTGCAGGCAACAGTGGGCCGCGCGACCGGCGTCGGTCGCGTCGGCCTCGCCGCCGTCCGGCCAGAGCATGGGTACCACGAAGAGGGCGACGGCCAGCGCCGCCAGCACGTAGACCGCACCGAGGAGACTGGCGATCGGCAGGCCGAGCGTCTGGCCCGGGGCGCGGGGCGCGGAACTGGGTTCAACGGCGGTGGCCATACCTCGTCCTCTCCATCCGTCGTGTGCGGCCCGTCGCGGTACTCCTCGGCGGGCTCCGTCGCGTGGCAGCAGGTCGCCGCTGCGGCGTGGGCTGCGTCCTGTAACGAGCGAAGTGGCCGCGGAACCGGGACGGACCCGAGTTCGGCGGCCGGCGGTGTGTTGCGGCGTGTTGCGTGGGTGGCGCGGGGAGCCGACCGGATCGCCATTTCGCTCGGCTTCGCCCTTCGGAACCCGGCCCGAACGGCTCCACCGCGACAGCACGAGCGGAGGGATTTGAACCCCCAACCGACGGTTTTGGAAACCGTTGCTCTACCGTTGAGCTACGCTCGTTCGGTAGCTTTCAGTGTTCAGCCTTCGGTGTTCGGCCAGAACAGAGGGGACAGAACGCCCGCCCGTTCTCGCTCGCTCTGCACCGAAAACTGGACACTGAAAACTGAACACCCGATCAGGCGATGATCTTCGTCACGACGCCGGAGCCGACGGTCTTGCCGCCCTCGCGGATGGCGAACCGCAGCCCCTCGTCCATGGCGACCGGCATGCCCTCCATCAGCTCGACGGTGATCTTCACGTTGTCGCCGGGCATGCACATTTCGACGTCCGGGGGCAGCGCGATCGAGCCGGTCACGTCCGTCGTGCGGAAGTAGAACTGCGGCTTGTACCCCTTGAAGAACGGGGTGTGCCGGCCGCCCTCGTCCTTCGACAGCACGTAGATGTTGGCCTCGAACTTGGTGTGCGGGGTGATGCTGCCCGGCTTGGCGATGACCTGGCCGCGCTCGATCCCGTCCTTTTCGATACCGCGGAGCAGCGCCCCGACGTTGTCGCCGGCGATCGCCTTGTCCAGGGTCTTCTGGAACATTTCGATACCGGTGATGACCGTCTTGACGTTGTCCTTGCGGAGCCCGATGATCTCGACTTCGTCACCGACCTTGGCGGTGCCGCGCTCGACGCGCCCGGTGGCGACGGTGCCGCGGCCCTTGATCGAGAACACGTCTTCCACCGACATGAGGAACGGCTTGTCCTCTTCGCGCTGCGGCAGCGGGACGTACGTGTCCAGCGCGAACATGAGCGCGTCGATCGAAAGCGAGCCGGGGTTATCGGTGGACGGATTCTCCAGGGCCTCCTTCGAGCGGCCGAACACGATGGGAATGTCGTCGCCCTTGAACTCGTACTTGTTGAGCAGGTCGCGGAGCTCCATCACGACGAGCGGAATGAGTTCGGGGTCCGCCTTGTCGCACTTGTTGAGGTACACGACGATGTTCGGCACGCCGACCTGCTTGGCGAGCAGGATGTGCTCGCGGGTCTGCGGCATCGGGCCGTCGTCGGCGGCGACGACGAGGATGGCGGCGTCCATCTGGGCGGCGCCGGTGATCATGTTCTTGATGTAGTCGGCGTGACCGGGGCAGTCGATGTGGGCGTAGTGGCGCCCCTTGATGGTCTGGCTGTAGTCGATCTTGTCCAGGGCCGGGTAGTCGAGCAGATCCTTGTAGGGCAGCGCACCGGCGTTGGCGTAGGTGCGGTCGTTGGACTCGTATTCGACGTGCGACACCGCGATGGTAACGGTCTTGTTCGCGTCGCGGACGATGCCACCCTTGGCGATTTCGGCGTAGGTCTTGAACTCCTTCAGCTTGTTCAGGTGCGCGTTGCGGGCCATGATGGCCGCGGTCGTCGTCGTCTTGCCGTGGTCGATGTGACCGATGGTCCCGACGTTGACGTGCGGCTTGGTCCGCGTGAAAGTCTCCTTAGCCATCGCTCCTCACTCCTCGGCTGTTGGCAGTTACACCAGTGGTTTTTGGACCCCGGCCGTCCGGAAGCCCCGCTCGTTGGATCCGCCGGACCCGCAAAAACCCGCTCTACCCCCGACCGCCGTGTCGTCCGACCCGCGCCCCGCGATCATCGCGTCATCGAGGGGTGGGGTGTGGGATGTGGGCTCGGCCCGGCCGGTGTGCCCGGCCCGTCCGATCCGAGAGCTGCTGATGGGACTTGAACCCATGACCTCCTCCTTACCAAGGAGGTGCTCTACCAACTGAGCTACAGCAGCAAAACCGGCGGTCCGCTCCGGCCGGGCGCCCGGGCGACGGCTCTGCCAGTCATACGAGGGGCGGACGGCACCGGCCAGAGCGGGCGATGGGATTTGAACCCACGACATCTTGCTTGGAAGGCAAGAGCTCTACCACTGAGCTACACCCGCGCGTCGATTTGCGATTTTCGACTGACGATTTTCGGCTGATGATTTTCGACCAATGCGAGCCGGGCTCTTGCCTTTCAATCATCAATCACAAATCGGCAATCGAAAATCGAACCAGTGGGTAGGGAGGGATTCGAACCCCCGAACTCCGAAGAGGCCAGATTTACAGTCTGGTGCAATTGACCGCTCTGCCACCTACCCGCGAATCGCCGTCTTCCGTCCTTTTCGTTGTATGACCCGGACGCACGATCGAAAAGCTCGCGGAGGGAGTTGAACCCACGACCAGCGGTTTACAAAACCGCTGCTCTACCACTGAGCTACGCGAGCGGAACGCCGCCCCGCCGCCGGTTCGGCAGTACGGCCGCCAACATCCAAGAGCGATTCTACAGGCTCACGGTTCGCGCACAAGACGGAGAAGCCGAACGAGCCGCACCCGCAGTTCCCGCTCTTCGCCCACGCGGCCGGCGTGTGGGCCAAGAAGATCCGCGGCAAGCTCCACGACTCCGGCAAGTGGGACGACCCCGACGGCGCGCTCAAGAAGTACGAGGAGCAGAAGGGCACGCTCCACGCGGGCCGCGGGACGCGCGAAGACGCCGGCGGCGAAGCCGTGGGGGCCGGTGCGGCTCAAGAACTACATCCAGCAGGTGCGCGGCGTCTTCAAGTACGGCTACGATTCCGAGCTGCTGGCCGCGCCGGTCCGCTTCGGCCCCGACTTCGCGCCCCCGTCGGCGAAGGTGCTCGCCGTCGAGCGGGCGAAGAAGGGCAAGCGGATGTTCGACGCCGACGAGGTGCGCAAGCTCGTCAACGGCGCAACGGTGAAGACCGACGATGGGGAACGGACCGTGGCGCCGAGCCTCGCGCTCAAGGCGATGATCCTGCTCGGGATCAACTGCGGGTTCGGCAACGAAGACTGCGGTACCCTGCCCCTCTCCGCGCTCGACCTGTCCGCCGAGTGGATCGACTACCCCCGACCTAATACATGAACCCACCGTGACTGCCTCATTTGGTCTTCCGCTTGGGTCGTCCGTGGATGATGCTCTTGACCTTGCTCCGAACGGTCTGGAAGTAGCTGAGGCTAGTACTACAGCGCCGGTTGCCGTAACTCTTTACGCTTACGGTACGTTGGGTATAAATCCGGTCGGGGCAACACCGACCGGGGGCGGACATGGATCTCAAGGAACTGCGCCGTCTGAAGCCGGAGTTGGAGTCGTTCCTGGGCCGCTACGCGCCGCTGTTCGGGCGTCCTGAGGCTCAGGGCCACGGCCGGCGGTTCGTCCAGGGGTTGCTCCTGGGCGGGGACCGGCGGAGCGTCGAGAACATCGCCGAAGCGATCGACGGGTGCGTGGTCCGCTCGCTCCAGACGTTCGTCACCAACGCGCCCTGGAGCGGCGACGCACTGCTCGGCGAGTTGCGCCAACAGGTGGCCGACGAGTGGGGCGATCAAGAGGCCGTGGTGATCGTGGACGAGACCGGCTTTCCCGAGAAGGGGACCACGTCGGTCGGGGTCAAGCGACAGTACTCGGGCACACTCGGCCGGGTCGAGAACTGTCCGGTCGGCGTGTTCCTCGGGTACCACGCGACCAAGGGACATACCCTCCTGGACCGCCGCCTGTTCGTGCCCCGGGAGTGGATCGACGACCGGCCGAGGCGGCAAGCGGCCGGCGTGCCCGAGGGTGTGATCTTCCGCACCAAGCCCGAGTTGGCCCTGGCGATGGCGGCCGATGCGGTCGCGTCCGGGTTGCCGTTTCGGTGGGTGACGGGCGACAGCGTGTACGGGGACAGCCCGAGTTTCTGCCCGGGCATCCGGGCGTTGGAGAAGTGGTACGTGTTGGACTCGTCGGCCGACGCGCGGGTGTGGACCGGCCGACCGGAGGTGCTTCCGCCGGGGCACAAGCCTTCACGGGGTCGGGCGACGACCAAACCGAAGGTGGTGACCAAGCCGGTGCGGGTGGACGAGGTGGCCGGCGGTCTTCCACCGAGCGTGTGGCGGCGGGTGACGGTGGCGCGAGGGAGCCAGGGGCCGCTGGTGTACGAGTACGCTCAGCTGAAGGTGTGGTTCAGCGAGGAGGGGCAACCGAGCGGGCCGGAGCGGTTGCTGGTGCGTCGGTCATTGGGTCAAGAACCGGACCTGAAGTACCACCGGACCAATGCCCCGGCCGAGGTGCCGCTGGCGGAGTTGGCTTCGGTTCGGTCGAAGCGGTGGGCGATCGAGCAGGACGTCCAGAGCGGCAAGGGCGAGTGCGGGTTGGACGAGTACGAGACCCGGGGTTGGGTGGGCGGGCCCGTCAGCGGGACCGGTCCGGGGGAAAAAAGTCCCGGTCTGACGGTGCCCGAGGTGCGGGCCGTACTCGTGTACCGACTGGATCGGCGCACGTGGGATGAGGCCGAGATCATTCGCTGGTCGGACTGGCGGCGCCAGCGGAACCGCCGAGCCGCCGAAAGTCATCGAAAACGCCGGGCCAAATTAGCTCGGCGCAGAAGAAAAAGAAAACCGGCGCTGTAGTACTAGTGTTCCGCCACACCTGAGGTACAAGATTAGCCGGGTCGGAGCGCGGACCGTGGCTCGGCGCAGAACCTCGCCTCCCACATCCCTACGATGGCGGGATGGACGAGCCCTCGCGTCCCGGCTGCCGGGAACTCCTCCAGCGTGTCGTCGAACTCAAAGCCCGGGTCGCCGAGTTGATCCGGAAGCTCGATGACGCTCTGCGCACCGGCAAGCGGCAAGCCGCCCCGTTCCGCAAAAGCCCACCCAAGCCCGACCCGAAGACGCCCGGTCGCAAGTCGGGCGATGCCCACGGCAAGCACGGTCACCGCCCGTCGCCCCCGCCCGAGCAGGTCGCCGAGTGCCACGAGGCGCACCTCCCCGATGCCTGCCCGCACTACCGGGGCCGCCTCGTCGAAACCGGCACCGGCGACCAGTTCCAGACCGACATCCCCGACAGCCGCTGGCGCAGAAGTTCCGCGTCCTCTCGCTCTTGACCCATCGGGGGTTGGCGGGCGGCTTAGCGCGACGGCGCAACCGTATTGGGGCTCCGCCCCGAGCCGACAACCGCAGCCGGGCGGACGGCCGAATCGGCCGCCGGGCGGGTCGCGGCGCGGACCGCGGCGAGCTTGTCCCGAGCCGCCCGCCAGGCGACCCGTGCCGTGTCCCACTCCTTGCGCGCCTGCTCCCACGCGTCGCGCGCCTTCAGCCATTCGGCCTTGGTGGCCGCGCGGTCGGACGGGAGCGAATCGCGGTAGCGGGCCTCGGCGGCCTGTTCCGCCTGTCGCGTGCCCCGTTCGCGCTCCTCGGCCACCGATTCCGCGTCGGCTGCCGTCTTTTCCGCGCGTTCGGCGTCGGCGAGCGGGTTCGGCACACGGGCCGGTGGAACCACGCCGCCGACCGGCGGAACCGGACGAACGTTCGGGAGCGGTCGCGGGCGGTCGGGGTACGCGATGGCGACGATCGTCTGGTGGAGCTGGTCCTGAGCGTCGGCGAGCCGGTCGATCGCCGCCAGCGCCCGCTCCACCCGCGAATCGCCCGTCAGGACTTGCGACATCCCGAACTTCAGGCTCGACTCCGGCGGCGCGACCAGCGCCGGATCGAACCGGGCACGCGGGTTGGGCAACCGGTAGGTGAGGTAGTCGCCCAGCCGGGCCGCCCGCAGCGCTTCGAGCCGCCGCTCGTTCTGGACCATTTCGGCGCGGAGCACCTGGAGCGCCTCGGTGATCCGCACGTCTCGTTCGGCTACTTCCAATACCTTGTACGCCCGGCGGAGTTCGGGCGGGGCGTCGGCCGGCAGCGTGTATGCGACGCTCGTTCCCGACGTCGTCGTGATCGTGGTGCGGTAAACCGGGTAGCGAACCTGGACCCGAACGACCGGGTCCGCGAACATCACCACACCGGCCAATGCCAGAGCGAGCATCGGACGCCTCCTTCACTCTTCCCCTTCTCGCATCGTACCACCGGTGCGAACGCGCTCACAGTGCCGTTCGTGCTTATGCGCGCTTATGGTGGAGCTCATGTGGCGCGTGCCTTCCGCTGGCGGTAGTACTTCAGACCCGGCACGAAAAACGACAGCGCCGACACCGCCCCGAACAGCAGGATGCTCACCTGCGGCACCAGCGGCATCACGATCGCGGCCACGAAGTTCGCCGCCGCCCAGATGTAGAACCGCCCCGACAGGATGCCCGCCTTGAACACCATCACCATCCCCGCCGCCACCGCCACCGCGGGTGAGAGCGTGAGCGCCGGGAGCGGGATCAGCCACTCGATCCAGAACATGGCGATGCTGGCCCCCACGCCCGCGGCCCACGCGTGCGCGATCTGCCGCTCCACGAACAGCACCGGCCCGGCCGCCTTCCGCAACTGCCACAGCACGGTACCCCACGCCACCAGGCCCACCGACCACACGCCCAGGTACCACACGTGGTGCTCCAGCCCGAGCCAGCTCATCACCTGCGTGAGCAGGCACAAGAGGAAGATCATCGCGCTGTGCCACATCCACAGCTTGCCCCAGTTTTCGAGCACGTCCGCGTGGTGCGTCTCGCGGAACAATCTCGCCATGAAAAAGCGCAACCCGCTCGGCGCCGCGGCCACCGGCTGACCGGCGGAGTAGGCTTCGAGGTCGGCGGCGAGCGCCGCGGCGGTCGGGTAGCGCAGTTCCGGCGGCTTCTGGAGGCACTTGAGGCAGATCAGTTCGAGTTCCCGGTCCACGGTGGGGTTGAGGTCGCGCGGCGGAACGGGTTCCTGTTCGAGCACGAGCAAGAGCGTGTCGAGCGGGTGCGCGGCCTGGAACGGCGGCCGGCCGGTGAGCAGTTCGTACAGGATCGCGCCGAGCGAGTACACGTCGGCGACCGCGGTGAGCTCCTTCCGCCCCGCGGCCTGTTCCGGGGCCATGTAGCTCGGCGTGCCGACCACCGCGCCGGTCCGCGTCAGGCTGGCGGTGCTGTCGATCCGCTTGGCCAGCCCGAAGTCGGTGACCTTGGGTCGCAGGTCGTAAAGTCGGAAGGTCGTAAAGTCGGAAGCCCCGGAGCCGCGGTCTTCGACCTCACGACTTTCGACCTTACGACTTTCGACCTGCAACAGGATGTTGCTCGGCTTCAGGTCGCGGTGAATGATGCCGAACGAGTGCGCGTGTTCGACCGCCCGCGCGATGACCGCGACCAGGTGCGCCGCGTCGCGGGGCGGCAGCGGCCCGTCGGTGCGGACCTTCTCCGCCAGCGTCTGCCCGCCGACGAACTCCATGCACAAAAATGCCTGTCCGCCGAACGACCCGACGTCGTAAACGGTCACAATGTTCGGGTGCTTGAGCCGCGCGGCGGACTCGGCCTCCGTGCGGAACCGCGCGCGATCGGCGTCGGTCGCGAGGTGCGCCTCGCGGACCATTTTCAGCGCCACGACGCGATCCAGGCTCCGCTGCCGGGCCATGTAGACGACCCCCATCCCGCCGCGCCCGATCTCTTCAATGAGTTCGAAGTCCCCGAACTCGCGCGGGAGCGTCGCGCCGCCGTTCGCGGTCGGACCGGCCGCCGCGGGCCGCGCGAGCGAACCGGTCGGGGCGAACGCGACCGTCGGAGGGGCGGGCGGGTGTTGCGCGAGGTGCGCGAACTGCGCGACGGCCCAGAGCTCGCGCAGCTCCGCGGCGAAGCCGGGCAGCCCCAGCGCCGGGCGCAGCGCGTCGTTCCAGCCCGAGTCCGGGGCGTCGCCGTCGAGCTCGCCGCCCAGCAGGTCGCGCACCACGGCGTCCTGCTCCGCGCTGGCCAGCAACCGCGGCGGCGGATCCCCGTGCAGCGCGGCGTAGAGC
>JAFKJJ010000507.1 GCA_017306025.1 Planctomycetota bacterium
TCGCGGTCATCGTCCAAAACGGCATGCGGCGCATGCTGATCCTCCCGCTTTTGCTTGCCCTGACGGCACCCGTGTCGGCGGCGGAGGAGGCGCATGGCAAGCCGGCCAAAGAGGGCGCCCATTCCAGGGAAGACGCGAAGGGCGGCGCGCCGGGCGTACCGGTGTCCTCCGAGGCCCAACCGCCGTCGCCCTTCTGGCGACTGACGAGCCAGGCGAGGCCCCGCTTCACGGTATCGCTCAGCGGCTTGGGATTGGTCACCGTGAACCACTGCGGCGTCAGCTTCTGTCCCTCTTCGGGCCGAGCCGCGGGCACGGCCTCGGGCTCTTTCGCTTTCGGCGTCGGTTTCGGTTTCGGTTCGACTTCCGGCGGCGTCGGGCGCGACGGTCCGACGGGCGGTCCCAGCACCCGCGGCGGCGCGTTGTTGACGGACACGTTTGCCGGCGCCGGCGAACGTTCGGCGACCTCCTGCGGGACCGACCGCCGGCTGACCGCGAAGGCGACCAGCCCGCCGCCGACCAGGAGCAGCGCGACACCCGCGACGAGCCCGGCGACGAGCCCCCGCGGTGCGGGTATGGGCTCCGGCTCCTCCGGTTCGACGACCTTCCGCCTCTTCGCACCGGGGGGCTTTGGTACGGCCTTTTGCGCCGGCTCGGGCGCCGGCGGGTCGTCTTCGGGAAGGTTGTCGGGAACCGGGAAAGGGACGTCGCACCGCGGGCATTCGAGCGTCTCACCGGCCCGGTCGTCACCGAGCGTGATCCGGGTCCGGCAATCCGGGCAAACGACGACGATCGCCATCGGAACTACCCTCCGTTTGGGCGCGCCCGGCACGGCCGCGGCGAGCGGGAGTTCGGCCGCCGATTACAATCAAATTATCGTTAACCAATATCCCGTCGCACCGCAAGAGAAAACTGCGGATCAATTCGCTCGCCCGGACACTCGTTCGGGACTTGTGCGCGTGCCCGCGACGGGGTAAGGTCGGCCCGAACGAACCGTTCGACCTCTCCCGGCCGGCGAGCGGGTTCTCCGGGCCGCCCCGCCGAGAGCCGCGCCGCACCGCGCCAACGGCCGCAACATGGAACAGACGCCACAGAGCCTGCTGAACCGGCTCGCCGCCGACCCACACGATCCGGTCGCCTGGGGGCGACTGGACCAACTCTACACGCCCTTCTTGCGCGGCCTGCTGTCGCGGTTCGTGCCCGCGCAGGAGGTCGACGACGTCTTCCAGGAGGTACACGTCATCGTCCTCCGAAAGATCGGCGAGTTCGCGCACAACACGAACCCCGGCGCCTTCCGGCGGTGGCTCCGCACCATCGTGGCCTTCAAGGTGCGCGAGCACCGGCGCCGGCGCAGGGTCGAACGGCCCGACGACCAGCTCGACGCCCTCGAAGACGACAGCAGCGCGATCAGCCGGTTGATCGACCGCGAGCACGACGAGCACGTCTTCCGCGTGCTCTGCGCCGCCGCCCGGGGCGCGTTTCCCGACCGGTGGAACGTCTTTCGGGAGTACGCCATCGACGGAGCCCCCGCGAACGAGGTGGCCGCGCGCAACGGCGTCAGCGTCGGCGCGGTCTACAAGGCCAAGAGCGACATTCTGGCCTGGCTCCGGAGGGAGGGGACCGGGCTGATCGAAACTCAGGAGTAACTTTTTTCGCGGATTCGGGCAGAACCGGTCGGCCGCGCTCATTCTGTCTCCGACGGGCACCCCAGGTCGTCGGAGGTGGGTCGTGTCGAACAATCGCCTTCGGTTCAAATGCCCCCGGTGCGGGGCGAAGCTGTCCGCGCCGCCCCGCGCGGCCGGTAAGCGCGTTCGGTGTCCGGCCTGCCCGGCGCGGGTCGTGGTCCCGTACCCGATCGGGGACGACGGACCCGAACCGGCCGACGCGGCGGTACGAACGGTCCGCCCGGCGTGGTTCGTCGGCGGCGCGGGCGCGGTACTGGTCGTCGGACTGGTGCTCGCACTCGCCGTCGGGCGGAAGAAGGCGCCCGAGCAGCCGCCCCCGGCCGGGTCCGTCGAAACGGTGAGTACCCCCGTCCCGGCGCCGGCCGTGGAGAAACCGCCCCTCCCGACCCCCGCCGACGCGGCCGCACGGGCCGAGGTCGAGGCCCAGTGGGAGGCCGTGAAGGGACTGGACCGGGGACAGGGGGCCGGCAAACTGCTGGACGGGATCGAGGCCGATCTGCGGTCCGCCAGGTCCACCTACGATGCGGGTCGGTACACGCGCGCCCGGCCGGCGTTCGAGGCCGTGCAGCAGAAGTGCCGGCAGCTCCGGGAACTGGAGGACCTGCGGGAACGGGCGCGGGCCGCGCGGGGGAAGGCGGATGAAGCGCGGCAAGAGGCCGAACGTGCGGCGGCAGCAACGGACGCCAACGCGCTCTGGTCGGAGGGGCAGCAACAGGCCCAGGCCGCCGCCCGGGACTTCGAGGCGGGCCTCTTTCCCGCCGCCCTGAGCAACTGGGAGCGGGCCTCCCGCACGCACGCGGCGGCCGCACGGCACGCCGAGGGCGTCCGGCTCGTGGCCGCGGCCCGTACCAAGTACCAGAACGAACTCAACGGCTGCGATCCGAAGCAACTCGAAACCGACGACCCGACCGGGTGGGGCAAGGTGGCGCCCGCCGTCGCGTCCGCGGCGCGGGCCGCGGACGAGGGGCGACACACCGACGCGGCGGAGGGCTACCGCGATGCGATCGAGCTCTTGAAGGCCGCCAGGCGCCGCGCCGCCCTCCCGCGGCTCCAGTACTGGGCCTTCATCGCGGGCTTCACCGGGTGCAGCGTCGCCACCCTCAAGGAGCCCGGCCAGGCCCCCGCCCCCGCGCTCGTCACCGTCCTGCGGACCGCGTACGCCCGCCTGGAGATGAAGACCGCGCCGCTCGACCGACTGGAGCGGGAGAGGAACCTCTCCCAGAAGGAGGCCGAACAGCTCCTCATCGCCGGCGAACTGGTCGACCCGCTGGAGCGGGCGCACGGGAAGGAGGTCTCCGGCGCGTTCACGGTCGGCATCATCTTCGCGCGGCTGTGGATGTTCATGGAGGCGCAGGAGCTGAAGCTCGGCCCCGACGACAGGTTCCGGGCGCAGCTCGGCATCCAGTTGGTGATCTCCGCGGCGAAGGGCGCGCAGTTCCCCCGGGAGGTGATCGCGTCCTTCGAGAAGGCCCGGGGCGTGCTCGACGGCGCGTGGCGAAAGGAGACCGTCCGCGAGTGCAACAAGATCCTGCGCGCGGCCAACGCGCAACTGCTCAAGGAGGAAACCGCCGTTCCCCTCTTCCGCAAGCAACTGGCTCTGTCGAAGCCCGAACCGGAACCGAAGGCCAAGGGGGCGGCCGCGGTCGCCGGCACGTGGTCGGCGCGCGGCAAGGACGCGGTCATCGAGTTGAAGATCGACCCGAACGGCCGCTGCACCTGGATGGTCGGCAAGCCGACCGGCGGCGGGAGGGTCGAAGGGACGATCGGGGTCTCGGAGGTGGTGGAGGACGGCACCGGGTTCCGGCTCGTCGTGATGGGCAAGCGGGTTCAACTCGCGCCCGGCGCCGACAAGAAGACGCTCGAACTGTCCGGCGATGGGCTGCGCGCTGTCCTCGAAAAAGAGTGACAATCGTCCGATCTCGTGGAAAATACCGGTGCCGATTATCACGAGCCCAGTGAGGTCGCACATGAGCGCGCACCCCGCTCCCCGACACCTCGAGTACTACGCCCTCGGGAAGTGCCGCTCGGAGATCGAGGCCGAGACCATCGCGCGGCACCTGGAGGGTTGCGAGACGTGCCGCCGCGCCGTAGAACAGGTGCCCCCGGACCCGTTCCTCGCCAAGCTCCGGGTCCACGCGCCCGCCCCGGCGCCCGTCGACCGGTCGGACGATCCCGACCGAACGGTCGATCGCGGCCCCGCCCCCGCCGCCGAGGCGCTCCCGACCGTACCCGGGTTCGAGGTGACCGCGGTGATCGGTCGGGGGGGCATGGGGGTCGTGTACGCCGCCCGCGACGTCGAACTCGACCGGAACGTGGCGCTCAAGACCGTCCGGGCCGGGCCGGCGGGCGCGGGACCGGCGGTCCTGCGGTTCCACCGGGAGGCCCGCATCACGGCCCGGCTCCAGCACCTGGGCGTGCCGCCGGTCCACAAGTTCGGCCAACTGCCGGACGGCTCGCCGTATCTCGCCATGAAACTCATCCGGGGGCGCACGCTCGCGGAACTGCTCGGCGCGCGCGCCCCCGCGGACGAGCTGCCGCGGTTCGTGCAACTGTTCGAGCAGGTGTGCCACGTGGTCGCCTGCGCGCACTCCAAGGGCGTCATCCACCGGGACCTGAAGCCGTCGAACGTGATGGTGGGCGAGTTCGGCGAGGTCCAGGTCATGGACTGGGGGCTCGCCAAGGAACTGGGCGCCGGCGGCGCCGACGGCGCGACCGGCTTCTGGTGCGAGGCCGCGGGCGGGGCCGCGGACGAGACGCGGGACGGCTCGGTCCTCGGCACCCCCGCGTACATGGCCCCCGAGCAGGCGCGGGGCGAGGGCGCCCGCGTCGGCCCCGCGGCCGACGTGTTCGCCCTCGGGGCCACGCTGTGCGAGCTCCTCACCGGCCGGCCGGCGTTCCGCGGCACGCGGGTGGCGGAGGTGCTCGCGCGGGCCGCCCGCGGCGACACGTCGGAGGCGCTCGACCGGCTCGACGGGTGCGGCGCCGACCCGGAACTGGTCGACCTGGCGAAAGCGTGCCTGGCGGCCGACCCGGGGGACCGGCCGCCGACGGGCAAGGCGGTGGCCGAGCGGGTCGCGGCGTACCGGGCGGGCGTCGAGGACCGCGTCCGCCGGGCCGAACTCGACCGGGCCGCGGCCGAGGCCCGGGTGCGCGAGCAGCGGCGCAAACGGTACTGGCAGCTCGCGGCGGCGCTGCTGCTGGCGGGGGCGGGGGCGGGGGCCTGGGCCTGGGACCACGAGGCGGCGCGGCGGCGGGGCGAGGACGAGAAACGGGCCGTGCGGGACGCCGAGGCCATCAACTCGCTGATCGACCAGTGCCGGGCCGCGCTGAAGGCCGAGGACGCGGTGATGGCCCGTGCCCTCTTCCGGGAGATCGAAAAGCGCACCCGGGAGGGCGCCGGGAGGGAACCCCACGACGCGATCGAGCGGTGCCGCCGCGACCTCGCCATGCTGGAGCGGCTCGACGGGATCGACGCCATGAGGTGGACGATCGGGGCGACCGGGGAGTTGACCGCCGACGACCCGGAACGGGCCTCGGGCGAGGAGGTCGTGGCGCTCTCCTCGCGCTGGGGCGGCGACCCGGCACGCGCGCCGCGCAACCTGCTCCAGCACAAGAAGGCCCCGGCCCGGTGGCGCGAGGCGTTCGCACAGTTCGGGATCGCGCTCGGTGCCACGAAGCCGGACGAGGCCGCGCGTCTCGTCCACGAGAGCGCGATCGCCGACCGGCTGATCGGCGTTCTGGACCACTGGCTGGTGTGGGAACCGTCGGAGGACCTCCTGGCGGTCCTTCGCGTCACCGACCCCGACCGGTACCGGAACGCGGTGCGCGCGGCCCTGCGGCGGGAGGACGTCAAAGAGGTCCAGAAGCTCGCCGACCGGCCCGAGGCGCTGGCCCTCCCGCCCCGGTTCGCGTTCGCGCTGGGCGAGCGGAAGGTCATCCTGGCGCCCGCGCGCCGGCTGCAGATCCTCGCCGCGGCCGACCGCCAGCGGCCCGGCGACTTCGTTCTGCTCATGACGCTGGGGACCCATTACCCCGCGAACCAAAAGGAGGGCGCGGCGGAGCGGATGGCGTGGTTCCAGGCGGCGGTCGCCGTCCGCCCGACGAGCACGGTCGCGTGGAACAATCTGGGGGTGGCGAAGAAGGACTTCGGCGACCTCGACGGCGCCGCGGCCGCTTACCGGGAGGCCCTGCGGCTCGACCCGAACCACGCCGCCGCGCACAACAACCTCGGCGTCGCGCTGCTCGAGACGGGTGACCCCGCGGCCCCGCTGCCCGCGCTGCGCGACGCGGTGCGGCTCGACCCGCAGGACGCGGTGGCGTGGGCGAACCTCGGGACCGCGTGCCGGCGCGCCCGACGGCTCGACGAGGCCGCCGACGCGTTCCGCCGGGCGGTCGCCCTGGACCCCGCCGACGTCAACTCGCGCCAGTGGTGGGGGAGGGTGCTGTTCGAGAAGGGCGAGCTGAAGGGCGCGGAGGCCGTGTTCCGCGAGGCGGTCCGCCGCCACCCGGACTCCTCCGCGTGTCAGGTGGGTCTCGGGAAGGTCCTCGGCCACGCGGGCGACCGAGAGGGCCAGCGCGCGGCCTACGAGAGGGCGATCGCCCTCGACCCCAAGAACGCTCAGGCGCACGTCAACCTGGGGGTGTACTTCTCCGAAGAGGGGAGCGCGCGGGCCGCCGAGGCGGAGTGGCTGGAGGCGATCCGGCTGTCGAACCACGCGGGCGCGCACTTCAACCTGGGCCTCCTGCGCGACCGGCGGAACGACCGCGCGGGCGCGGCGGCCTGTTACCGGGCCGCGATCGCGGCCGACCCGAGGTACGCCGACGCGTACCTGAACCTCGGCACCCTCCTGGGGAGGGACAAGGAGTGGGCGGAGATGGCGCGGGTGTGCCAGGAGGGGGTCAAGGGCGCACCGACCGACGCGCGGCTCCGCAGCAACCTCGGGTTCGCGCTGCGGCACCAGGGCCGGTTCGAGGCGGCCGCGGCGGAGTACCGGACCGCGCTCGACCTCGACCCGAAGTGCGCGCAGGCGCACAACGGCATCGGGTACATCCGGCTCTGCCAAAAGGACTACCGGGGGGCCGCGGAAGCGTTCGAGCGCGCCGTCGACGCGGACCGGACCTACTCGCTCGCGACCTTCTACCTGGGGGTCGCGCTGAGCAAGCAGGGTAAGACGCGCGAGGCGGGCGCCGCCTACGCCCGCGCGGTCGAACTGGGGGTCAAACTCGCCCCCTCGCACAACAACCTCGGTTTCGAGTTCGCGCGGCTCAAGGACTGGGAGGCCGCCGCCGACCAAATGCGTGAGGCGATCCGGCTGGAGCCCGAAGACCGCGATTACCCGTTCCACCTGGGCCTGATCCTCGCGGACCAGGGCCGACTGGACGAGGCCGAAGCGGTCTTTCGCGACCTGGTCGCCAGGTACCCGACGTTCGCGCGGGGGCACTACAACGTGGGCCTGGTCCGCGCCGAGAAGAGCGACCAGAAGGCGGCGATCGCCGCGTTCCGGGCGGCGATCCGGATCGACCCGAAGTTCGCGGAAGCACA
>JAFKJJ010000508.1 GCA_017306025.1 Planctomycetota bacterium
CCGGCCTGTGGCAAAACGGCCTCGGCCCAGAGCCACCGGCGGACCGCGCACAGGGCGTCGGAGAACGTCACCGTCGCCTTCCCGGGCCACGATACCGCCCCGGCCCGCTTCGACTCGGGCAGCGCGTGGAACAGGAACGCGACCACCGCGTACAGCCCCAGCAGGCACGGGCCGGCGCGCAGCACCGTCTTCTCGCGCCACCCGCGCGTGGTCTCCAAGCCGAGCGCCGACCGGGCTTCCTGGAACGTGGTTTCGATGTTCCACCGGCCGCAGTAGTGGTCGATGACGGCCGAGGGCGTCAGGTCCGGATCGGTGGTGAAGAAATACTCGTCGCGGTGCGTGCCGGTGACGTCTCTGACGAACGCCCAGCGGACCGGGACCAGCCCGCGCCCGCCCTTGTACCAGTGTCCGACGCCGCCGAGGGTCTGGACCGTTCGCTCGCCACCGCCGTACCACCCGACCTCCCGCCGGGTAAAGGCCGTGGCGGCGGCAACGGTCGCTCGGGGCTTGGGCCGACGCGGACCCTTGACCCGTGGCCGTCCCTTGCCCGTGTACGGCGGTGGCGGGTCGAACAGATTGGCGTCGGGGTGGAACTTGCTGACGAGCGTCAGCCGGGCGCGGTGGCGGTAACAGAACCGGGCCACCTCGTGGGTGCCATACCCCGAATCCCCGGCGAATACGAAGGTGCGCTCGGGGAATCGGATCCGCAACAGGCGCAACAGCCCGCACAGGATCCGCGCCGGCGTGCGGTGCGGCCGGTTGCGGGCGCGGTCGCCTTCGGCCGAGCGGTACAGGTCGATGAGCACCGGCAGCGCCCACGGGCGGGTGGCGAACGGGAACTGGACGAGGACGGCGAGGACCACCCACTTGTGCCCGTACCGCCAGGCGGTGTAGCTGTGGGTCGAGCGCACGGCGTCCCGGTGTCGGGCCTTGCCGTACACCCTCGGCCCCTTGTGCCCATCGACGGTGTCATCGCCGACCAGGCGCACCGGTCCGTCGGGGATGAGACGGTCGAGCACCAACCGCATCAGCGCGCAACCGAGTTCGAGTCCGGACCACGGGGCGCGGGACAGAACCCGTTGGTAATTGGTGCGGTGCCCGGGGGCCAGGTGACGCAAAGTGCGGAGCAGGTTGGCGACGGTGCGCCGTCCGGTGGTCAACAGCGCGCCGACCAAGAGCGTCGAGAATCGCTGGTACGTCGGGCCGGAGAACGAGAACACGAACGCGGCGACCAGCGGTCGCGCCTCGGGTGGTAGAATCATGGCGGCCGTCCGTCGGCGAGGGGCACGAGAGCTTCAGTAACCCTCATGCTACCCCGCCACGGGCGGCCACCCAGAATTGGCAGCAGTCGAGTTGAGGGACCGGATCATCTTTCCCCGAATGCTGTCCTTCTCGGGGTAGCGTTTCAACAGCGTGACCGCGAACCGCCGCAGCCAGCTCAAGTTGTTGGCCAGAGCCCGGTGCCGCGTGCGGGTCTGGTCCTCGCCGAACGTCACGTCCAGGACCCAGTGCATCGCTTCGATGCCCCAGTGCCCGCGCACCGCCCGGCCGAACCGCGTACCGCTGATGAACCGACTGAGCGTGTAGTACCGCACCTCGTCGGTCTGAGTGCCGTCGGAGTGCGTGGTGATCCGCACCGCCGTGCCGATCGCCTTGATCCACGGCCATTCGTCTTGGGCCGCGAAGTCCGGCGGCACCCGGGCCACCCAATAGAACCGCTCGTCCCGCCGTCCGTGCCCGCGCGCCTCGGTCCGGTGGCTCCGGTGCCCTGCGGCCTTCAACTCGCCGTCCAGGTGTCGCGCGACCACCGCCGCGATGGCCTGGGCCAGTTTCGGCTGGTTGTCCTTGACCGCGATGACGAAGTCCCCGCCCCCGGCCACGATGTCACGGGCGATATCCTTTTGACATCCCGCGGCGTCGATGGTGACTAGGGCCTTGTTCCGCTCCGACTGCTCGAGGAGCACCGGGATGGCGGTGATCTCGTTGGACTTGTCCTCGGTCGCCACCTGCCCCAACGCGATCCCGTGCTCGGTGGCCCACGCGCCGACGACGTGCAACGGCCCCAGCCCGCGTGCCCCGTCGCGGGACCGGCGGAGCGCCTTGCCGTCGATGGCCACGAGCCGCTTCGGGCCGTCCTCGGCCACAAGGGCGTGGGCGATCCGCTCCCGAAAGCACCTCTGGAACGCCTCGGGCTGGAGGGCCATGAGCAGGTTGCAGATGCAATCCCGGGACGGGATCCCGTTGGGCAGCGCCAGGAACCCGCGGAGCCAGTCGGCCCGTGCCACGGCCCACCGTCGGATCGCGGTCGGGCCGTCGCACCCGCACACCACCGCGCAGACGGCAATGATCACGATGTCGAGGAACTGGTGCCGGCGGTTGCGGGTATCCCGCGGGTCGGTCAGGGACTCGAAATACGAACCGATCGCTTCTGCCGCGACGCGCGTGGTTGCCATGTGTCACCGGGCATTGGGCGGCTCATCTCGGCCCGAGTTGCGCTCGGGGGAATGCCGCGAGGACCGCTGCCCAAGGTGTAGAACGACGGCACACGGCGCGCAAGTCCACGCAATTCCCCCAACTATGCGCGTTGGCCGTGGACCCGCGTGGCAGCGGGCGGGACGCCCGCGGTCCCAGGAAGTACCCGTTACCTCGGAGGACACGCAACCTGCCCTGCCGGGGTTCACCAAGGGCAACACCCCGCAAGGGCGGGGCCATTGGCCTCAATCGTCCGTCAGCCGCTTCCGGCGCAGCATGTGATGGTAGTGCTGCGCGAACCGGTGCGCCTCGTCGCGCACGTACTGGAGCAGCCGCAGCGCCGCCGAGTGCCGGCTCAGCTTGATCGACTCCGACTCACCCGGCCGGAAGATCTCCTCTTCCTGCTTCGCGAGTGAAATCAGACACGGCGGTTCGATCCCCAGCGCCTGAAACGCCTCCAGCGCGGCGTTGAGCTGCCCCTTACCACCGTCGATGAGCAGGATGTCCGGGAACACCTCGTCCTCGTCGCGCAGCCGGCGGAACCGCCGCGTCACCACCTCGCGCATGCTCGCGAAGTCGTCCACGCCCCGCACCGTCCTCATCTTGAACCGCCGGTACCCCGGCTTGAACGGCACCCCGTCCAAAAACGACACCAGCGACGCTACCGTGTCCTGGCCGCTCAGGTGCGCGATGTCCATTCCCTCGATCGTGCGGGGCGTGGTCGCCAGCCCGAGCACCTTCTGGAGCCCCTTGAGCCCCTTCTTCGGGTCGATCGGGAACACTTCCGGTTGCACGTCGGTCTTCGCGTCGCCGCGGAGGTCGAGCTTCTGGAGCGCCGCGATCTCGTCGCGCACGCGGCGCGCCTTCTCGAAGTTCAGCGCCTCGGCCGCGGCCGTCATCTCGCGCTCCATGCGCCGGATCAGCTTGTCCTTCTTCCCCTCCAGAATGAAGACCAACTTCTTGATCTGCCGGCGGTAATCGTCGCGCGACACGCGGAAGTTGCACGGGGCCGTGCAGCGCCTGATGCTGTGTAAGAGGCACGGCCGGAACCACTTCCACCGGTCCTCGCCCGACCGGATGTCGAGCGAGCACGTGCGGAACTGGAACAGCCGCTGGAGCAGGTCGACCGCCAGCCGGAGGTGTTTCGTCCCGGTGAACGGGCCGTACAGCCGCACGCCCTTTCGGCGCGGCTTGCGGGTGATCTCGACCCGCGGGTACTCTTCGCGCGTGCGGATCTGGAGGTAGGGGAAGGTCTTGTCGTCCTTGAGGTCTTTATTGAACCGCGGGCGCAGGTCCTTGATCATCCGCGCCTCGGTGAAGACGGCGGCGATCGCGTCGGACGTCTCGATGTAATCGACGTCCTTGACCAGCGGCATCCAGTCGCGGATGCGGGCGTCATTGGCAGCTTCTTTACTGAAGTACGACGAGGCCCGACTGCGGAGGTTCTTCGCCTTGCCGACGTAGATCACGTTCCCACCGCCGTCCTTCATCAGATAGATGCCGGGGGTCGTGGGGAACGTGCGGGCCTTCGCGGCCGGGTCGCGCGGGTCGGGGGTCTGTTCGCTGACCGTCGGGACGGAGTCTTCGATCATGGCACACCCACCGGAACAGAGGTACACGCATTGTACCGGCTCCCGGCGGGAGGTGCTCGGTCAGAACGAGCACTCGACGAGCAACTCAGCGCCCGCGGACGAGCGGAGCGATGTCGGGGTAGAGGTCGTAGAGGCACACGGGACAGATGCCGTGGGTAAGTCGCTCGCCGGGTCGCGGGGTGTGATCGCGCCATTCGTCAGAACCGATACGCTCGCGCTTGCAGTTGCAGCAAACACACGTGAGCCCGGCCGTCGCGGCGCGATCCTTGAGCAATGAAGTTTCCAACACTTAGCACCGTCCTTCTCAATTCGCTCAACCGGATTGAGCCTCGAACGTGAGATTCTGTTGCGAGTACCACACGGGCGGGGCGACGGAAGGCGAAGGTGGGCTTCGCTTTAATAAAGCGAACCACGCGCCGTCATCCGCCACGGATCACCGATCGCATGCGTCGCACATGTGATCCGCCCATCATTGCGCCGAAAAGTCCAATTATTGAAAGATATCCGCCTTGCCGCCGTGTCCGAGTGCCCTGATCCATCTCGGACCCGCCCTTCACTACCCGGCTCATACCAAGTTGGGCGAACCTGTTCCACTGCTCCCGGCCCCTCACACGCAACAAATGAGGCCGGCGCACACAATTCGCGGCGGGTCAGAGGAGGCGGCCGGGAACACCAGGTTGAGTGGAACGATTACTCCCCGCCACGATTCGGAATTGCACCGGGCGACAGTCTTTTTCCGGACAGTAGCCGCTCGGGAGCGGTTTTCCCGTTCGCCGGTTGCCCGTGAGCCTTCACTCGGTCAAACGCTCGATGTGACCCGCCTTCGAGGGGCGGCCGGGGCGTCCGCTTCCCCCTTCAACCCACCACCTTTGTTCACGAGGCGCTCGGCCGGGGAACGCCCGCTGCACCGTCCCTTATTGAACAAACCGATCCGACCTGTCACAAAACCGCCCGCGCCGTCGTCCGTAGTCACCGAACCGCCCGACCTAATCTGGAGGAACGATCATGGTCCGGACTCTGCTCGCTCTCGCGGCCGGTATCGGTGTCGGCGCCGGCGGGATAAGCGCGGCTCGCCACCACGACGACGGCGAGAAGGTGAAGGTCCTCTCGGCTACCGACATCCGCGAGAAACTGGACGGCAAGGACGCGCGGGCGACGGTCGTGGAGGTGACGATCGAGCCCGGGCAATCCGGCGCCCCACACCGCCACCCGGGGCCGGGGTTCGTGTACGTGCTGGAAGGGGAGTACGAACTGGGGATCGACGACCGGCCGACCAAGGTGTTCAAGGCGGGCGAGACGTTCTACGAGCCGACCGGGTGCCTCCACCGGGTGTCGAAGAACCCCTCCGCGAAGGGTAAGACCCGCCTCATCGCGGTGGTGCTGCACCCGCGGGACGCGAAGCAGGTCGCCGTCCCGGAGCCGAAGAAGGAGTGACCCCACGGAAACGGGTACGCTCTACCGCGGGAGCGCGGGACGAACGTCCGACCGCACGAGGTGCCGTCACGAACACCGATCCGGCGATTTTGCCCGGGCTCCGGCCCCGGATGATATCCGTCGCGTACCGGATGCTCGGCAGCGTCGCGGACGCGGAAGACGCCGTTCAGGACGCGTTCGTGCGGCTCCGGGCGGCCCGGGACGTCGCGGCGCCGGAGGGGTTCTTGATGCGCACCACGACCCGGCTGTGCATTGACCGGTTGCGGGCGGACCGGCGGCGCAAGGAGTCGGGCCGTGGGTGGCCGACCCACAGGCCCGCTACTTCGGCGCGGCGCTGGGCGACCGCGGTCTGAACCCGGGGCCAACCCGCGGATCGGCCCGACGCGGTTCGAGGTGCGGATCGGCCGCACGACACCGCGGGCGTGAACGGACCGCCCGCGGGGTGAGGATAACGGACGTCGAACCGCGGGAATCAGGCGCGGCGGCGAGACGGGGCGCGGGACGCACCACCCGGACGGCGAACGAGAGCGCCGCCAGCGACGAGGAGGATCACGGGCGGGCCGGCGATGCCCCTACCCAACAGAGAAGCGGACCTCATAGGATCAATAGGGGGGATCGAACGGGAGAGCGGATGACCAGCAGCAGCTACAACCTGACCCACCTGAAGGTGCTTGAGGCCGAGAGCATCCACATCATCCGCGAGGTCGCCGCCGAGTTCGAGCGGCCGGTGATGCTCTACTCGATCGGGAAGGACTCGGCCGTCATGTTGCGGCTGGCGCAGAAGGCGTTCCACCCCGGCCGGCTGCCCTTCCCACTGTTGCACGTCGACACGACCTGGAAGTTCCGGGCGATGATCGAGTTCCGCGACCGGTACTGTCGCGAGCAGGGCCTCGACCTGAAGGTCTGGGTCAACCCGGAGGGGAAGGCCCAGAACATCAACCCGTTCGACCACGGGTCGAAAAAGCACACCGACATCATGAAGACCGAGGCGCTGAAGCAGGCGCTCAACCACTACCAGTTCGACGCGGCGTTCGGTGGCGCCCGCCGCGACGAGGAGAAGAGCCGGGCCAAGGAGCGGGTCTACAGCTTCCGCGACCGGCTGCACCAGTGGGACCCGAAGAACCAGCGGCCGGAGCTGTGGAACCTGTACAACGGGAAGATCAACAAGGGCGAGAGCATCCGCGTCTTCCCGCTCTCCAACTGGACCGAGCTGGACGTCTGGCAGTACATCCACCTCGAAAACATCCCCATCGTGCCGCTCTACTTCGCCGCCGACCGCCCGGTCGTCGAGCGCGACGGCACGCTCATCATGGTGGACGACGAGCGGATGCAGGCGCGGCTGCGGCCCGGCGAGGTGCCGATGATGAAGCGGGTGCGGTTCCGCACGCTGGGCTGCTATCCGCTGACGGGGGCGATCGAGAGCACCGCGACGACGCTGCCGGAGATCATCGAGGAGATGCTCCTGGCGAAGAACTCCGAGCGCCAGGGTCGGGTGATCGACCACGACGAGACGGCGTCGATGGAGCAGAAGAAGCGCGAGGGGTACTTCTGAGCGCTTCATAGAAGGCAGGTTTCACCGCAGAGGGCACGAGAGGGCGCAGAGAAGAACAAAAGGCGGAGAGAAATCAGCCCGACTCTATGGTTTTCTCTCCGCGCCCTCTCGTGCCCTCTGCGGTGAAACCTGCCTTCTGCCCTCTACCCACCGCCACCGACCACTT
>JAFKJJ010000509.1 GCA_017306025.1 Planctomycetota bacterium
GGGCGCGGTGCTACAGGTTAAAGGCGACTCGGACGGCGCCGTCGCGTCGTATCATGAGGCCATCAAACTCGATCCTAAACTCGCGGAGGCAATCCACAAATTGGGCGTCGCGGAGAAGAACAAGGGCGACCTCGATAGAGCCATTGCGGTGTTCCGAATGGTCATCAAACTCGATCCCAAGTTCGCACCCGCTCACCACAGCCTGGGCATCGCGTTACGAGACAAAGGCGACCGGAACGGCGCCCTCACGGCATTCCGCGGGGCCATTGAACTTGATCACGGGTACGCGGCGGCGCACGCCAACCTGGGTGTCGCGTTGCAGGACGATGGCGACCTGGACGGTGCGATCGTCGCGTACCGGAGGGCCATCGAACTCGACCCCAAGCTCGCGTCGGCGCACCAGAACCTGGGCACGGCACTGAAGAGCAAGGGGGACCTGGACGGCGCGATCGCCGCGTACCGGAGGGCCATCGAGCTCGACCCCAAACTCGCACTCGCGCACAGCAATCTCGGCGCCGCGTTGCGCGACAAGGGGGACCCGGATGGCGCGATCGCCGCGTACCGGAGGGCCATCGAGCTCGACCCCAGACTCGCACTCGCGCACAGCAAATTGGGAACGATTTATTACGAGCAGAAAATGTACTCGGAGGCGATTGTTTGCGCGTCGCGCGCGATCGAGATCTCCCCCAAGTCCTCAAGTGCCCGCAGGCTGCTCGAGAACGCACTCCAACATTCCGGTGGTCCAACCGGCTTAGACCGGTTGGGCAACTCCCTTATCGACAGGAAGGACTACGACGGAGCGGCCGCAGTGTTCCGGCGGGCTATCGAAGCCGATCCCAGCTCCGTTCGCAGCCATGACGGTCTCGGCCGCGCTCTCGATAACAAGGGCGATCACAGTGGCGCAATCGCGGCGTACCGACGAGCGATTGAACTCGATCCCCTTTATGCCGTTGCTCACTTGAATCTCGGGGTGGCCCTGTACAAGCGGGGCGACCTTGAGGGCGCGATCACCGCGTACAAAGTTGCCCTTAGGATTAACCCGCAATATGCCCTATCTTACAACAATATGGCCGGAGTCTACAATCGTTTGAAGAGGCATACGGAGGCCATCGCTTGCGCGCGTGCGGCCATCGACGCGAATCCCAAATTCGCTCACGCTTACGCTACGCTGGGGTTCGCCCTTCAGCGAACCGGCGACATCCCGGGCGCTCGCGCGGCCTTTACTGAGGCGACGCGGCTCGACAAACGATATGCGAATGAACTTGCGAAGCTGCCCCCGCCCGACGGGATGACGACGCGATTCGAGCCCGCGGACGACCTCCGGCGGCTCCAGGGCACGTGGGAGGCGGTTGTGAAAGACGCGAGCGGCAAGGGGGTCGCGCGGTTCACGAAGGTGATCGACGGGAGCACCGAGCGGGTCACCTTCGCCCGACCGGACGGGACCGCGTACCAAGTTGTCACGTTCGACATCAAACTGGAACTGCGAGGTCCGGAGAGGGTGTACGTCTATTTCAACGGGAAGATCGTTGAAGGATTGAATAAGGGCGGGAAGTTGGACGACGGTTCCTACCCGTACACCCTTCTGGACGACGCCTGGACCGAACGGAAGCCGGGACGGACGCTCGTGTGGCGACGGGCGCCCGACGGAAAGGGGGCGCCCCGACCGGGCGGAGTACAAGTGGCCCCGCCGCCGCGCGAGATCGACCGCTGACGGTGCCGATCGGATTCCGCCAACCGCGGATGACAACCGCACCCGGCGCGCGAATAATGGGCGGAGCGCCCGCAGCCGCCACAGGTAGCCCATGACCGCCTCTCCCGCCCCCGGCCCCGACCGCATGGCCGATCTCGTCGAGGTCATCCAGCGGCTCTCACAGGCCCGCACCGTCGAGACCGTTCAGGACATCGTCCGCCGCGCCGCCCGCCGGCTCACCGACGCCGACGGCGCCACCTTCGTGCTCTGCGACGGCGACCAGTGCCACTACATCGACGAGGACGCGATCGGCCCGCTCTGGAAGGGCCAGCGGTTCCCTCTGGAGACGTGCGTCAGCGGATGGGCCATGCTCAACCGACGGCCCGCGATCATCGAGGACGTGTTCGCCGACGACCGCGTCCCGCTCGCCGCCTACCAGCCCACGTTCGTCAAGAGCCTCGTCATGGTACCGATCCGCACCATCGACCCGCTCGGCGCGATCGGCACCTTCTGGGCCACGCGGCGCAAGCCCACCGACGAGGAGGTGCGGCTGCTCCAGGCGCTCGCGGACACGACGGCCGTGGCGCTGGAGAACGTCCGGCTCATCGACGGCCTCGAAGGGCTCATCAAGCTGCGGACCGCGGAACTGGAAGAGGCGAACAAGCAACTCGTGGCAGCGAACGCCGAACTGATGGCCGCACACCGGCAGGCGGACCGCGTGTTCGCCGCCTACGCGAAGGTGCTGCCCGGCACGGTGCTCGACGGCAAGTACCGGCTCGACGAGGAACTCGGGAGCGGCGGGTTCGGGGTCGTGTTCCGCGGCCGACACATGATTTTGGAGTGCCCGATCGCGGTGAAGGTGTTCCGGCCGGTCGCGGGCAACGACTCGTCGCGCGAGCTGCAGCGGTTCCTGCGCGAGGGGGCCACCGCGGCGCGGCTCAACCATCCCAACGCGGTCCGCGTGCTCGACTCCGGCGTGTCGTCGGGCGGGGTCGCGTTCCTGGCGATGGAACTGCTCCGCGGGCGGTCGCTGGCGAAGGAACTGGCGGCGGTCGGTCCGCCGTCGCTGCGCCGGGCCGCGGCGATCGGCGCCACCGTGGCCGACGTGTTGGCCGCGGCGCACCGACAGGGCATCGTCCACCGCGACATCAAACCGGACAACGTGTTCCTCCACTCCGACGCGGACGGACAGGAGGTCGTGAAGGTGGTGGACTTCGGCATCGCGAAGTTCTTCACCGGCCCGCACGGCAACGACCAGCTCACCCGGACCGGCGAGTACCTCGGCACGCCGCGGTTCGTGGCCCCGGAGCGGATACACGGCACGGAGACCGACGACGGCCGGTCCGACGTCTACAGCCTGGGCGCGCTCCTGTACGAACTGGTGTGTGGCGCCTCTCCCTGGACGAAGGACCAGGAGCGGCAGATCGCGGCCGGGCTGGCCCGCGATCCGCAACCGCAGCCGATGCGGCAGTTCCGCCGCAACGTCCCCCCCGAACTGGAGCGCCTGGTTCAACAGGCTCTGGCCTGGGACGCCACGAAGCGGCCGGTCGCGGAAGACCTGGCCGCGGCGCTGAAGGCGCAGGCCCCGACGCTCGACGACACGCCCGTGCGCCCGCCGAACAGCGAACCGCGCGACGCCGACAGCACGTCGCTTCTGCCCGCGGTCCGGTGGCCCGGCTGACGGGCTCCGGGAACTCGAATCTTCTTTGAGGCGGCCCGGACCGTGGGTAATCTAATGAACGGCGACGACTTCATTTCTACACTCGCCGTTCCGTCAGGAGTATCGTTCCATGTGCTCTCCCAACCGGCGCGGGTTCACGCTCATCGAGCTGTTGGTGGTCATTGCCATCATCGCGATCCTGATCGGCCTCCTCTTGCCGGCGGTGCAGAAGGTGCGCGAGGCCGCCGCGCGCATGAGCTGCTCCAACAACCTCAAACAGTTCGCCCTGGCGGCGCACAGTCACAACGACGCGCTCGGGTCGCTGCCCCCCGGCAGCTTCGGTCCGATGAACGGCGACTACAACTTCCCGGCCGGCTGGGCCGACCCGAGCCTCGGCTCCGCCGTCCCCTGGGGGCACTTCAGTTGGGCCGTCAAGATCCTCCCGTACATCGAGGCCGACAACTTGTACAAGCAGTTCGACCTCACCGTCCCGGCGTACGCGTCGGAGATCTGGGAGAACGGGGCCAACCGCGGGCCGGCCGGGAGCACCACCAACCAGTTCGCGTGTAGCAACGCCCCCAAGGTGTTCCACTGCCCCTCGGCCCGCCCGGTCGGCAACGTCGGCGAAATGAAGGACTACGCGATGAACGCCAGCAGCGGCAACGAGGGCTGCTGCGCCGAGCGGGTCACCAAGCAGGACGGTATGGGCTGGGTCAACAGCAAGGTGAAGTTGACCGATGTGACGGATGGCACCAGCAACACGTTCCTGTTCCTGGAAAAGGCCGCCTGGGCGAACCAGAGCTGGCTGGACAAGGACAAGGGGGGTAACCACTTCGCCTGGGTCCACCACCCCACACAGGGGATGGTGACCGCCCGCGAGTACGGCGGCAGCACCCCGTTCCCGCCGAACACGACCATCTACAACAACCGGGCGGCCGTCGGCAGCCACACGAACGGGATCATGGCCGCGTGGGCGGACGGGCGGGTCGCGTTCGTGAACAACAACATCGACTTCAACGCCTACCAGTGGATGTTCACCCGCGCCGGCGGCGAGGTCGTTCCCAACTACTGACACGGTCCGTCCGGGCGCCGGTCCTCGGCCCGCGCCCGGCTCCTCTCCTCACATTTTCCGGAGCGTGTCTCATGCACTCCGCTAACCGGGCGGCCCGGTTCGCCCTTTTGTTCGTCGCGCTGGCGTGTCTCGGCGGATGTGGCGGCGACGGCCCAAAGGTCGTCGCCGTGTCCGGGACCCTGACCCGCAACGGTCAGCCGGTGCCGAGGATGACCGTCAACTTCGAACCGGCCTCCGGGCGGCCGAGTTGGGGCGTCTCCGACGAGAACGGCCGGTTCACCCTGGAGTACGACGAGAAGACCAAGGGCGCGGTGGTCGGCACGCACACGGTCTGGGTGCTGTGGCGGCCGTCCTCCCCGAAGGAGGAACTGGACGCGATGAAGGGAAGGACGAAAAAGCCGGCCGACGCCGAAGCGATCCAACAGAAGTACGGCGCGCCGACGAAATCGCCGATCAAGATCGAGGTCACCAAGTCGGTGGACAACCTGGAGATCAAACTGGACTGACTACCCCGCAGACGGCAGCGCCTTCGGCTCGCCCGGCGTGCCGAACTTCCGCAGGAACGTCAGGAACTGTTCGAGCAGGCTGCCGGGGTTGCCGGTCGGCCCCTCGATCGTCACCGCCTCGCGGGTGACGCTCACGCGGCCCGCGAAGCCCGCCAGCGACACCACCGCGGCGCCCGAGTCGCTCGCCACCGACACCTTCACGCCCTCCGGCGGCGCGTCCTCGATCCGGTCCACGAACTCGGCCACGTCCACCGGTGATGTGAACTCGAACACCAGCTTGTTGAACGTCGGCCCGAACACGTTGCGGAACCCCTCCGACTTGACGAACTCCGGACCCGACAACCGCCCCACCTCGCGGCGCCAGATCACGTCCGTCGGCTCGTCGGGGTTCACGCCCACCGTCACGGTGTATTCGAAATCGGGCGTGCGGATGAACCCCAGCCCGTCGCGCTCGGCCGAGACGTCCAGGTCCTTGCGCTTGTACCCGAACTCCTCGCGCACCATGTCGAACGTGTTGTCCAGATCCGCCTTGATGTCGGCCGCGGCGATCCGGTTGACGAACTTCCGCGCCCAGTCGTTGGCGCGTTCGGGCAGCGTGTGCGATTTACGATAGCCCTGGAGGTCCTTCACACGGCCGGGCGATTCGGCCCGGAACACCACCCGCTTCATCCGCGTCGGGTCGAGCAATTCGCCGCCCGCCCCCAACAGCTCGCTCAGTTCCGCAACCGTCGCCTCACTGTTCGTTTCGCCGTAAATGGCCGGCGTCTGATCCTGCGGGGATTCGTAGGCGCGGCGCAGGGTTCGCGGAACCGCATCGGCGAGAAACGCGTGAAGCGCCGATGCGCTCAGCGTGCCGTCCTTCTTCACGCCGGACCGCGTCTTGCCGGTGAACGCTTCGATGAGGTGCATGCGCCAGATGCCGTGGCGCGCCGTCGCCGTTTCGAGCGACCGCTCGCCCTCGGAACACGCGGCCAGCCCGACGCACCGGGGCGACGCGTCGAAAAGGGCCGCCAGTTCGGCCGAATCGAGACCCGGCTGTACCGACTTGTTCTCCGCGAGCGCGAGCGGGTCGACGTCGAGCAGGACCGTAATTTCTTTCGCCTTCACCTTGTGGACCGCGGCGAGCAGGTCCGCGACCGGCAGCGCGGTCTCGGTCGGATCGGGTGTGATGGTGTCCGCACAGGCGATGTAGCCCTTCCCCTTCACGCGGAACCCGCGCGACGCGACCAGCACCAGGAGCGACGGCGCGTCGCCCGCGAGTTTGGGGAGCCGCTTCAGTGTCGCCTCGATGACCGCCTTCGTGGTGCGGTGCGCCGCGACGAGTAAGCACCGCTCTGGCGCGTAACCCGTCGCGGGGAGCGCGCGGAGCAGCTCGGCGCAGTCGGCCGCGGCGTAGGGGACGACCGGCCCGGCCTCGAAGAACGTTTCGATCGCGATCAACAGTGCGGCACGGTCGGCCACGGAATGCCCCTTTCGCAACGCGCGTGAATAGAGTGAGATTGTACCCGACCGGTCGGGGCGGGTTCAAAGTGGGGAGCCGTTATGCGGCCCGGCGACGTGATCCAGACGAAGCGCGACCGGCGCGAGCTGTCCCGCGCGCAGATCGACGCGTTCGTGAGCGCCGCGGCGCGGCTCGCGGCCGGCGAGGACGCGCGCGGGTGGGAACGGTACCACCTCACCGCACTTCTGATGGCGATCTACCTGAACGACATGACGGCCGCGGAGACCGCCTACCTCACGCGGGCGATGGCCGACTCCGGCAAGCGGCTCGACCTGTCGGACCTGCCCGGGCCGAAGGTCGACAAGCACAGCACCGGCGGCGTCGGCGACAAGACGTCACTGATCCTCGGCCCGCTCGCGGCCGCGTGCGGCGTCGTGGTGCCCATGATGTCCGGCCGGGGCCTGGGGCACTCCGGCGGTACCCTCGACAAGCTCGAAGCGATCCCGGGCTTCAACGTCAACCTGACGGAATCGCAGTTCCGCGCCGCGCTCCAGACGGTCGGGCTCGGGATGATCGGCCAGACCGCCGACATCGCGCCGGCGGACAAGACGCTCTACGCGCTCCGCGACGTGACCGCGACCGTGGAGAGCGTCCCGCTCATCACGGCGTCGATCCTCAGTAAGAAGTTGTCGGAGGGGATCGGCGCGCTGGTGATGGACGTCAAGACGGGCCGCGGGGCGTTCATGAAGACGCGCGAGCGGTCGCGGGCGCTCGCCGAATCCATCGTGAAGGTCGGGACCGCCAAC
>JAFKJJ010000510.1 GCA_017306025.1 Planctomycetota bacterium
GGCTGGGCTCGCCCGTCCCGCAAAGGAGGTATCGTCCGCCCTGATGAGAACACTTCATACGAACCGCATAAACGGACCTGGAGGCCGGCGCGGAGCGCGGAACCCGGGGGGCGGAGTTGAAGAACGGATAGCCGATTGCCGACGACGGCGCGCCGCTCCACTTCGGTAACGGCGCCGTTAAGCCGCGTCCCCCGGTTTTCAACCGCGCCCCGGGTTCCGCGCTCCGCGCAGCTCAGGCTTCCGTCTTCTTCACCGACGGGTCGGCGAACGCGGCGTTGACCGCCGCCACCGGCGGCGGCACGACGAGCAACTGCCGCGCGGCCCAGAGGTCCGCGTCGGGCGCCAGTTCGCTCACCGCGAGATTCGGAATGCTCCCGATCGTGACCCAGTCCGCGTGGCCGCGGCCGCGGAGCAGCGACAGCAGGAGCACCTTGCACACGACCCCGTGACACACGATCACGACGCGCCCGCCTGGGTGCGCCCCGATCACGCGGTGGAACGCTGGTAACGTGCGGTCGCGCAGCTCGTCGAACGACTCCATCCCGGGGAACGCGTAACCCGTTTCACCGGCCACCCACCGCGCGATCGTGTCGTTCCAGATGGCGTCGGCCTCCGCCCGCGGTCGCCGCGACAGCGGCCCGACCCGGCGCTCGTGCAGCAGCGGCTCGAACAGGTGCGGCACCCCGCACGCCGCCGCGATCGGGGCGGCCGTCTCCGCCGCCCGGCGCATCGCCGACGACACCACCGCGGTCGGCCCGAGCTCCGCGAACCACCCCGCCGCGGCCCGCGCCTGCCGGTGGCCGTGTTCGCCCAGCTCGATGTCGGATTCTGCGCCGTGGAACATCGCGGGCGCCGCGGTCTCCGCGTGCCGCACGAGCCACACCCGCTGCGCGTATTTGGTGTTGGGCGTTTCGTGTTCGGTGGTTTCGCCGTGGGGTCGGTGCATGGGTCGTTCCGGGGAGCGGGGGCGTCTGTTGTTACGAATGGCACCTTGTGGCGAAATGGTAAAGAGGCGAAACTCGGTAGTGGTGTTGAGTGCCTTCACAAAACACTCAACACCAAACACGAAACACCAACGCCAGGAGGCGTTATGGTCGGGATGGCCGCGGTCGGGCTGATGCTGGTCGCCCCGGCGGCCCCGGTGCCGGCGCAACCGCCGGTCCCGGCCCCGAAGGCCGACCGCTTCAAGGCCCAGGAATTCGCTCGCATCGTGTACCAGACCGGCGAGGCCGTCGCCGGGCGGTACGCGCGGCCGGTGGAGATGCGCGACCTCGTCGACGGGGCGGTCCGCGGGCTGTACGAGGAGTGCGGGCTGACGGTGCCCGACCGCGTGCGGCAGGCCGTCCGCGGCGCGACCGGCGCCACGGAACTGGTGGACGCCCTGACCGACGTGCGGCTGCTCTTGGCGAACCAGCCGGCGCTGCGCGGCCCGCGGGCGCTGTACGCGGCCGTCAACGGGTTCAAGCACGCCACCGACCCGAACTCGCAGCTCGTCAGCCCCCGCGCGAACACCTTCGCCTCGGTGGACATGGACTTCCACATCGGGATCGAGCTGGAGGGCGTCGGCGCCGCGGCGTGGATGCTCTATCAGGTGGAGTACCGGACCGCGCTGGGCCAGTACGCGCCGGCCGGGTGGCTCGACCCGCGCCCGCGGCCGGAGGACGTGGCCGCGCCGGCCGGGGTGCCGTGGCGGATCAGCCGCGTCATCCCGGAGAGCCCGGCGCAGAAGGCGGGACTGAAGCCGGGCGACGTCATCACGCACTTCAACGGCGCCGAAGTGCGCGCGGAGAACGCGAACAAGCTGTTCGCGCAGTTCGCATACCCGCCGCAGATGTTCGACCCCCAGACCGGTCTGCCCAAGCCGTTCGACCGCACGCTCACGATCCGCCGCGACAACGGCAAGCCGTTCACGGCGAGCGTCAAGGGCACCTCGTACACGCCCGCGAGCGCCTTCGGGGTGATCCGCACCGCCGAGGACAAGTGGGACTGCGTGCTCGACCGCCGGTACAAGATCGGCTACCTCCGGTTGGGCGCGATCGAAACCGGACTGGACGAGAAGGTGGCCGAGATGCTCGCGGACCTGGACAAGAAGGGGTGCCGCGCGCTGATCCTCGACCTGCGGTGGTGCCCCGGCGGGTACATCGACCCGGGCGTGCGGATCGCGGGGATGTTCCTGCCGAACAACGCCCTGATCGCGCAGATGAAGTACCGCAACCCGAACGAGCCCGGCAACGAGCGGGACCTGCGGAACGTCTTCCCCGACATCCCCCATTACACGAAGTACCCGATCGCGGTGCTGATCGGCAACGAGACGACCGGCGGCGGCGAGCTGATCGCCGCCGCGCTGCGCGACAACGACCGGTGCGTGCTGGTGGGCCAGCGGACGGTCGGCCGGGCGTCGATCCAGAACATCGCGGACGCCGGGTTCGGGGGGCTGAGCTTCAAGGTGACGATCGGCGAATCGTTCCGCCCCAACGGCAAGCCGCGTCAAAAGAAGCCCGACAGCGGGCCGGCTGACGACTGGGGGATGAAACCGGACGAGGGGCTGGAGGTCCCGGTGACGCGGGACAAGTCGGCGGAACTGCGCAAGTGGGCGGAACTGCACGCGCTGCGCCCCGCGGACGGCACCGAGGCGCTGGACTTCGACGACCCGGACAAGGACCCGTACCGCGTGAAGGCGCTCGACTACCTGCGGAAGAAGCTGGGCAAGCCGGCCGAGGGGAAATAGAGGGGCCGGCCCGGCCGCGCCGATTGAACCAGAAGGAACCCCCGACAGTCGCGGCCGTCGGCCCACCGACGGTGGGCCGCGCCTTCCCGTTCCCCCGGCTCTCTATTTAATGCTCCGGTATCCCACCCCCGGAGCTTCTCCACATGAAACTCGCGACGATCCAGACCCCCAACGGCCCGCGGGCCGCGCTCGCCGTCGCCGACGGCTACATCGACCTCCACGCGACCGACCCCGGCTTGCCGACCTGCATGAAGGCGCTGCTCGCGGCGTCGCCCGCGGTCCGAAAGGCCGCCGCGGAAACCGCGGCGAGCAAGGCCGCCGTGAAGTATGCGGCCAACGCGGTGAAGCTGTTGCCGCCGGTGCCGAACCCGTCGAAGATCCTCTGCATCGGGCTGAACTACCGCGACCACGCGATCGAGGGCGGTAAGGCGATCCCGACCGAACCGGTGCTGTTCGGCAAGTTCCCGAACACGCTCGTCGCGCACGGCGACCCGATCAGGCTGCCGAAGGTGGCCCAGAAGGTCGATTACGAGGCGGAACTGGTGATCGTGATCGGCAAGACGGGTAAGCACATCCCGAACGACGACACCGCGTTTCAGTACGTGGGCGGGTACACGGTCGGGCACGACGTGTCGGCCCGCGACTGGCAGTTCCGCGGCGAGGAGAAGCAGTGGATCATCGGCAAGACGTTCGACACGTTCGCGCCGACCGGCCCGGTCCTCGTCACGAGCGACGAGCTGACCGACCCGCACAAGCTCCAGGTGCAACTGCGGCTCAACGGCACGACGCTCCAGAACTCGAACACGAAGGAGTTCATCTTCGGCGTGCCGCACCTGCTGTGGTTCCTGTCGCAGTGCATCACGCTGGAGCCGGGCGACCTGATCTTCACGGGCACGCCGCCGGGCGTGGGCATCGCGCGCAAGCCGCCGATCCTGCTGAAGCCGGGCGACGTGGCCGAGGTGGAGATCGAGGGCATCGGCACGCTGAAGAACCCGGTGGTGGCCGAGAGCTGATGTCTTCAGAGTGGCCCGCTCGCTCCGCGAGCGGTGCGAATCGCGTGCGGTGGGAAATGATGGCGGAGTTTTCGCTCCACGGTCGCGAAGCAGCCGCTCGCGGAGCGACGGGCCACTCTAAAAGCCGAGCGGTGTTATGCCCCGTTCGGTTCGGTGGTCCGGTCACTCCGTGACCGGTCGCTTCGCGGGTGATGGGGCGAGGGAATCATCCGTACCGCTCGTTCGCGCGTTTCGCACCGGTCACGGAGTGACCGGACCACACCGCAGGCGGCTCCTCGCGGTCTGGCTATTGCGGTATCTTCGCGCTCGTCACCGGCTTGTCGATCCGGTGAACGAGGTAGCGCCCGCTCGGCGAGCGGAACACCACCGGCTGGTTCCACGGGAACTCGCCCCGCTGCGACGCGGGCAGCACCTTCGGGAGCCCGTCCGCGTCGAGGTCGTTCAGTTCGCCGTACTTCTCCGTGACGCGGTGCATGTCGCTCACCACGAACCGCGCGTGCGGTAGTGCCTCCCGGAGCTCGCGCAGCACCCGCTCTTCCTGCCACCCTCCGAGCCCGGCCGCGGTGCCGACGTGCATGAACCGGAACCCCGGCTTCACGCCGAGTTCCAGGTACAGCGCGTGTGGCGAGTCGTGCCACGCGATCAGTTCGCCGTCGCGCACGTTCTGGGTGCGCAAGAAGTCGGCCGCCGCGCCGAGTTCCATCGGGTCGATTCCGCCGAAGTGCTGCGCCCACAGCGCGACCCCTCGGCGCACCTCGCGCGGCGGGTCGCGGTCGAGGCAGGCGACCCACCACCGCGAGCGGTTCGCGTCGAACGCCGCGTGGTGGCGGGCGTACGGGAGATCCTGCCCCGCGACCGCGAACCAGGCGCCCGTGACGACCTGGAGCGCCACGAGCGCAAAGGGTACCGGCCAGCGGTTCGCGGCGAACACCGCGAGCATCAGCAGCGTTTCGGGAACGTGAACGTAGTGGAACGGCCGCTGAAGGATGAAGGCGGTGAGGAGCCACGCAAGGTACACGGCCGCGAGCGCCTTCCGCCGCGACGTGGTCGGTTCGTCGGCGGGGCCTTCGCGGAGGTTCAGCACCGCGAGCGGCACCGCGCCGAGCACACAGACGCTGTAGAGCGGGAAGTAGCCGAGTTGCATGAACACGCGAAAGGGCAGTTCGCGCATCACGGTCGCGAGGTAGTCCGCGTTCCAGGTTCGCCAGATGTCGAGGAAGTGGGGCCACGCGCCGGACGCGACGAGCCACCCCCACCCGGCCGCGAGCGCGACCAGTCCGCCCGAGAACACCGCGCCGTGGTCCCTCCACGACAACCGGCGGGACGTGGCGAGCCAGGCGGCGAACGCGACGAACAGCAGGTGCGGTTTCACCCAGCAGCCGAGACCCCAGAAGAGCCCTTCGAAGAGACCTGACCCCCCGTTCCCCTTCGCTGTTTGGGAGGGGGACGGGGTGGTGGGTTCTTCTCGGCAGCGCCCCAACCGCAGAGCGAGCGCGACCCCGGCGGGGAGCATCATCCACACGTCGCGCTGGACGTGGTTGAACTCGTCCGTGAACGGGTAGAACGCACACACCGCGGCCGCCAGCCACGCGACGCCCGCCCCGCTCGCGCCGGCCCCCCGCGCCCACCACAACAGCCCCGCGGTGACGGCCGCGACGACCAGCAGATCCGCGACGCGCAGGGCTACGTCGCTCGTGCCAACGGCGCCGCGAACCGCGCACAGCATCCACACGAAGCCCGGCGGGTTCGTGTCGAACACGTCGCGGTAGTGAACGCCGCCCGCGGAGACGGTCCGCGCCGCGACCGCGTAGAGCGTCGCGTCGCACCAGAGGGGCATCCGGAGGAACAGGGGCACGCCGAGCGCCAGAACCGCGCCCGCGACGAGCCAGCCGCACACGGCCGGCCGCCCCGGGAATCGCCCTCGCCGGTCGCTCTCGGACATGCCCGAAGTGTAGCACGTGCGGGCGCCACGCGCGTCACTCGCCCGGCCCCGCGCGGTCGAGCCGGTCGAGCCGGTCCCAGTCCGGAACGCGGATCGCGCCGAGCGGGACGGTCGGATCGATCTTGTGGACCACGTACCGCCCCGAGCGGAACACCACCGGCTGGTTCCACGGGAACTTCCGCCGCTCGGCCGCGGGCAGCCACACCGGGAGCGGGTCGCCGGCCCGCCACGACTCCGGCTCGTACACCGCGTGTTTGTGCCACGTCGTCCGGAGCAGGTCGCTCACCACGTACCGCTGCCTGCTCGCGCGCACCTCTTCCGCTATTTTCTCGCGCTTCGGCCGGATGCCGAACGCCGTGCCGTAGTGCATGTACCGCGTCGCCGGGTCGAGGTCGAGCATCAGGTACAGTGGGTGCGTGCTGTCGTGCCAGCAGTTCAGCTCGCCCGGCCCCAGCGGCGGGTCGACCGCACGCAGGTACGCGGCCACGGCTTCGAGTTCCTGCCACTTCGTGCCGCAATGGACGTCGGTGTACTGCCCGAGCTTGTCGCGCAGCTCCGGCGAACTGCCCTCGGTCCAGCACCGGGGCCACAGTTGCATGATGCTCCAATCTGCGAGCGAATGTTTCTCGAACTTCACATGGCTGTCGGCCGGGTCGAGTGCCTTCACCGCCGGGGCGACGCTCGGAGCCGCCTCCGAGACGTTTACCAGCGCGCCGACCGCGACGAACCACACTAGGTACGCGAACCCGAAGCACCACCGCTGCCCCGCGATCACCGCCATCCCGAGGAACGTCAGCGGCGTGTGGACGTAGTCGAACGCCTTCTGCATCAGCACCGCCTGCGCCAGCCACGCGAGGTAGAACGCGGCCAGCAGCGCGCGGGCGTTTGCGACCGGTTCGGTTCCGGCCGGGAGGTACAGTTTCGGTGCGCCGAAGACGTTAGCGGGGGCGCCCGTCCGCTTCGACCACGCCCGCGCCTCCCACAGCGCGAGGACCGCGAGCGGCAGCGCAACGAAGTGCAACACGCTCCACGGTCGGAAGCAGTCGAACACCGTGCCCCATCGCACTGCGAGCGAACCGGAGTCGGACAGGTAGGCCGGGTTCCACCCCAGGAAGATGTCGAGGAAGTACGGCCAGGCGCCGGTCGCGACGAGCCACGCCACCCCCGGCGCGCCTGCGAGCACGCCGCCGAGGAGCAGCCCCGCGAGATCGGCGAGGACCCGGCCCCGCGGTTCGCGGCGCGCGAGCAGCACCGCGGAGAGCGCCCACACCGCGAGCGCCGGAACGACGACGTGCGGCTTCACCCAGACCGCCAGGCCCCACACGAACCCTTCGAGTGTGGAAGAACCTAACCCCCCGTCCCCCTTCCCTAAGAAGGAAGGGGGTGGCGTCTGGAATGATGAGGCGCCTCGGTCGAGGGGTGGGTGCGACGTTACCCCACCCGACGGCGGTTGCGGTTCGTCCAACCACGCGCCACC
>JAFKJJ010000511.1 GCA_017306025.1 Planctomycetota bacterium
CGTCCTGAAGTTCGTGCGCCGTCAGCCCGTAGAAATGTTCGACCGCGCCCGCAGCGAAGAACACGAGTTCCCCGTCGGGCGACACCGACCAGACGACGTCGTCGAGCGACGCGAGGACCGCGGCCGGCGACACCGGGGGCGGGGCGGGGGGCTCCGGTCGCGGGGCGCGGGCCGGAGCGGGCGTGCGCTTCGGCCACGGGGCGATCACCGTGTCCCCGGCTGCGACGGTGGGCGGGGCCGGGCTGAGCAGTGCCGCCTCAAGCGCGGCGGTCCGCTCCTCTTGTCGGCTGAGCCGATCGAGCGTCTCGCGGAGCAACTCTTCGAGCGGTGCGGTCATGGGCTGACCTCGCGCCCCGCGCGGGCGGGAAAATCGAAAGGAACGCAGAAACCCGAAACCCGAAACAAAGGCGGGGCCGGCGCGTCGGGTCTTCTCTTCGAATTTCCTGTGCCCGCGGGGTTTCCCGCGCACGCGGGGCGCGGTACCCTTTCGCCCACACACTCCCTCGAAAGGCTCCTCCCATGCGCCGACTGCTGCCGCTCCTCGCCCTCACCGCGCTGCTTGCCAGCCTGTTGCCGTCCGCACCACACGTCACCGCCGCCGACGACTACACCTTCGGCCCCGACTCGGTGCCGCAGAGCGACGCCCCCAAGGGGAAGGTGACCCCGTTCAAGTGGACCACGAGCAAGGTGTTCGAGGGCACCGAGCGCGACTGCTGGGTGTACGTCCCGGCCCAGTACGACGGGAAGACGCCCGCGTGCGTGATGGTGTTTCAGGACGGCGGCGGGTACGTGGGCGAGAAGGGAGCGTTCCGCGTGCCGGTCGTGTTCGACAACCTGATCCATAAGAAGGAAATGCCGGTGACGGTAGGAATCTTCATCAATCCGGGCACGTTCCCGTCTGCGGACCCCAAGGGGAAGGCGCGGTCCAATCGGAGCTTCGAGTACGACACCCTTTCCGACCAGTATGCCAAGTTCCTGGAGAAAGAGATTCTGCCCGAAGTCGGGAAAACTGTGAAACTTCGCCCCGACGCGGCCGGTCGTGCCATCTGCGGAATCAGTTCCGGCGGTATCTGCGCGTTCACGGCCGCGTGGGAGCGCCCGGACCTGTTCTCGAAGGTACTCTCGCACGTCGGCAGCTTCACCAACATCCGCGGCGGGGACGTGTACCCCGGCCTGATCCGCAAGACCGAACGCAAGCCGATCCGCGTGTTCCTGCAGGACGGCACCGGCGACCTGGACAACCTGCACGGGAGCTGGCCGCTGGCGAACCGCTCGATGGCCGACGCCTTGCGGTTCATGGAGTACGACTACAAACTCGTGTTCGGCGACGGCGGCCACAACGGCAAACACGGCGGGGCCATCCTCCCGGATTCGCTCCGGTGGTTGTGGAGGGGCGAGAAGTAGGGGGGCGCGAGCCGAAGGGCGAACGCCAAAACCCGCGGGACGGACCCGCGGGTTTCGTCGCGTGTGGCGAGTACACCAGGTCTTCGCAACGGGTCCGGAGTTATGGCGCGAATTTTTTCCGTCCTTGCGCTTTTATTCACCACCGCGGCGCCGGCGGCCGCGCAGGACATGCCGCTGTCGCAGATCCTGATCGACGACGCGGGGTGGAAGAAGGTGCGCGAGCCCGGTCCCAAGCCTCACCGCACGAACGCCAACGTGCAAACGTATTCGGCCGACGGCGGAACGCGATTCTTCCACATCAGCGGCGGCGCGTTCCTGTGGGCCGAGCCGGTAGTAGAGGGCGGCAGTGTGAACTTCCGGGGCGCGCCGTACGCGCCGCTGCGGACCCGACGCGGCGAGAGTTCGATCGAGGTAACCGGCCTCGCGACCGACCGGGACGGCCGCATCTACGCGGCGACGGAAATCGGCGTGCAGGTGTTCGACCCGACCGGCCGGCTCTGTGGCGTGCTTACCCCCGCCGCGCCGGGCAAGTCGGAACGGCTGGCGTTCGAGGGCGACACACTCACGCTCTGGGCCGGCGAAACGAAGTACGCACGGAAGTTGCGCACCGAAGGCGCGAAGTGAGCGCCGCAAATCGCGAACGCTCGTGAGTTCTTCTTGTGCGGTGCCCGATCTTGGTTATTCTGAAGGGCCGTCCATTACGCGAGAACTTTGCCCAAAGGAGTCCCCCATGACTCATTCGTCTCGCTCCGGTCGCTGGATCATGGCGCTCACGGCGCTGGGTGCGCTCAACGCAATACCGCTGCCCGAAGCCGTCTCACAAGAGAAGGAGAGGGCCGGCGGAAAGCTGGAGGTCACGGTCAAACGGCGCACGCAGACCACCGACGAGGACCTCCGCAAGCAGCTCCTGCTGGTGCCCGAAATGGGCTTCGATCAGCCCTCCGTGGACGCGGTCTATACCCCCATCGTAAAGGCCGGCGACAAGGTGAAGAACCTGCCGCCGGACCTCGGCCCGACCGCCTACCACCGCATCGCGAACGCGGCCAAGCGGCCGGACATGACCTTCCTCCCGTGGATCACCGGACCGAACAGCGAACTGGGCAAGGAGAAGGCCGAAGACCTGCACGCCCTCTCGGTGAAGCTCCGCGCCGCGCTGCGGAAGTCCGTCAAGCCCGACGACATCCGCCCCGACCCCGACAAGCTGCGCGAGCTGCTGGCCGACAGCGAGTGGACGTCGCCGCCGGCCCTGCCGACGCTCACGCAGATGATGCAGGCCGAGAACACCGCGGTCCGGACCCTGCTGGTCGAACTGCTGTCGAAGGTCAAGGGGAAGGAGGCGAGCATCGCGCTGGCCCAGCGGGCGATTTTTGACCTGTCGCCCGACGTGCGGGCGAAGGCGGTTCAGGCGCTGGCGGACCGCCCCGCGGCCGAGTACACCCCGGTGCTCTATTACGGGCTCCGTTACCCGTGGGCGGCGGCTGCGGACCACTCTGCGGAGGCGATCGTCGCGCTGCAGCTCACGGATCTGGTCCCGGAGCTGGTGAAGCTGCTCCGCGAGCCCAACCCCGGCCTGCCGGTGAAGACCGAGAAGGGCTACACCATTCAGGAGGTGGTGCGGGTCAACCACCTGTGCAACTGCATGTTGTGTCACGCCCCGTCACTGGCGAAGAACGACCTCGTCCGCGGCCGCGTGCCGATGCCGGGAGAGGACCCGCCGCCGCTCTACTATCAGGAGAGCAGCGGGCTGTTCGTCCGGGCCGACATGACGTACCTCCGCCAAGATTTCTCGGTCGTCCAGCCGGTCGCGAACGCCGGGAAGTGGGCGGGCAACCAGCGGTACGACTACCTCCTGCGGACCCGGCCGCTGAGCAAGACGGAACAGGCCGCGTTCCAGAAGTTGGAGAAGGAGAACAAGCTGCCGAAGGCATACCCGCAACTGGAAGCCGTGGTGTACGCGCTGCGCCAACTGACGGGGAAGGACTTCGGCCAAACGTACGAGGAGTGGAACGGCGGGCTAAAGAGGTCGAGCGCACCGCAACCCAAACAAGAACCGAAGGCGGAACCCAAACCGGAGCCTCAAAAGCCACAGCCCGAACCGCAGAAGCCGGAGTGACCGACAGCGTTCCTCCGCTCCTTCTGTAGCCGGCTTCGCGGGGGTCGGCTACAGAAGAACGACACATCAGCGCGCTCCGTTTATCGCGCCGCGCGCCCATGCGGCAATAACCTCTGTTACCTCGTCCAACTTCGCCAAAAACAAAAAGTGCCCGCCGTCGGGATCGCGGTGCTGCGCCACGCTCACCCCGGCAGCCTCCATCAGCTCACACGCGGCGGTCACCGACTCCGGGCGGACGTTCCTGTCGCGCTCGCCCTGGACCACCAGCACCGGCCGCCCGCGCCACCCCTCCGCGAACGCTTCCGAACCGATCACGCTCGCTTCCATCGTCGGCGAAATGAAGATCAGCCCCGCGAACAGTTCGGGATGAGCCGCGGCGGCCCGGCTCACGCCCGCGCCGCCCTGCGAGATGCCGCCCAGGAACACCCGCCCCGGGTCCGGGTCGATCGCGGACACACCGAACCGCGCCGCCCGCTCCACCGCTTCCGTGCCGCCCGGCGCTTCCCAGTTCCCGTATCCGAACGACGGCGCGACGAGCGCAACCCTCATCCGATCGCACAGGGGGCGCAGCGCGTGAACAAAGAACAGATAGTTGCTGCCGTGGCCGTGCAGGAAGACGAGCAAACCGAGCCGCTCGTCGGGAGATCGCGGTTCGGGGCGGTAACTGTAGCAGTGCTCCAGATCCAGTTCCCCGCTCAGAAGGCGGTAGCTCTGCCCGTCGCTGATGCGGGCGATGTTGCGGTATTCGGGGCGTTCGGCGATCGCGGCGAGCAGTTCGTTCACCCGCGCACGGGCGGCGCGCCCCTCCGCGGTCGGGACGCGCGGGTCGAAGTGCGTGACGAGCCGCACCAGTATCCAGGCGTACTCGTCCTCCACGTCGGCCCAGCCGACGGACTCGGGCGTCGGCTCGGCGCGAAGGAAGTGCGACCCGACCGGCCCCTCGCCGTAGTCGCACGGGCGCATCAGCGCCGACGCCAGTGCGCCCAGCGGGACGAACGCGACGGCCGCCGTCAGTGCGACGACCCCCGCCACGAACGGGCGCTCCGCGCCGACGAGCGGCGCGCACAACCAGACGAGCCCGGACACGAGGAAGGTGCCGAGCGCCACCCCGAACGTCCCCTCGATCCGCCCCCGTCGCGACCGCGCGAAGAGAACCAGCACCGGGGCGGCGGCGACCACGAACAGGAACATGACGGCCACAACGAACACGGCCTTGACGCGGAACATATCATTCCCCGCACGCCCCGTATCTTCACGCGCCCTTCATCCGAGTCGGGGTAGACGCGCGTTCGTTCTGCGATACGATACAGTATTGATTTCCGCCGACGCCCCCTGACCCAGCCCGGCAGGTGTGTGGGGAGGGGTTTTCAAACTCCTGAACCCCTTTACTCACCACGGCGTCTAATCTTGGAGCGGCTGTGAAGCAGCCACAGTCTCGTACTGGGTCGCTGCGACAGGTCGCGAGGCCAACCGAAGCGGCCGTGAAGCAGCCACAGTCTCGTACTGGGTCGCTGCGACAGGTCGCGAGGGCCGCTGAAACCGCTCGCGCGGGCGGTGCTTGTTTCCCCTTTTGGAAGGAGCCGGACGAATACCCCCGGCCGCAAAGATGCTCGACAAAGTACGCAACATCGGGATCATGGCTCACGTGGACGCGGGTAAGACCACCACGACGGAGCGGATCCTGTACTACAGCGGCACCAAGCACAAGGTCGGGGACGTTGACGACGGGGACACCACGACCGACTTCGACCCGCTGGAGCGGCAGAAGGGGATCACGATCAACTCCGCGGCCGTTTCCATCGACTGGAAGGACCGCGCCGACAACGACATCGCGATCAACATCATCGACACGCCCGGCCACGTGGACTTCACGGCCGAGGTGGAGCGGAGCCTGCGCGTCCTCGACGGGGCCGTCGGCGTGTTCTGCGCCAAGGGCGGGGTCGAGGTGCAATCGGAGACCGTTTGGCGCCAGGCCACCAAGTACAAGGTGCCCCGCGTCGCCTACGTGAACAAGCTCGACCGGATGGGCGCGGACTTCTGGGCGTGCGTGAGCCAGATGAGGACCAAGCTGGGCGCGAACCCGGTCGTGGTCACCATTCCGGCCGGACAGGACAGCGCGCTGGAGGGCATCATCGACCTAGTCGAGATGAAGCTCATCACCCGCGACCTGAACGACAAGACGAACCGCAAGTTCTTCACCACGGACGTGCCCGAGAAGTATCTCGCGGAGGCGAAGAAGCGCCGCGAGGAGATGCTCGACGGCGTATCGGCCGCGTCCGACGAGGTGACCGAGCTGATCCTCGAGGGCAAGGACGTCCCCGTCGAGATGATCCGCCGCGCGCTCCGCAAGGGAACGCTGGACAACACGTTCACGCCGGTACACTGCGGCAGCAGCAAGAACTTCCACGGCGTCCAGCACCTGCTCGACCTCGTGGTGGACTGTCTGCCCAGCCCGCTGGACCGGCCGCCGGTGGACGGGATGCACCCGAAGACGAAGGAGGCGCTCAAGCGCAAGCCGGACGCGTCCGAGCCGATGAGCGCGCTGGCGTTCAAGACGGTGGCCGAGGTGAACGGCGACCTGGTGTACATCCGCGTGTACTCCGGCGAGATGAAGCCGGGCGAGTCGTACCTGAACACCACCAACGGCCGCAAGGAGCGCATCGCGCGGTTCTACCGCATGATGGGCGACAAGCGGATCGCGCTCGAGAAGGCCGGGCCGGGCGACATCGTCGCGGCGATGGGCCTGTCCGAGACGTACACGGGCAACACCCTGTGCGACCCGGACCAGCCGATCACGCTCGAGGCGATCCAGTTCCCGAAGCCGGTCATCTCGCAGGCGCTGACGTTCAGCAAGCAACTGGACAGCGGCAAGGTCGGCGAGGCGCTCAACCGTCTGGTCCGCGACGACCCGACGTTGAAGACGCACACGGACGAGGAGACGAAGGACACGATCATCTCCGGGATGGGCGAGTTGCACCTGGAGATCTCGATCGAGAAGCTGAAGCGCGCGGTGGGCGTGCCGCAGGAGGACACGAAGCTGATCACGCTGGGCAAGCCGCGGGTCGCGTACCGGCAGTGCCTGGCGCGGACGGTGGACTTCGAGTACAAGTTCCAGAAGCAGACCGGCGGCCGCGGCAAGTTCGCGGTGATCGTGGTGAAGTACACCCCGCTCACCCCCGAACAGATCGCGGAGAAGGTCCGGGAGATCGAGGAACTCGGCGACCCGAAGGTGAAGCCGGACCCGAACAACATCTACTTCGTGAACAGCATCACCCAGGGGGCGATCGACAAGCAGTACATCCCCAGCGTGGAGGAGGGGCTCCGGGACGGCGCGAAGAAGGGGTACAAGTACCCGTTCCCGTTCGTGGACCTGGAGTTCGACCTGCACTTCGGCAAGATGCACGACGTCGACTCGTCGCAGGACGCGTTCTACCTGTGTGCGCTCGAAGCGTTCCGCGAGGCCCAGGAGAAGGGCGGGATCGAGTTGCGCGAGCCGATCATGAAGGTGGTGGTGGTGTCGCCGAAGGAGTACCAGGGTCAGATCTCGGGCAACATCAGTTCGAAGCGCGGGATCATTGAGGAGACGAGCGAGGACAAGGGCGTCGCGCTGGACACCAAATGGCACAA
>JAFKJJ010000314.1 GCA_017306025.1 Planctomycetota bacterium
GAAGCAGGTCACGAAGTCCGCCGAGTCGCTGACCGGGAAGTACCTCAGTGGGAAGCTCGCGATCCCGGTCCCGACGAATCGGCGCGTCGATCTGAAGGACCTAACCCCCCAACCCCCTTCCCTAAAAAGGAAGGGGGAGAAAACAGCCCGGGGAAGCGCTGCTCCGCGCGCGGAGCAACCGGAATCGAGTTCCGAAGGTCTTACTCCCCCTCTCCCCTTGGGGGAGGGGGTCGGGGGGTGGGGTCCGCTGAGCGCCGACACGGTCGCCACACTCGCCCCTACGGGCACCGTGCTCTCGATCCTCGGCGCGCGGCAGCACAACCTGAAGAACGTAGACGTCCACCTCCCGCTCGGCTGCTTCGTCGCGGTGACGGGTGTGAGCGGGTCGGGCAAGTCGTCGCTCGTCAACGAGGTGCTCTACAACACGCTCGCCCGGAAGCTCCACCGCGCCCGAACCGCGGGGGCCGCGCACGACGACATCCAGGGGCTCGAACACGTCGACAAGATCATCAACGTCGATCAGGACCCGATCGGCAACTCGCCGTCGAGCAACCCGGCCACCTACACCGGCGTGTTCGACCTCATCCGCGAGCTGTTCGCGCGCCTGCCCGAGTCGAAGGTCCGCGGCTACCACCCGCGGCGTTTCAGCTTCAACCAGAAGGGCGGCCGGTGCGAGGCGTGCGAGGGGATGGGGCAAAAGGTGATCGAAATGCACTTCCTCCCCGACGTGTGGGTGGAGTGCGACACCTGCCACGGGTCGCGGTACAACCCCGAAACGCTCGCGGTGCGGTACCACGGGAAGTCCATCGCCGATGTACTCAACATGCGCATTAGCGAGGCTCTTGAGCTGTTCGGGAACATCCCCAAGATCCGGCACATCCTCCAGACGCTCGAAGACGTCGGGCTGGGTTACATGGCGCTCGGACAGCCGGCGCCGACCATGTCCGGCGGCGAGGCCCAGCGCGTGAAGCTCGCGGCCGAACTCGCCCGCCCGAGCACCGGAAAGACGCTCTACCTGCTCGACGAGCCGACCACCGGACTGCACTTCGACGACATCCGCAAGTTGCTCGAAGTGCTCCACCGGCTCGTCGATCTGGGCAACACGGTCATCACGGTCGAGCACAACCTCGACGTCATCAAGACCGCCGACTGGATCGTCGACATGGGGCCGGAAGCCGGCACCGGCGGCGGGCGCGTCGTCGCGTGCGGGACGCCGGAAGAAGTCGTTAAGCAATTCGAAACGGGTGCGCCGACCCACACCGGCCGCATCCTGAAGGGCACGCTCGCGGGCGGGCCGTATGCCGAGCGCGTGCCGTTCGACCCGGAGGCCGCACGCGCCGCGCGCGCGGGGGACATGGACATCGCCGACGTCGGCAAGGACCAGAAGCTCCCGTGGGAGGCCGACGGCCGCGGCTGGCACACCCGCGACCGCGTCACCACGACCGGCAAGCCGGTGAAGTGGGACGGCGAGGCGCTCGGGTGGGTCGTCGATCAGATCCACGAACTCGGCGTGTTCTCGGACACGAACTGGAACCACCGCAGCATCGTCGAGATCCCCCTGGAGAAGAAGTCCGACGGCTGGTTCCTGCACGCGATGACCGGCCACGAGGCGTACTTCAAACTGGTGTTCCGCGTGCCGGGCCGACCGTTCCGGCAGGACGCGCTCACGGGCAAGCTCGCCCTGCGGCCGCTGTCCGACACGCCCGGCCTCGAAGGGTACTCGCGCGACGCCAACCGCGTCGAGGTGTCGAACATCCCCGGCGGCCAACAAGTGGTGATCGTCGCCCACCGAAAGGACGAGATCGACACGCCCGCGTTCCGCGAGTTCCTCGTGCGGGTGGTGGAGGTCGTCCAGGCCCGCACCGAAACGACGGCCGCGGTGGTCGAGAACAACATGCCGTGGAAGCGCGACGGCGAGAAGTGGCATCTGGGCGACAAGGGGTTCCCGCCCGGCCAGGGCGCGAAGTGGGACCGCGCGCTCCTCCCGCGCCTCGTGAAGCTCCTCCGCGAGATCGACGCGGACCTGGAGTTCCGATGGGACGTCCGGGACGCGGTGACGGTGTACCCGGCGGGTGCGTCACGGTTCTGGGCGCGGCTGAAAACGAAGGAGCGCGACGCGCTGGAGGTGTGGTTCACCGGCCGCCGCGGCACCGCGAAGGTCGCACAGTTCGAGAACCTTTGCGACGCGGCCGTCGAGAGCGAGCGCAACGACGGTACCGAGGTCCTGAAGCTGTGGTTCGCGACGAGCGACCACCTCAACCCGGCGCGCCTGAAGCCGCTTCTCACGGCGCACCTGAAGGCGTTCAAAAAGGCGTTCGCCGAAGGGGCGAGTGAGAAGGAAGCCGGATAGGATTAAAAGTCGAAAGTCGAAAGTCGTAAGGTCACAGGTCGTAAAGTCGAGGTTACGCAATTGCGACGCTCGACTTTACGACCTGTGACCTTACGACTTTCGACCGCTCCCCCTACGGTATCGTTGCGAACTCCAGCTTGTTGAGGTACAGCATCCGGCGGTCGCCGCGCTCGTAGTAGTCCTCCAGCAAAACCTCCAGGTTCGGTTCGAGCACCTTCGGCCGGTACCCGTTCGGGGTCCCGCCGTTGAGCCGCACCACCACCGGCTTCGACCAGTCGATCATGTCGTTACTCAGCCAGAGCGTGACCCTGGTCACACCGCGGCTCCGCACGTCCACGATGTTGTTGCCGCGGATGTCTCCGATGATCTCGGCCGGGTACCCGTTGGGCCGCTGGAGGTTCTTCGGGTCGATCCCGTCCACCTGCAGCCAGTAGAAGTGGTTGTCGGTCTCGCGGTGCGTCACCCAGGGCTTGCGGGGGCCGGTGAGCCCGGCCAGGGTCGAGGTGCCGTTGGCCCGCGCCTTGCGGCTCATCCAGTCGAAGAAGACCGGCGTCTCGGCCGAGTACCATTCGAGCCCGCGCCCCTTGTACACGCTCATCATCGCCGGGAACCCCAGCGGCATCCAGTTGTCGTAGATCCGCTTCAGGTTCGTCAGCGAGTCGACCGACTGGGCGCCGGTGACCACGTAGAACGGCAACTTCTGCGCGTTCTGCCAGTAGTACATGAACACGCCGTTCCACTTCGGCACCGGCCCCATCGGGATCACCCCCGCGAACAGGTCCGGGTGCGACATCCCCACGTCCATCGCCATGTTCGCGCCGTCGCCGAAGCCGATCATGAACACTCGGTCGTTGTCCACCGTGACGTGCCGGACCGCGTCGCGGAGCGCGGCCGTGACGAAGATGTGGTCATCGCCCTTCCACTCCCACCCCCTGCCGAACATGCTGGTCCATTCCGGGACGACCAGGATGTACCCGTACCGGTCGGCCTCCGCGGCGAGCGGGGCGAGCATGTCCTCCGGGTTCGCGCCGGGACTGGGCAACACGATCAGGACCGGGTACGCCCGGCCGTGGTGGTACTCCGGCGGCAGCTTCACGAGGTAGTCGACCCCGGTCGCGTAGCCGGCCACGGGCAGCGTCGTCCGGCGGTAGATGCCCGACTCGCGGACCGCCCCCAGCGGGACCGGCTTGCCGGTGCGGTTCAGAAGGTCTTCGGGCACCGCCGGCGGGAGCAGCGAGATGATCTGGGCGAGTTCGTCGGTGCCGAGCGCGATGTTCTTCTTGTAGCGCCCGAGCACGGCGGTGCGGTCGTTCAGGGTCTCGGCGCGCTGGTAGGCGAGCACGGCCTCGCGGGCCGCCCACAGCCGCCACGCCGTTTCCGGGTCCGTCGACGCGCCGTTCTTCCCCCGCGCCCACCCGCTGACCGCGGTGGCGAGCAGTTCCTCGGGCTTTTTCGTCGGCCCGCGGCCCTGGGCGCGGGCCCGCTCGGCCTCCGAGGCGAGCGTGACGAACGTCTCGATGCGGACGGCCGAGTCCTGGTGCAGTTCCGCGTACACCTGCTCGCCCGCGGCCGCGAGGTCGAGCGTCTGCCCGGTCGCGCCCTTCGGCGGCACCCAGGTGGCCAGCGCCAGCCCGCCGCACGCCGCGACGCGGGCGTTGACGGTCCCCATCCCGCGGACCTCGTCGATGATCGAGCGGAGCAGCCGCCGGCCGGTGTCGTACCGCTCCTGGCCGGTCTTCAGTTCGGCCGTCACCCGCGCCACCCGGGCGACCTCCTTGGCGCCGGCGGTCTTTTCCGGGAACTGCGCCAGCAGGTCGCGGGTGTACTTGTACCGCCCGGCGGCCAGCGACAGTTCGGCCTCGCGCGCGTACCGCTCCGCGGTGTTCTGGTCGATGTCCTTCAGGAGCGCCTCGTACTGCTCCTTCGCGTCCTTCGCCATCTCGCCGGTGAAGTCGCGCTTGAGCCGGTCGACCTCGTCCTTGGCGAACTGGAGCCAGCCGGCGTCGAGCAGGAACTTGGCCAGCGCCACCCGCTTGAGCGGGTCGCACTTGCCGTCGGACTCGGCCAGTTCGGGGTGCATCATCAGGAGCTTGCGGACCTGCTTCGCGTCCCACTCGGCCGTGCGGAACGTCAGCCGCCACTTGTGCGTGGCGGAGAAGACGTCGATGTAGTACGGGTCCATGTAAACGATCTGCTGGTCGATCACGGTCTCGGCCCGGGAGTCCGGGGTCGTGACGAAGAGCTGGCGGACCCACTTCGCGTTGAACTCGCCGACCTTGGTGGTGGTCCCGGCGGCGGGCAGATCGTGACTCGACTTGATGCCGGTGAACTTCTGGCTGTAGCCCTTCGTGGCGGGGCGGAGCTTGACGTCCGGCCCGACGACGCCGGGCTGCCGCGCGTGGGTGCTGAAGATGGTGGTCTTCGGTCCCTCGTCGATCATGTCGTAACTGGAGTTCTTGACGATCGGCACGGAAACGCCGGTGGCCTTGTCGGTGACCCGCTCCACCTCCTTGCGCGGGTTGCCCTGGACGACGAACCCGTCCTTGAGGACCACCACCTCCGCCCCGGGCGCCGCGAACGCGCAGGCGGCGACCAGAGTAAGGGCGAAGGCGACTCGGACGATGCGCGGGGTCATCGGCGGCTCCGGGTGGTGTCGCGTGGCGGGCACTTCATTGTTCCGCCCCGGCGGGCGCGGATCAAGCTCGCGGCGGACCCGCGAATTTGCCGGATTGGCTTCCCCGCGGACGTGCGGGTATACTGCACTAACCGCCGTCACGGTCCGTCGTTGGTCGGAGTCCCGGGAATGCCCATCCGGTTTCGCTGTTCGTACTGCAACCGCCTTCTCGGCATCGCGACCCGCAAGGCCGGAACGGAGACGACGTGCCCGCACTGCGGGTACACGATCACCGTGCCCGTACCGCAGGAGAACGGAGACGGCCGGACGGAGCGGATGAACCTCGACGACGTCGAGGCGGCGCTCGGGCAGGGCGCGACGGAAGTCGTCCCACCGCAGGCGGCGGTCGCGGCCCCGCCCGCGCCCGTCGAAAAGCCGCGTGCCGAAGCGCCGAAGCCGGTCCGCGTGTCCCCGAAACCGGTACCGGTCGCACCGAAGGCCCACGCCGCTCCGGTGCCGGCTCCCGTTTCATCGAACCCGGACGAGCGCCCCCTTTTCGAAAGGGACATGGACGAGATCTTGGGCAAGACCGCGGCGCCGGTCGAGGACACGCGCGAAAAACCGCGCGCGGTATCCGGAATGGACGCGCTGAGCGTCGGCGAGCCGACCCACAACATCGTCATCAGCGCCCAAAAGGCGACGTTCCTGATGGTCCTCGTCGTGGTGCTGCTCGTGCTCGCGTTCGCCGCGGGATACTTCGTCGCCCCGCGGGGATGAATTCTGTGGTCCGGTCACGGAGTGGCCGGACCACGCGACTCACTTCACCTTCCGAATCCGGTGGCTGTTCGTATCGCCGATGTAAACCGCCCCGTCCGGCCCGATCGCGACCCCGTGCGGCCGGCCGAGCGTCGCGCCCGTGGCCGGGCCGCCGTCCCCGAGGCCGGGCGTTTTCGTCCGCCCCTTCCCCGCGACCGTCGTCACGATCCCGGTCTTCGCGTCGATCCGGCGGATCGCCTCGTTCTCGGTGTCCACGACGTAAACGTTCCCGGCCTTGTCGATGTCGATCTCCTTCGGGCCGTCGAAGGTCGCCTCCAGCGCCTTCCCGCCGTCGCCGGTGTAGCCCTTCTTTCCCGTGCCGGCGAACCGCTCGATCGTGCCCTTCGTGAGATCAATTCGGCGGACGCAGTGGTTGTTCCGCTCGACCAGGTAAAGCGCCCCGTCCGGCCCGACCGCGACCGCGCGCGGGCCGAGCGTCCGCGCGTCCTTGAGCGGCCCGCCGTCTCCGGTAGAGGCGCCCGCACCGTTGCCGAGGAGCGTTTCGACGGTCCCGGCCTTCAGATCGACCACACGAACACGGTGCCCGGCCACGTCGGCGACGTAGAGCTTCCCCTTCCCGTCCAGGCACAGCCCGTTGGGTTCGACGAACAGCGCTTGCACCGCGGGGCCGCCGTCGCCGCCGTAGCCGGACTTCCCGCCCGTGCCCGCGACGGTAGAGATGAACGCGGTCTTCGCGTCCACCTTGCGCACACAAAAATTGAGCCGGTCCACGATGTACAAGTTGTCGTTACCGTCGAAGCAGATGCCGTAGGGCTCGTTCAGGCTCGCGTCGGTGGCCTTACCGCCGTCGCCCGCGAAGCCCTTCTTTCCGCTGCCCGCGACGGTAGAAATGATGCCGGTCTTCGCGTCCACCTTGCGAACACGGTGGTTGAACGTGTCCGAGAGGTAGAGGTTGCCGGCGCGGTCGAACGCGACGTCGAACGGTTGATCCAGCTCCGCCTTGTCGGCCGACCCGCCGTCGCCCGCGAAGCCCTTCTTCCCGGTCCCGACCGGCGAGGTGATCGTCGGCGCGGGGTCGGCGCCGAGTAACGCCACAACGAACACGACGGGCAGCATGGGAATTGCCTCTTCCTGTGGTCCGGTCGCTCCGCGACCGGAATCGAAGCACCGGTCACGGAGCGACCGGCCCGCGTTACTCGAACCGGATCACCAGATCGCCCCCCTCGACCTGCGCGCCGGGGCGCACCAGAACCTCCGCGATCTTCCCGGACCGGTCGGCGTAGAGGGTCGTTTCCATCTTCATCGCTTCGAGTGTCATCAGCTTCTGCCCGGCCGCGATCTCGTCGCCGACCGCGACCGCCACCGCGACCACCGCCCCCGGC
>JAFKJJ010000315.1:0-7086 GCA_017306025.1 Planctomycetota bacterium
GGGTTGGCGAACCCGGTGAGGCCGAGCGCGGCGGTGGTGCCGAGCGTCGCACCCAGGAACGTCCGGCGCGAAAGAGTGTGATCGGCGGAACGGCAGGCGTACGTGCAGGGCAGCATTTTGGGTTCCTGCTTGGGTGTGGTCCGGTCACTCCGTGACCGGAAGCTCAATCCGGTCACGGAGTGACCGGACCACACGTCAGTGGTTGAACCGGAACTCCGCGGACGCCACGAGCGCCCACACCAGTTCGTTGATCGTCTTCCCGCGGTCGGTCGTCTTCCTCAGCGCGTCGGCCACGTCCCGGCGATCGTCGGCGGTCGGGCGCCGCGACAGCACGGCCGCGAACAGTTCGTCCGCGACCGCGTCGGGGTTGGTGATTTTGTTCAGGCGGTCGGTGAGGTTGCCCGCGCGCGGCGTGAGCAGCCCCCGAACGGCCGAACCGTACTTCAGGAACAAGGTCTGATCGAGCGTGGAGGAGAAGGTGTCGGCGGTGGCGTCGCCGCCGCGGCCGAGCATCGCGCGGAACGGCCCGAGCCGCGGGGCGAGTCGGGCGTCGAGCTGCGTCCCGGCCCCCTTCGGCCCGAGGGCCGCGCGCTCGGCGTCGGTGTGACCGGTCGCCTGCATCACCGCGTAGGCGAACTGCTCCGGCGAAAGCGGCTTCAGAACCGCGACGACGTACCGGTCGGCCGGCGGGTCGTCGAGCCCCGCAGGCGTTTCGCTGGACCGCTGGTACGCCTCCGAAAGAGCGATCTCGCGCACGAGCCACTTCAGGTCGTATTTGTGCATCACGAACTCGTCGGCCAGTTCGTCGAGCAGTTCGGGGTGCGAGGGCGGGTTGTTCCCGTGGTCCATGTCGACCGGGTGAACGATCCCCCGGCCCATCATCATCGCCCACACGCGGTTCACGACGTTCCGCGCGAACGCCTTGTTGGACGCGCTCGTCATCGCGTCCGCGAGGAGGGCGCGCCGGGAATACGCGGGCACCGGCTTCACGTCCTTCGCGGGCGCGACCTTGTACTCCTTCCCCTTTTCGGCCTTCGGTTCGTCCACGGGCTTACCGCCGGGCATGCGCGGGTTCGCGTTGAACAGCTTCTTGTTCTTGTCGAACACGCTCATGAAGCTGACGTCGCCATCGGCCTTTTCCGCGATGACCGCGGTCGCGGTCTGTGCGTTGGGGAACAGGAACGAGCGATTCAGGTACGCCTGGATGCCGTAGTAGTCGGCCTGCTTGTAGTCGCCGATGGTCGGGTGGTCGTGGCACTGCGCGCACTGCAAGTTGCGGCCGAGGAAGATGCGGCCGAGGTCCCGCGTGACGAGGTGCGGTTCGAGGTCCCGGTCGAGGAAGAACTTCGCCGCGGGCCGCGTCTTGGTGTCGGCGCCGTCGTTCGAGAGCAGTTCGCGCACGAACGCGTCATACGGTTTGTTCTCGGCGAACACCCCCCGCAGGTACTCTTCCCACGCGGCCCGCGGCACCTTCGCGTCGGACCGGCGCTCCATCAGCACCACGTCGAAGTGCCACGACATGCGCCGCGCGTAGCCGGGCGACGCGAGCAACGTGTCGATGAGTTTCTCGCGCTTGTCCTTCGCGTCGTCGGCGAGGAACGCGTTGAGTTCCGCGACCGTCGGCGTGGTGCCGGCGAGGTCGAGGTAGACGCGCCGAAAGAACTCCTCGTCACCGGCGCGCGGCGCGGCTAACTTCTTGAGGTCGCCGAAGCCGTTGGTAACGTGCTTGTCGATGCGCGTGTGCAGTGGCTCCCCCGCAATCGCGGAACCGGGAAGCGCCAGGAGCAGAACGGCCGTGAGCGGCCGGGAAGGAACGAACATAAGCGGGCGGTCCTTGTGGTGGGAGGCAGCGAACCGGCCGCGGGACCGCGCGGCCGGCGTTCAACCGAGTGCAGGGTTAATGGTCGCTCTGAAAACGGTCGAAGTCAAGCGCGAACTGCACGGGCTCTACGCGCGACAAAAAAAAGAACAACCCCGCGCTCGGCGGGGTCAAAAACGACCAGCAACATTGAACCGGGCAACACCTCAGCCCGCGTTTTCCGATGGAAGCGCGGGCTGATCGACCTTCGTGTCGTCCGCCTCGGGCCGGCCCGTTTCGGTGAAGAGGGCCATCACCTGCCCGCAGCACCGGGGCCACCCCTCGCGCGTGTACCGCAACAGGTCCGTGGCCGAACACCCGACCGTCCGGTCGCACGCGTCACACCGGACGAGCCGGCGCGGGTTGGTATCCGTCCCGATCGAGTTGTGATCCCGTTCCAAATCGGCACCCCGGTTCGTGCGGTGAGCGACCTCCGTTCACTCATAAACGGCCGAACGGACCGGAGCAAGACCGCGGTCCCAATCGCCCGGGCGCGGTCGTTCCGGCCATCATACCGGGGCGCCCGAACCCAGAATCTCGGCCACCAGTTCCACCCGCTTCAGAAACGCGTCGATGCCCCCGCAGGAGCGGATCGCCTCGGCGATCTCGCGCGCCTTGGCAAACCCGCCGCACAGCCGGGCCGTTTTGTTCACCAGCGCCAGGCCGGCGAAAAGGGCCGCCTCACCGGGCACCTCACCCGACACCGGGACGGCCGCCTCACCCGACACCTCGGGGGCGGGTTTCGGTTCGGGGATGGTCCGCGCCGCGGTCGGGACGGGCTTCGCACCCCGGGACCGGATGTCGTTGCGGGTGCCGCGGATCGCCTCGCGAATGTACGCGTCGGGCTTGGTCACGCCGCGGGCCTTGATACGGGCGAGCACGTCGTCGTTGGAGAGCGACTGATCGGCGGTCAGGATCTCGCGGGCCAGCGAGTACGCCGACGGCCCCGGCGCGGCACCCGACTTGGGGCGCTTCCCCCGCTTCTTGTTCCCGCGCATCTCGCTCCGGACGTTGTTGATGACCGGGCGCAGCTCGGCCGCGGTCCGCGTCACGCCCTTCTCTCGGGCACGGGTAATAACGTCTTCGGACGGGAGGTCAAGGTTCTCGGCCAGAATCTGACGAACGATGGTGTAGACCGGCAGGGGGTTGTCGGGCACGGCGGGTCTCCGATTCAAGAATGTGGACCGGTCCGTGGCGTGGCTGGCAAGCTTGAATCAACATTGTGCGATGGCCCACCGATCGCGGCAACTGCAACCGAACGACCGGGGAAACTTTTCCGGTTGGGGAGGTGGGGTTGTGCGGGCCGCCGGTGCGGCTTACCGCGGGACCCGCTTCCGGAACCGCTCCAGCCAGTCGAGCATGATCGCGTCCTTGAGCTGTTTCGACCGGCGGAGTTCGTCGGGCGGCGTCCCCCAATAGAAGCTGATCCACCCGGCCGCACCCGGTCCCACCTTCTCGATGAACGCGTCCAACTCCTTCGGCGCGCACCTCAGCGGGAACGTCTCCTCGACGACGACCGGCTTGCCCACCGCAAAGCCCTTCAGTGTCTCCGCCGCGTCCCCGAACTTCCCCGCCTCGGGGTAAAGGTGAACGCACACGAAATCGAGCTTTTCGGTCACCTTCTCCGGTACGAACCCGGACGTGAGCCCCTGCCGGTCCAGGCTCCAGTCCACCAGCCCGACCGTGACAAGGTGCCGGTCGTCGACCTTCCGGACCGCGGCGCCGAGGTGCTCGATCCACCGCCGCGCGACGTCGGACCTGGCGCGGTCCTTCGGGTCGAGCGTAACGAACTGGACGAAGTGCTTGTCGCCGAACGCGGGGCCGAGCCAGTCGCCGGCCTTGCGCGGGCCGCCGGGCACCACCGGCTCGTTCATCAGGTCGTAGCAGAAGACCGCGGGGCTCCTGGCGCACCGTGCCGCGACCGCCTCCCAGAACCGGGCCTGCGCGCCCCAGCGCTCGCGTTCGGAGAGCCGATCGTACCACGCGGGCACGTCTTTCTTGTGGTAGCAGCCCAGGCCCGTGAGGTTGAGGTACAGGCGACTCGACTCGGCCAGTTTCAAGAGCTTCGAGAGCCGGTCGAGCGCCGCCCCGTCGGGCCGGTCGGCCGCGGACATGAATTTGCCGAACTGGAGGTGTACGCGGACCACGTTCGCGCCGAGTTTCTTCATCTGGGCAAAGTCGGCCTCGACCCGGTCCCACTCCCGCTCCCAGTAGTCCTCGATCAGTCGGCCCGTGTCGTCGTGATCGTAATTGAAGCCCCAGGGGCTGAACGGCTCGCCGCCGGGTTCCAGTACGAACCCCTTCTTGTCCTTCGACACGGCCACCCGCGGTACATCGGGCGGCTCCGCCCGCGCGGCCCCGGCCGATACGATCACGACAACGAGCGTTAACGCGTTACGAAGGTTCATGGAATTCGTCTCACGCGGAAGGTTCGGCAAGGGCGGCTTCCAACCGGTTAAGGAACGCGATCTGGGCCGGGTTGAGCTTCTCCCGGGCCGCGGCCGGGCCGAACCAGTCGCACCGGTCCACTTCGGGGATCTCGATCCGCCGCCCCGAGCCGTGCGGCCACTCGACCCACGTCGTGTTGCTCGTCAGCGCGGCCGGGTCGGCGTCGCCCTCGCAGGCCCACGCGTGGACCACTTTCCCCGACTTCTGCCGAACGCTCCCCAGCGCGAGGAACGGCCCCTCCGGGCGCAGCCCCGTCTCTTCGCCGAACTCCCGCCGGGCCGCGGCGAGCAGGTCCTCGTCGGTCCCGGCCAGCCCCTTGGGTATCGTCCACGCGCCGGCGTCTTTGTTGGCCCAGAACGGCCCGCCGGGATGGGCCAGGAGCACCTCCCACCGCACGCCGCGCCGGCGGAACAGCAGCACCCCGGCGCTCACCGCCTCTCGCTTCTTCATGCCGTACCTGCGGGCGTGGGCTCGGATCAGTAACCGATATTACCCGACCCCGCCTCATCTTGTATCACCCGGTCGAGGAAGAAGCAGGGGCTTGGCACCCGCCCGCGCATCGGCCATGCTGTGGCGGATATCGTTCCGGCGCCCTCACGGAGCAGCACCATGTTCGCGCGATCGCTACCCGTCACAACGTTCGTCGCCCTTTGGAGCGCGACCGGCTTCACGCGGGCCGAGGAGCCGACGGCGCGCGTGATCGCGTCGCGCGGCTACTCGGAGGCCGTGGAACTGAAGCTCGGTAAGACGCGGGCGGTGTTCTGCCCGCAGGCCGGCGGCCGCGTGCTGGAGTTCTCGGTCGATGGCACGGACGCGATGTACTTCGACGAAGCCGAGAAGAACTGGAAGCCGGGCAAGCCCGGCCCGATCACGGCGGGGCGGTTCGACTACGGGCCGGAGTTGACCGTGATCGCACACCCGAAGGCATGGGCCGGCGAGTGGACGGCCGAAATCACGAAAACGAACTCCGTGAAGCTGACCAGCCCGAAGGAGGAGGTTCCCTCCGCGAAGCGGGAGGGGGTCGCCGGCATCCAGTTGGTGCGCGAGTTCACCCTCGTCCCGCACGGCCCGTTCGTGGGCCTGTCGTGCAAGCAGACGATGACGAACGTCTCGAAGGAGGTTCGCGAGGTGTGCCACTGGGGTCGGTCGTTCTCGCCGGGCGGCGGGATCTGCGTGATCCCGCTCGGCGACCGGCCGAGCCGATTCCCGAGCAAGTACGCGATGTACGAGGACAGCGCGGTCATCAACGTGCGGGCGACCGACGAGAAGATCCGCGAGCGCGACGGGTTCCTCGAAATCCTCGCCCCGCCGCGCAAGCCCAAGCTCGGCTTCGACACCTACGCCGGGTGGCTCGCCTACGTCATGCCCAACGACACGGTGTTCGTGAAGCGGTTCCCGACGTTCCCGGACCGCGTGTACAACGAGGCGGCCGGCCTGACGCTCTCGGTGTGGTACCCGACCGGCCCGCGGATCGAACTCGAACCGATCGGCCCGCGGGAGCGCCTGAAGCCGGGTGAATCGGCATCGTTCACGGAGGACTGGTGGCTCCTGACCCACCCGTTCCCCAAGAAGGGACAACAACTCGATCTGAAGGCACTCGCCGAGCAGGTCGCGAAGCAGACGACCCGAACGAAGTAGTTCAGCGCGGGGCGCTCGCCGGAACGAGGTCGGTCGCGTTGCCGGCTTGTACCTTCGCGAGTTCGTCGCCCTTCATCTCCGATTCCTTCAGCTTCAGCACGGCGGCCTCGGGGATAAACAGTGGGGCGTGCGTGCCGAGCAGGACGCGCTCGGCGCCGACCCGCTCGGCCAGTTTCGCGATGCCCCCGACCGCCTCGTTCATGGCAACGTCGAAGTACACCTTCCCGGCGCGGGCGAGTAGCGCGGTCAATTCGCCCTTCGGCTCGGGCGGCATGTTCAACACGACCAGCCGCAACGTCGGGAGCTTCGCGACCAGTTCGGGCAGCGGTTGGAGGTCCACCGGCGGGACCTGCACGAGCGGGTGCTGCGTCCGCTCGTCCTCCATCTTCACCGCCAGTTGCACGACGAGTTTCTTCTCCGCGGCGAGCGCGAGCAGGCGCGCGAAGCGGACGTCTGCAAGAGTGTAGCCGTGGTAGTTCGGGTGCAGCCGAACGCCGGGCATCTTGTGGACGTCCGCGCACCGGCGCAAATCTTCCTCCCAGTCGGGCCAGCGCGGGTTGACCGTTCCGAACGGGATGAGCTTTCCGCGCCCGACGCGCGCGCACGCCTCCGAAAGCCGCTCATTCGCCCCAGAAATGTCCTTGTGAAACAGGGCGTCGAAGCTCGCGACCCACGCGCGGCCGACGCCAGCTTTTTCGAGCCGCTTCACGAGCCGTTCGGGTTCGGTGTCGGGTAGGTAGCGGAACGGCCACGCGCCGACGGTCGCGTTCACGTCGACGAGCTTCGTGTCGCTCACGGCTTCATCCCCTTGTCCTTGAGGATCGGGGTGAGCAGCCGCTTCAGGTTCTCGCCGAGGATCTTCTTCTTCGCCTCGTCCGGTACGTCGGCGCCCTGCACCTTCGCCAACTGCGACGCGAAGCTGCGCCCGCCCGCGTCGCTGCCGTACAGCACGCGGGCGGGGCCGAGTTCCTTCACCGCAAACTCCACGAAGCCCGACGTCGGGTCCGAACCCGCGATCTCGGTGTAGAGCGACGTCGTCGAGCGGATCGCCCGGACGCCGAGTTGCCAGTCGCCGCCGCTGTGCCCGCAGATGAGAACCGCCTTCGGGTGGCGCTTCGCCAACTCGACGAGATCCTGCGGGG
>JAFKJJ010000315.1:7096-12301 GCA_017306025.1 Planctomycetota bacterium
GGTCGTCTTCAGCCACGTGTGCTGCATGATCGGCGCCTTCAGTTCGGTGGCGCGGGCGACGATCAGGTCGAGTTCCTTCTCGGCCGCGCGCCGGGCCACCCACAGCTTCACGCCGACCATCGGCCCGTCCTTCACGCAACGGTCGATCTCGCGGACGCTCTCGTCGGGGTACTTGCCGCTCGTGTACACGAACCCGAACGCCCGGTCGTGATAGTGCGCGAGCGCCTGGAGCACCTGATCGTTCTGCTGGCGCAGCTCCTTCGGCGTCGGGTCCTGAAGGAACGTCATGCCCATCGACAGGCAGACGCGATCGACCCCCATCCGGTCGGCGAAGCCGACGAGCCTGGCCATCCGCTCTTCGGGCGTGCGGCCGTCAACGCCGCTCAGGTGCGTGTGAACGTCCCAGATCACCGGAAGCTCCGGAGATAATTAACCACAGAGGCGCAGAGAACACAGAGGACGGCAGCCGCAGAGAAGACAAGAGCTTCTCTTGTTCTGTTTTCCTCTGTAGCCAACAGACTCGAAACGCGGTGGCGTCGCCAACCGCATTCGCCCTTATACCAATTCGCGAATCGGGTCGCCGTCGCCCAGAATCGGGATCGGGCGCCCGGAGCGGTCCTTGAACTCGTGCCGGTGGTCGATGCCGAGGTGACGGTAGATCGTGGCGAGCAGGTCACGCGGGGACAGCGGGCGGTCCTTCGGGTGCTCGCCGCGGGCGGTCGTCGAACCGACCACCTGCCCGGTGCGCAGCCCGCCGCCCGACAGCACCGCCGACATCGCATCGGGATAGTGGTCGCGGCCGATGCACCCGTTCGCGGTCGCAACCCGCGGCGTCCGGCCGAACTCGCCGCACGCTACCACCAGCGTCCGCTCGTCCAATCCGCGGTCGTAAATGTCCTCGATCAGCGCCGTGAGCGCCTGGTCCATGAACGGCGCCCGCCACCGCATCCCCTTCGCCATGTCCCAGCCCGGCTGTGCGTTCGCGTGGTCGTCCCAACTGAAGTACAGCGGCTTGCCCGCTTCGGGGGCCAGGGCGTCGATGAGCACCACCGCGGCCCCGGCCTCGGTCAACCGGCGCGCGAGCAGACAACTTTGCCCCCACAGGTGCCGACCGTACCGGTCGCGCAACCGGGAGTCCTCTTTCGCGATGTCGAACGCCGACGCCATCGCGGGCGTCGTGAGCATCCGCAGCGCGGCCGTCCGGAGTTGATCGGTGCCCTCCAGCGCACCGTCGCGGTCGATGTCCCGGCGCAGGCGGTCGAAATCGGCCAGCAGCCCGCGCCGGTCGGCGAACTGATCGGCCTTCACCCCGCCGGCGAGTGCCAGCGCGGGCGGAGCGTACCCCGTGGCGGACGGGTCACCGGCCGCGAAGCCCTGGTGACTCAGCCCCAGATACGCCGGCCGCGTCATGAACGGCGCGCGCGGGACGCCGACGTACTGCGGCAGCCCGTCCGGCCGCAGCCCGCGCCACTTGCTCGCGACCATACCCAGGTCCGGGTGATCGGACTTCGCCGTAGACGTCGGGTCGGCGGTCGTGGGCGTCTTGCCGGTCAGCACCTCGATCGACCCGTCGTTGTGTGACGACATGGTGTGGTGCAGCGAACGAACGACGGCGAGCTTCTCCGCGATCCGGGCGTGGCGCGGGAACAGTTCGCAGAAGTCCATTCCCGGCACGGCCGTTCGGATCGGCGCGAACGGCCCGCGGATCTCGGTCGGCGCGTCCGGCTTGGGGTCGAACGTCTCGAACTGGCTCGGCCCGCCCCACATCCAGAACAGAATCACCGACGTATCGGCGGTCCGTTCGGGCTGGTCGGCCCGTGCGGTGCCGAACACACCGGGCAGGCCCAGGCCGGCGAGGCCGAGGCCCGCGCGAAGGACGGTACGGCGGTCAAGCGGACCGGAGCAGAAAGGGGGCATCAAGCGGTTCCAAGTTGGCGGGTCGCACTTGGAGAGGTGCTCCACTACACCACGAAATTGCCCCGCTGTCGAGGTGCTATCGCGGGCGCCGCGCGGCGAAAATTCGGACCCCGTTACGTAAGGAAGGCTGTTGGGAACGACGCTCCTTTCGGCTACGGTATCAGACGTTCAATTCCCCGGACCAGCCGAGGAACAGCCCATGACACCGACGCTGCGGCTCGTCGCGCTCGCGGCCGTGCTGGCGACGCCCGCCCTCTCCCCCGCCGAGTCGTACTGGCTCGGCCGCCAGCCCGACCCGAAGGCCGACGAGTACGTGTTCGACGTGCCCGTCCCGGCCGACCTCGCGGCCAAGCTCACCTGTTCGGACGCGAAGTCGGCGAAGTTCAAAAGCGGCGTGCGAGAGTTTCGATGGGAGGCCGACGGGAAGACGCACACGTTCCTCCAGAACGACGTGAGCTGGGACGGCAACCGGATCGACACCGGCACGTTCGCTTACCTGCGCGACTCCGCCGTCGAGCGGGACGCGTGGGTCCGCGTCGATCCCCGGTCGGCCGGGTTCAAGGCGGTCCGCGACGTGCTCGTCGCCCAGAAGAAATCGCGGATCGAAAACTGGTTCGAGGCGTCCCCGATCCTGCTCCGCGCCGACGGCAAGGACAACCCCAAGCTGACGGTGAACTTCGGCACCGACGCGCCGTTCAGTGTTACCCGGCACCCGCCGGAACTCGACTTCGCGACCGGCTCGATGGGTCCCACCAAGAAGCCCCAGATTGTCGGATCCGTCCAGGGCGACACGCTGTTCGTCGCGTACCAGACGTGGGACCGCACGAAGCCCACCGACAAGGTCGTGATTACCAGGGTATCGCTCGCCGACGTCGCCAAGAAGAAACTGACGCTCGTTCGCGTGGTGCCGTCGGGCGGCGTGCTGGTCGGGTTCACCGTGGACGACAAGGGCCGCGATTACGCGCTCACCGCGAAGGCCGAGCCGTTCGCGAACAACCCCAAGGACGACTTCGTCGAGAAGATCGCGAACACCTGGCGGAAGGGCGTCTTCTTTCTGCACACCGAGGGCACGGCGGCCGACCTGAACACCGACAAATTCACCGCGGAGACGGTCTACGGCGTCGGCAACAGCGGTTCCGGCCGACTCGTCGCGGGCGCGGGCCACCTGGCGAGCGTGTTCGCGCGCCGGCACTACGCGCCCTCCGACAAGCTCATCCACCAGGAGGCGGACGTCCTGCTGATGGCGGCCGACCTGTCGCAGGTGCCGGTCAAGGCCCACAACGCGGTGTCGCACTCCTTCGACCAGCGGCTCGTCTTCGACGGGACCGACTTCGTCTCGCTCCACCAGGGCGACCAGTACCCGATCACCGGGCTGATCGTCGAGAAGGTGCCGGTCGGTAGTAAGGGGCGCGGGGTGCGGCACCCGGCGTTCTCGTGCCCCACGTCGGGCAACGCGGTGTTCTTCGAGCTGGGCGGACTGGCCGCGGAGCCCGACGGCTATCCGGTGCTGTTCACCGCGACACAGAACACCGGTGAGGTGAGCCCGATGACGGTTCAGGAGAAGGCGAAGCGGCCGTGGGAACTCGCGATGCTCTACGTGCGCCGCGACTTCCACACGAAGACCACCCCGAAGAACCCGTTCGACATCGTCGGGTCGGGGGTGCTGGCGGGCGGGTACGCGAAGCCCGAGGAGATCACCTTCGACAACCTGTCGTGGGACCCGGCCGCGTCGATGTTCTCGAAGCGCGAGAGCCGGACCGTGACGCGGCAGGTGTCGTGGCTCACCACGTACTCGGCCGTCAACGCGCCCACGCGGGCGACCGCGGCGAAGCTGGTGCAACTCGATGTGGGGAAGTACATCGCGGTGTGGGAGGAGCAGGGCTTCGCGGGCCGCGGGTGGGAGTACCGGCGGACGATGGCCGCGACGATTTCCATCACCGGCGGCAAGGACGACAAGAAGATCGAGACGGGCAAGCCGGCCGTGCTCGCGGGCAACCCGCGGCTGCACCGCGGGGACGACGCGTTCGCGCTGACGATGGGCGAGAAGCGGTTCGCGGCGTGGGTGACCGCGGGCGACACGAACCGGCAACTCGCGCTGCACACCGTGGGCGAAGACCTGAAGCACGAAACGACCGTGTTGAGCCTGCCGTGATACGGGGCTCTTCATGGGGCAGGCCGCCTGGCCTGCCACCACTGCTGCGCCCGTGTGCCGCGCCTCACTTGCGTTCGCAATCTCGGCTGCACACGAGAAAGGCAGGCCAGGCGGCCTGCCCCACGAGGAAAGCACTCACCACGGCCAGTCGAGCGTCGGTGGGTTCGCGTACCGCTTCGTGCCGAGCTTGATCTGCGCCCCGGCGCCGGGCGCCAGTTCCACTTCGACATACCGGCCGTCGACCGCCAACGTGGTATCGCCCGCGGTCGCGGTGGTGAACCGGTGCTCGCCGTACGCGCCGGCTTGCACGATCACCCGGCGCGCGTGGATCGGGCTCACGTTCACGAGCGTCAGCACCGTTTCGTCGGCCGTCATCTTCGCGACCAGCGCGGCGACGTCGGCCGGCAAACCGGGCCGCCGCGTGTCGGGGTCGAAGTACCGCACGCGGGCGTGCAGCACCAGCGTGCGGTTGCCGTGGTGCAGGCCGCCGAGCGTCAGGTGAACGAGGTTCGCAACGGTCGCGGGGTTGAACTTCATCGAATCGTCCGCGAGCCGCGTGTCCGGCGTGCTCGCGTCGGCCCGGAGTCCCGCCACCCGCTTCCGGATCGTCTCCAGGTCTTGCCGGAGCGCCTGTTCGGGGAAGTTCGGATTCTTTCCCTGAAGGAACCCGACCCACCCGGACTGCGGAAGCCGCGCGAGGTCCGAATCCTTCATCGACCAGTACCAGATCTTCTCCGCGCCGTGCGCGTATTTCGCCGGCGTGAAGTCGTACCACCCCTTGTCGCCGTGCATGTGCGGGTAGGTCATCACGCCGCGCTCGGTCTTCTTCCCCTGCGCGTTGATCTTGTCGATCATCCGGCGCCACGGGTCGAGCCACCGGTCGTCGCCGGTCAGCAGGTAGGCGTTGCCGAAGCCCGTGAGGCCGAGGTGGTGGGTGTTGCGGTGCGCGAGCTGCTTCGTCTGCGGTACCTCCACGCTGAAGCCCCAACCGTAGACGCCGCCGTACCACTTCCCGCCGGCCGCCGAGCCGATCTTGCCGTCCGGGCCGATGTTCGTCGGGATGATGCCGTCGTTGTCGAGGACGCGCTGCCGCCACGCGCCGACGTACTCCAGAATCCAGTCGCGGTACTTCGCCT
>JAFKJJ010000316.1 GCA_017306025.1 Planctomycetota bacterium
TCGAACACCGCAACCGTCAGACCGGTCAGGTGACCGAACACGACCGGGTGCTTCCGCAGGTTGTCGAGGCGCGCGATCATCGGATACGGCCCACGAGGGTTGAGACGCCCCGACATCCTATGAAACGACCGCTATCGTGAATGCGGTCTGATGGATAAGCTACTCGCGGAAGCAAGGCGAGCGGCTTTTTCGATTCCGCGATTTCAACGAGATTTTGTCTGGAATCGAGCGCAAGTTAGTCTTCTGATTGACTCAATCGCACGCAATTATCCAATCGGCTCGCTGTTGCTTCTCGCCGAGAACGACCCCAAAAATCCGTTTCTTGCTTCCCGCCCAGTTCAGGCCGTTCTGAAGGAAGCCGATGGCGAACCGGACGAGACGTCGGATGACGCACCCAATCGCTTTTACGTGTTGGACGGGCAGCAGCGTCTGACCTCCATCGTCCGAGTGTTTTTGCAAGCAGCACGCGGTGGCTTGTACTATTTCGATCTCAAGAAACTTCGCCACTTCGATGATAATCCAAACGACACCGACTGGATTGTTTGGAAGCCCGAAGGGCGAGCAATTTCGACCCGATTCATCCGTTCGGATGCAGTTATCGACCGGCAGCGTTGTCAGGTGCTTGTTGAGGAGTTCTTCGAAACGGCTGACGAGGAACTGACGGGTGATCGCCCAAAACAGCGTCTCGCAAGTGCAAAAGTCAACGGTATCTTCGAGACAATCCGCAACTACCAAGTACCTCTGGTAATCATCGACCGAAACGAATCGCTTGAAGCCATCTGCCGAATCTTCGAAACGATTAATTCGACTGGCACCCGGCTTACGACGTTCGATCTTGCGGTTGCGCGATTCTTTCCCGATCCCGATCTCCACGCTTTTTGGGAGAAGGGAAAGAGTGAATTCCCCATCCTTGAACGGTACAAGGTCGATGGCGAACGGGCACTTCAAGTCATCGCTTTGCTCGAATCAGTGGCTCAAAAGACTTATGCTTCGGCAACGCGCGGCACGATCCTCCGACTGGCTAAAGACGTCGTTCGAGAACGCTGGAGTGAGAGCGTGCGTTGGCTAGCCGCAGCGTACGAGTGGGCAGAACAACACGGCATTGCGCCAGGAATGTTCCCGAACGAAGCACTGATGGTTCCCCTCGCAGTGTTCTTCTCTTATGCAGATGATAGTTGGAGGCGGAAGCAACCGAGTTACTTAAACGTACTTGAGAAATGGTATTTCGCCTCAATCCTCCAGCAAGGCGCGAGACAAGCTTCAAATTATCGCATCGCCGAAGCGACAAACGAACTACTTCTTTGGCGGAATGATGGGGTCGTCCCGAGTGCGCCGCGCGTGATCCTAACTCCCGAACTCGTCAGCAAGATTCGACCAACCGACAACCGCTACCGAGCAATTCTGGCCTTTCTTCGGTGGCAAGCCGGAGTTGATCTTTGGACAGGGGAACCACTTGCGCCTGGTTCAGTTGAAGACCATCACATTTTCCCTGCTGCACTGGCAAAGCGAAACGGAATTGATCGAGTCTTGTTGGATTCCGTCGGTAATCGGTTGCTTGTCTCAACCGATACCAACCGTGACCTCGGCGACCGACTTCCCCAAGACTACCTCCTTCGTGTGCTGGACGACACGCGGAAGGCGAACCTCCTCAACCGAAGACTAGATCTTCTCCGAAGTGCCTGTATCGTTCTTCCGGACACGAGAGAAGAAATGCTCGCTTCTCTGGACGTGTCTGCCGCTGTCAGTTTCATCACGAACCGAGCGGCACGAATCTGCGATTCGCTGGAGCGGGTGTTAGGTGATTCGCTCCAGCGAGCTGCGACCGAAGAGGATGAATAACCGCGTAAGTTCTGCTCCTTGCCTGGTTGTCTGCGATGACGAACACCGACGAACGGGCCTTCCTCGACGCGATCTACGCGACCCCGGACGAGGACGCGCCGCGCCTCGTCTTCGCCGACTGGCTCGACGAGCGCGGCTCCGACGACGACAAGGCGCGGGCCGCGCTCATCCGCGCACAGTGCCAGGCGGAATACCCCTCGCCCGCCAGCAAGAAGCGCAAGAGCCTCGAACGCGAAGCCAAAGCGATCCTCAAGGCGAACGCGGATCGGTGGCTGACGGCACTCCGTTACGGCGGGGTGGGCCATTCGTTCCAGTTCCGCCGCGGCTTCCTCGACGGCCTCACGATCTCGCCCACCGCGTTCATCCGCCACGGAAAGCGCCTGTTCGAACTGGCGCCCACCCTCCGCACGGTCCGCTTCCCGAACGCGGCCAACGAGCTGACCGAACTCGCGGACAGCCCGTTCCTGGCCAAGCTCGCGTCCGCCAACCTCACCCTGATGTGTACCTGCGGGTACTGCGCCATCGACGATGAACTGCGCGACCTGTTCAAGTCGAAGCACGCGCGGAACTTGCGGCACCTCAACGTGTCGCGTGACCGGATCGACGCGGACGGAGCGGCCGCGCTGGCTCGGTCATCGAACCTCGCGAACCTCACCTCGCTCGACCTCTCCGACAACCCGCTCGGCCCGGATGGTGTGGCGGCACTGGCGAAATCGAAGCACCTGAAGAAGCTCACGTCGCTCGTCCTGTCGCGGATCGGTCTCGCGCCGACACTCGATAGCTTCACGGCGCTGAGCATCCTCGCGGCGTCGAAGCACTTTTCCTCCCTGACGCGGCTCGAACTGGTCGGTAACGGCATCAACGTGTCGGGAGTCGCGGTGCTGGCCACGGCACGGTTCTTCAAGCAGTTGACGCACCTCGACCTGTCGAAGAACCGGATCGGCGAGACCGGCGCGAAGGCACTGATCGGCGCGGAAAACGACAAACTGGAGTGGCTCGACCTGCGCGGGAATCAACTCGGCCCGCGGGCGATCAAGTGGCTGAGGACGAAGTTCGGCAAGCGGGTGAAGGTGTGACCGTTGCCCGGTCTCACTTGCCCGTCTTGATGGTCGCGGCCTTGAGCTGCCCCTGGCGGGCAAGGTCGATCGACTGACCGAGCACCCGCGCCGCCTCCTGCGACGCGTGGAACCCGCGACTGTTCTCGGACTGCACGAAGTCCGCCCGCCACTGCGCCGCCCGGTGCAGCTTGCGGGCCTCGGCCAACTGCTCGTCGGTCGCCCCGCGGGCCTTCGCGTCGGCGATCGCGCGGATCACGTCCACGCACGCGTCCTCCGCGCGGTCGAGCAGCTCCCGCGTCCGCCCCTGGATCACCTCCACACGGGCCTTGATTTCCTCCTCCGGGTAGCGGTGGCACGTCTGGCACGCCCGATTCACGTTCAGCATCGGGCTGCGGACGTGGTGGTCGCTCACCTTCACCGCGCCCTCGCGGACGTAGGGCATGTGGCAGTCGGCGCAGCTCACCCCGCTGCGGGCGTGAATGCCCTGGCTCCACATCTCGAACTCCGGGTGTTGGGCCTTCAGCATCGGCGTGCCCGCGTCCTTGTGAGTCCAGTCGGTGAACGCGGTGGCCTCGTAATACCGCTCGATGTCGTCGGCCCGCAGGCCGTTGTGCCACGGGTAGGTGACGAGCTTCGTGTCCTTCTGGAAGTAGTACTCGACGTGGCACTGCCCGCAGACGAGCGACCGCATCTCCTGGCGCGTCGCGTCGGCGTTCGGGTCGTAGGTGCCGCGCCGCCCCTCCAGGCGCCACCGCTCGACGCTCGGCAGGTGCGGGACCGGGGCCTCGCCCTTCGCCAGTTCGCCGATGCCGACGAGGAACGCCGGCCGGGTGACCCGCAGTTGCATCGACTGCGGGTCGTGGCAGTCGATACACGACACCGGGTGCGCGACCAGCCCGCGGGCCTCGGCCAGCGGCATCTTGCACACCACCTCGAACCCCTTCATCAACTGCTCGCGGGGCCGGTCGTCCGGTATGCCGGCCTCGCGCCCCTTCTGGTGATAAGCGGGGGTGATCGCGGCGTGGCAGTGCAGACAGGCGCCGGGCTGTTTGAACTCCGTCGTGCGCCGGGTCACGTCCTGGTCGGAGAGCATGTACGCGTGGCCGCGGGCCTCGCGGTAGTCGACCGAAAACGGGTAGCCGCTGTAGATCACCCGTAGCCGCGGGTCGATCTCCAGCTTCGACGCCTCCGGGCCGACCGGCTCGCCGCGCTTGAGCGGCGGGGCCTCGTTGCCCCCGTGCCGCGTGCGGATCACGTCGACGGTCCGCTTGTAGCTGTCGTACTGCCGCGGGTAGTTCTTCCCCCACTCGGCCGGGTCCACCGTCCCCGGCGGCAGGTCCACCACGCGGAACACCGTCTCGCGCGACTCCCACTTGCGGGTGTAGATGTTCGACAGGAGCATCAGAACCCCCGCCGTCGAGACCGCCGAGGCGACGATGACGAGCGGAAAGACGACGAGCGGCCGCTTCCAGAGCGGGCGCCGCGGCGCGCCGGCGGGCGCAGCCGGCGGCGCCGGCAGCGGGGCGCCGACGGGCGGGGGCGGGGGAACCGGAGGAGAGGCGTCGGCCATCGGGTGATTCTCCGTCGATCCGTCGTCCGTCGACCGCGGCGATCAGCGCCGCGCGCCGTGCCCCGCGCCGGCGTGGCAGTGGATGCAGTTCCACCCGCCGGGCGGGTCGGGCGGGACGCCGATGATGGTCTCGGTCAGCCCGCGGTGGCACTCGATGCAGTTGTTCTCCAGCACGCGGCTGTTCCGCTCGCGGATCATGATCGGCTCGTGGAAGTTCTGGAGCGTGAACCCGTAGGAGTGCCAGAACCCGTTCTCGCTCTTGACGAACCACTTGCCGAGGAAGTCGTGCGGGGTGTGGCAGTCGTTACAGGTCGCGTTGGCGTGGTGGCTCGCCTTCTGCCACGAGTCGTAGTGGTCCCGCATGACGTGGCAGTTGACGCACGTCTTCGGGTTGTTGGACAGGTACGAGGTGCCCTCGCCGTACCAGAACGTGAAGCCCCCGGCCCCGATCGCCACCCCGACGGCGACACACGCCAGTACCGGGAGCGAAACGGCCCCGAGGCGGAGGAGGCGGCGGAAGGAGAGGGGCGGGCGCATGATCGGATTGTAACGCTCTGGCCGCCGAACGAATAGGCGCGCCGTGAGAAGTGCGAACTTTCTCCGGACGACTTCTCACGTCCCCTGCGCGGCCTCGCGGGCCGCGTCGCCGACCGGCAGGAGCTTCGGCCGCGGCACCACCACCCCGGTGATGCCGCCGTGCCGCTCCCACAGTTCGCGGTAACCCGCCTTCAGGAACTCGAACGCGGCCGGTTCCGGGTGCTCGGTCAGGTAGTCGCGCACCAGCTCGGCCATCCGCGCGTCGTAGAGGTCCTTCGAGTGCGAGTGGACCTCGTAGCGGCCGGGGTGCCGGCGCAGGTCGCCGTCGAACGCCGGCCCGATGTGGTACAGCTCGTGAAACACGGTGACGAGCTTCTCGCGGAACGACTGGTCGAGGAACCGCGGCAGGCAGAACGTCAGCACGTAGAGCATCTCGCTGCCGTCCACGAAGAACCGCTGCACCTGGTAGTCGGTCGGGCCGTGGCGCCGGGTGAGCTCGCCGTCGCGGAACCGCAGCGGCGTCACGCGGGACTGGAGGCCGTAGCGGCTGCGGTTGCGGCTCGGCGTGAACGTGACCAGCACCCGCGGCATCTGAACGTGGCGCAGCGCCTCGCACCGGGCGGCCACGTCCTCACAGAGCAGGCGCATCCGGCCGGTGAAGTCGAACGCGCGGGCGGCGGGCGCGGCGGGAACCGGGACCCGCGCGCCGTCCGGGATCACCCAGCGGGCGGGGAGCGGGCGGCGGGCGTCCCACCGCAGTTCCAGCGGAAGGGGACGGGTGCGGGGAGCTTTGGTGCCGGTCATCCGTGAGTGCGTCTCCACGGGTCCGCGGGTGGCGCGCAACAGGGTGCCATGCTAGGGCCGAACCCCGATCCGGTCAACGACCGACGGGACGAGACCTTCGCGCCGGACGGGGCCGCCGGATCGCAACCGGCCGCGTTCGCGCGCAATTCGATTGAAGCCGCGGCGCCGGCCCGACCGATACAAGCGGTAACACCGGGCGACCCACGCTGGGGGCGTGTGGCCGTTCGCGGAGTGAGCGGGAACTGAGGTGCGTGATGCGGACCAATCGGAGGTGGCTGGCGAGCGTCGCGGCGTTCCTCGGCCTGGGGCTGACCTGCTCCACCGGGTGCCAGACGTGGTACGGCGGGATGACGCTGTCGAGCCCGCGGTACCTGGAGCACTACCCGCAGTACTTCGCCCCGGACCCGGCGTTCCCGCTGCCGCGCGAACTGGCCAGCCAGGAAGACCCCGAAGGCGCGGCGCGCCGGGCGGGCGGGGTGGGCGTGGGCGTGGCACCGGTCGCGCCGGGCGCGCCGATCCCGGCCGGTCCGGCGCCGATCCCGGTCGGTCCCGGGGGCGTCCCCGGCGGGCGCTAGCGGCGGGCACAGCGGCACGCGAAACGCGGGCGGCCGGAGCCGCCCGCGTTTCGCGTTGCGCGGGTCGGCTTGATTCTCCCCCGGCCCCCCGTTATTGCCCCTCGAACCGAGCAAACGAGTCTCCACTCCGGCGGCACGGACGTCGTCAGGGCGGGGATCGGCGAACCGGGGTCGCCGGCACGTTCGGGGGAGGGGAATCAATGGCGCAAGGAACGCGCGGGCGATGGGTCCGGGCCGCGGCGACCGGGTTCGGGGTGGTGCTCTGCACCGGCCTCGTCGGGTGCATGAACTCGGACAAGCCGAAAGACACGAAGGCCACCAGGCAACCGGGTCCCGGTCTGCCGGGCACGCCGATGCTCCAACCGGGCGCCGGGGCCGGCGCGGCGGCGAACCGGACGCCGCAGCCGGGACTCGGCCAACCGTACAACGGGCCGGGCGGGAACATTCAGCCGACCGGCGGCTTCGGGACGACGGGCACGAGCGGCTCGTTCCGGACCGGCTCGACCGGCGTGAACCCGCTCACGACCAGCGTGCCCCAACCGAACTTCTCGGCGCCGCCGGGCGCCCCCGGGACGATCGGCGCGCCGGCGCAACCCGGCATGTACCCGTCGATGCAACCGTCCGTGCTGCCGGTCTGGGGTGCGGGCGGCCCCCTCGGCGCGGCGCCGGCTGCGAATGCCGGCTCCGTCGCGAGCGCCG
>JAFKJJ010000317.1 GCA_017306025.1 Planctomycetota bacterium
CCGGTAGCGGATGCTGGCGAACAGGTGGGCGCGTGCCGCAGCCATGTCGTTGGGCTCGAACTGCAGCTCGCCGTTGGGTACGGCGACGAGCGTGCCGTACACGGTCCAGAACACGGCCTTCACCGGCATCGCCTTGAGCTTCGGCTTGGCCTTCGGCGGGTCGATCTTGGGCGCCGCCGGCCACGGCAGGTCCGTGCGCGAGTCGAGGCGCTCGACGTACTGCTCCAGGGTGAGCGGCATGGGCTCTTCCGGACCGCGGTGACGATGGCGAAACCACTGCTGTGAGGCGAGTTGCGCCTCAACTTCGTAAGCTATCAGCGGCCCGGCACGTCTTCAAGCCGCGCCGACACGGACGCAATACGCGGTGACCGGCATGGACGCAATCTACGTAGCGGGCGCGGGCGGGATCGGTTGCGCGGTGGGCTACGCCCTGCGCGCCGCGGGCACGGCGGTGACGTTCGTGGACGCGAACCCGGCGAAGGTCGAAGCCGGCCGGCGTCACGGCGTTCGCGTGGACGACCGCCCCGCCCTGTCCGCGGAGTTCGTTCACTTCGGCGACTGGGCCCCGCGGCCCGACGTACCGGTTCTGCTCTGCACCAAGTGTTACGACAACGCGGCGGTGCTGGCGAGGCTGCCGGCGGGGGCGAACCTGATCCCGATTCAGAACGGGTTCGATCCGCAGCTCCACGCGTTCGGCCACGCGGTCGAAGGGATCGCGTCGTTCGTGTCGGAATGCGCGCCGGACGCGCCGCACACGCGCATCACGCGGCGGGGCGAGTTGCACGTGGGGGAGAGAGAAGAAAACCTACCCCCCCGGCCCCCTTCCCTAAAAAGGAAGGGGGAGAAAGAAATCAACCACGCGCCACCCCCTTCCGAGGAGGGGGTCGCAGGGGGAACCTTGGGTTCCCCCTCCCGAACCGGGAAGGGGGTCGGGGGGTTAGGTTCTTCGTTCCGCGTCCACGTCGTGCGCGACATCTCCCCCATCAAGCACGCCAAGCTCATGTACAACGCGGCCATCTCGCCGCTCGCCGCAGCGGCCGGGCTCGACAACGGCGCGCTGCTCTCGCTGCCGGAGGCGCGGCGGCTCTTTTTCGAGCTCCTGCAAGAGAACTACCGTATCCTGCGCGCGGCGGGCGCCGGGCTGGGGAAGGTCGGGCCGTTCCACCCGCGAGCGGTCGCGTGGATTCTGCGCCGGAAGTGGCTCGCGGGGCTGATGGCGAAGTTCTTCGAGCCGTCGCTCCGCGGGACGTACTGCTCGATGGCCGGCGAGATCCAGAAGGGCCGCACCGAGATCGACAACTACAACGGCCACCTCATCCGACTCGCCGAGCGGGCCGGGGTGCCGTGCCCGCTCAACCGGTCGGTGTTCGACCTGGTAGTGAGGATGACCGCGGCACGCGAACGGCCGCGCCGCGAAATTCTGAACGAGCTACCGCGGCCATCACTTCGCGAACGGCGGTCACCCGCGGCCGTCTAACCGAGCTGATTCAGTAAGACTTCGTAGCGTTCACCCGACGCCCGGATATGAAACCGGCGCCGGCTCGCGTCCACGATTTCGATGTCGACGCGGAGGTGTTCGGCGGGGAGCGTCGCATCGACCTTGTCGGCCCATTCGACGAGGCAAACGCCGTCCCCGCGGAAGTACTCGTCCACGCCGAGTTCCGCGAACTCGCGCGGGCCGCTCAGCCGGTAGGCGTCGAAGTGGTAGATCGGAAGGCGCGCCGGGTACTCCTGGATCAGCACGAACGTGGGGCTGTTCACCGCGGCGGGGTTCTTGACGCCCAGCCCTTCGGCGACGGCCCGCGTGAGGTGTGTCTTGCCCGCGCCGAGTTGTCCGACCAGTGCAACCACCGCACCGGGGAACAAGAGCGCGCCGAGCCGGTGACCGAACTGGTTGGTTGCTGAGAGGTCGGAAATGTCGAGGGTGAGAGTCATGAGAAGCTCGGAGCGCGGAGTTCGGAGCGCGGAGTTGAAGACAAAGGCCCTGTCTTCAACTCCGCGCTCCGAACTCCGCGCCCCGCGTTGTGTGGTTACTTCTTCGCCTTGTTCGCCTTTGCGGTCTTGTGGCGCAGGAACGCGTGCATGAACTGGTCGAAGTCGCCGTCGAGCACGTCGTTCACGGCCGGCGTCTTCACGTCGATGCCGTCGCGCTCCTCGCGGACGAGCGTGTACGGCTGGAACACGTAGCTGCGGATCTGCGACCCGAACGCGATCTCGCCCTTCGCGTCGTAGCTCTTGCCCGCTTCACCCATCCGCTTCTGCTCTTCGATGGCGTAGAGTCGAGCCTTCAGTTGCTTGAGAGCCTCGTCCTTGTTCTTGAGCTGGCTCTTGTGAATGCGACTTTCGGCCCGCACGCCGGACTTGTGGATCACACGCGCGCCGGACTGCGTCTTGTTCTGGTGCTGCCCGCCGGGACCGCCGGTGCTAAAGTGCTGCCACTCGATGTCACTGTCCTTGATGACGATTTCAATGTCGTCGGGCAGTTCCGGGAGCACGTCCACGGCCGCGAACGACGTCTGCCGCGTGTCGCCGCCCCCGAACGGGCTGATGCGGACGAGCCGGTGAACGCCGACCTCGCTCTGCATGTAGCCGTAGGCGTAGGGGCCGACGATTTTGAACGACACGCTCTGAACCCCGGCTTCGAGGTTCGGCTCGATGTCGATCTCGTCCTTCGGAACGTCGAACCCGTGCTTCGCGGCCCAGCGCTGGTACGCGCGGAACAGGATGTTGGCCCAGTCGCACGCGTCGGTGCCCCCCGCGCCCGGCTTGATCGAGACGATCGCGGAGCACGAGTCGTGCTTGCCGCTCATCATCGCCTGAAGCTCGAACGCCTCGTACTGCCCCTCGGCTTTGACGAGCGCCGGCTCCAACTCGGCCTCGAACGCCGCGTCTTCGGCGGCCAGTTCGGCCATCGCGGAGATGTCGCCGGCGGCCGTCGTGAGTTCCTCGTAGGGCTTGAGCAGCGCGTTGAGCGTCTTGAGCTGACCGATGACGCCCTTCGCCTTCTCCTGGTTGGTCCAGAAGTCGGGTTCCGCCTGTTTGGCTTCGAGCTGGTCGCGCGTGGAGGTTTTGCCGCGGATGTCAAAGAGAGTCCCGCAGCTGGGTGAGCCGGGAGCACAGTTCGTCGGTGCGGCGGCGGAGGTCCGGGTTCATCGGGTCGGTCCTTCTGCAATGGAGCTTCGAGCGGCCAAACGGCCACTCTCGTAGTTAGACAGTAGCATAGCGAAGGGGGTTCAAGGCCAGAAGGCCAAGCGAAGTAGGGAGAGCGCCGTGGGTAAGTTGGCAGACAAGGTCGCGGTCATCACCGGGGGCGGTTCGGGCGTGGGCAAGGCGACGGCCGCGCTGTTCCTCAAGGAAGGGGCGAAGGTGGTCATCGCCGGCCGCGACCCGGCCAAGCTCGACGCGGTCGCCAAGGAGCTCAAGGGCGACGACGCGCTCCGCACGCTCCCGACCGACGTCGGCGACGCGGACCGGTGCCAGGCGCTCATCGACTTCGCGACCCGGGCGTTCGGCCGCGTGGACGTCCTGGTGAACAACGCCGGGACGAACCTGAAGGAGCGCACGATCCGCGAACTGAGCCCGGAAGCCTGGGAGATGATGATCCGCACGAACCTCGACGGGGCGTTCTACTGCACGAAGGCCGTGCTCCAGCAGATGCTCGACCGCCGGGACGGCGTCATCGTGAACGTGGTGAGCGTGGCCGGCAAGCGCGCGAACCCGCTCGGCGGCGCGGCCTACGTCGCGGCGAAGTTCGGGATGGGCGGCCTCGGTCTGGTGCTGTCGAACGAGGAAAAGGACAGCGGGGTGCGGGTGAGCAACATCTACCCCGGCGAGATCGACACGCCGATCCTCGCGGTACGGCCGACGCCGGTGAGCGAGGCCCACCGTGCGACGATCCTCAAGCCGGAAGACGTGGCCGACGCGGTGCTGTTCGTCGCGGCGCTGCCGGCACGAGTTTCGATCCCGGAACTGGTCATCAAGCCGACGGCGCAGTTGTACTGGTAAGCGAAGAGGAGCCGCGGATAAACACGGGAGACGCGGATCAAGACAGACAGAGTTTGGAATGGAACTCTGTCTGTCTTGATCCGCGTCTCCCGTGTTTATCCGCGGCTCCTCTTCTGCCCTTGTTCTGCCATTTAGCCTTCAACCACTTCCATCACGACGCACGAGACGTTGTCGCGGGAGCCCTGGTCGAGCGCGAGCTGGCCGAGGGCCTCGGCGCACTGCTGCATGTCGGTCGCGGAGGAGACGACGCTCGCGAGCTGGTCGTCGGGGACCACGCCGGTCAGACCGTCGGTACAGAGCAGGAAGCGGTCGCCCGCCTGCACCTGCACCACCGACACTTCCGGTCCTTCGCCCACTTCTTTGCTGCCGAGGTACTTCCACAGCACGTTGCGGAACCGGTGGTCCTTCGCTTCCGCGGGGCTGATCGTTTTGGCTTCGACGAGGGCCTGGGCCAGCGAGTGATCGACGGTGAGTTGCTGGATGCGCTTGTTGCGGATCAGGTAGCACCGGCTGTCGCCCACCCCCGCGACGAACACCTCACTCCCCTTCCGCCAGATCGCCATCACCACCGTCGTGCCCATGTTCTTCATGTCTTTGTCGAGGGCACCCATCGCCATGATTTCTTCGTTCGCCTGGACGATGGCCCGGCGGACGGTCGTCTTCACCCCTTCGCCGTTGAGGTGGCTGGTGAGGTTCTTGCGGAGCTCGCGGGGGATGATGTCGACCGCCTTGCGGCTGGCGATCTCGCCGGCCGCCTGGCCCCCCATGCCGTCGGCCACGATGTTCACCGTCAGGTCCGGGAACACCTTCACGTCGATCGAGTCCTCGTTGTTCTCGCGGTAGTTGCCCAGCAGGCTGCACTTGCCGATGTTCAGCGTGAACGCCATCTGACCGCCTCCCAGACCGGTGCCTGCCGGTGAATTGCGCCGTCCGCCCTGCTGCGGGTCCCGCGGGGCGCAAGAACGCCCCACGCGGCGGCCTGCTTTCAACTTACAACGCTAACACGCGGCACGCAACGCGGGGGGCGCGAATCATCAATTTCCGCCCCGACCACATAACCCGCGACGGCATCATCGCTTCCGTCCCGCGAAACCGTCGTTTGGCGACACACGACGCCGGCCGAACACTCTGCCCGGCCCGCCTTTCGCGGGTTCGCATTCAAGGCTACACTCTCCAGGCCCCGAATCTTTCAAAACGAGGATTCGGTGCGGCCCGCTCGCGACTCGGGCGGCCCCCACTGAAAACGGCAGATCGGGTTCGGAAGCGACACGGAGACGCGGCATGGACGCCGGACGCGAACGGGTGGTGCTGGTTCACGACTGGCTGACCGGAATGCGCGGCGGCGAGAAGTGCCTCGAACCGCTCTGCCGACGCTGGCCCGACGCGCGGCTCTACACCCTCCTCCACAAGCGCGGGAGCGTCTCCCCCGCGATCGAAAACGTTCGCGTTCGACCCAGCGCGCTGAACGCGCTGCCGAGAGTCGATCGCTACTACCGCTACCTGCTGCCGCTGATGCCGTTCGCGGCCGGGTGGCGCGTCGACGACGCCGACCTCGTCGTGAGCCTCAGTCACGCGGTCGCCAAGTCCGCCCGGCCGCCGAAGGGCGTCCCGCACGTGTGCTACTGCTTCACCCCGATGCGGTACGCGTGGCACATGAAGGACGCGTACTTCCGCAAAACCGGCCTCCTCGGCCGCCTCAAGGCGCGGGCGGTCGACGCGCTGCTGTCGCAGATCCGCAACTGGGACCGCCGAACGGCCGCGCGTGTCACCCACTTCGTCGCGATCAGCAACACGGTCCGCGACCGCATCCGCGACTGCTACGGCCGCGACGCGGTCGTCATCTACCCGCCCGTGGACACCGACTTCTACACGCCGTCGGCCGGTCCTCGCGAAGACTTCTACCTCGTGGTGTCGGCGCTGGCACCGTACAAGCGGTTCGACCTCGCGATCGACGCCTGCACGAAGCTCGGGAAGAAGCTCGTCGTGATCGGCAGCGGACAGCACGCGGCCAAGCTGAAGGCGAGCGCCGGGCCGAACGTGTCGTTCCTCGGCTGGCAACCCGACGAGGTGATCCGCGACCACCTCCGACGTGCCCGGGCGCTCCTCTTCCCCGGCGAAGAGGACTTCGGCATCGTGCCGCTCGAAGCGCAGGCGTGTGGGTGTCCCGTAATCGGCTTCGCGCGCGGCGGGTTGACCGAAACCGTTCGGCCCCTTGGAGCGGCCGTGAAGCCCGGCTTTGCGGGCGACAGGCCGCGAGATCCGACGGCAGGGGCTGAGCCGACCGGCGTTTTCTTCGCCGAACAAACCCCGGACGCGGCGTGCGAGGCGATCGAACGGTTCGAGCGCGAGCGGGACCGCTTCGACCCCCGCGCCGCACGACGACAGGCGGTGCTGTTCCGCAAGGAGCGATTCGAGGCGGATCTGTTCGGCTATCTGGACCGCGTGCTCCGCGGCGCGACGGGTGCGGCGCGTAAGGTCGCAGCGTAATCGGTTCCGACGATCCAACTTTCGGCCCGAAACTCGGAAGTTGGCGCCTGGAACTTTGCCGGTTGTGCCGGATAATGGGCCGGACCCCCATGAGGTTCCCCATGAGTACCGCAACCGCCACGCCCGCGACGATCCTCCCGTCGTCGCCCGAGCGGCGGATCGCCCCGCGGCGCCAGCCGGCGATGGGCACCGTCTGCCGACTCGACTCCGAAGACGGCGGCCCCGCCGCCCTCGCGCTCGTCTGGAACATCTCCACGAGCGGCATCAGCGTTCTGGTGGCCGACCCGCGCCCGGCGGGTACCGCCCTGCGCGGCTACCTCGAAAAGACCGAGGGCGACCACATGCACCGCGTCGCGATGCGCGTGGTCCACTCGAAGAAGCTGGAGAGCGGGGACTACTTCCTCGGGGCGCACTTCGACCGCCCGCTGACGGCCGAGGAGCTGAAGCCGTTCGTTGCGGAGTAAGAAAGTAGCAGGCACACTCCGTGTGCCGTCGCTAATTCTCCCGTTCAGCGACGGCACACAGAGTGTACCTGCTACTTTAGTTCACCACGTTCCGCAGCGGTTCG
>JAFKJJ010000318.1 GCA_017306025.1 Planctomycetota bacterium
TCTTGCAGGCAACCACGAGCGGTGGGGTTGCTCCAGGGCCTGCCAGATTAATTGCAGGCCCTGCGGGTAGCGGTGCTGGAACAGCCCTCCCCGCGGCGCGTGTCGTGGTACGTGCTCGGGCGACGCAACATCGCCCTTGCTGCGAACAGCGAGCTAAACTCCCACAAGAACGGGAACAGGATAATCGGGCGCCGGGGCGAACACAACGGCGCAGGTTGTTCACTTCGGCCGCCCGGCGCCCGTACAATGGGCAATATCTCCGGCCCGCGCCCGGCCGGGGCTTCAGCTCCCGACACACCCGCGGGATACGACGTCTCGCGCCGAGGATCAGGCATGTCCCAGCAAAACGAGCCCCCTCCCCCGCCGCCCGGTCCGCAGCCCTCGCCCGCGAAGCGCGGCAGCCCGCTGTTGCCCGGCGGGTGGATCGTGCTCATCGTGCTGGGCGTGGTCGCGTTCGCGTTCCTGGCGTTCGGCAACCGGTACCGCGAGATCAACTACACGCAGTTCCGCGAGCTGATGGAGGCGGGCCAACTCAAGGCCGTCAACCTGATCGGCACCGACCGCGCCGAGGGCGAGGTCCGCGACCCCAACGGGGATCTCGCCAAGAAGTTCGAGCTCGGCAAGAGCGGGCGGTTCGCGGTCAACCTGCCCCACTCCAACGACCAGGGGCGGCTCACCAAGGAGATCGAGGACAAGGACGACGCCAAGCTGCCGGCGATGCGCGAGCTGGCGAAGAAGGAGAACCGGCCGGAGCCGGAGCGGGTGGTCATCGGGCGGCGCGACGAGCCGACCCCGTGGCTCGGGCCGCTCCTGTTCCAGCTCCTCATCGTGTTCGGCCTCATCACTCTGTTCGTGGTGTTCTTCCTGCCGAAGATGCGCGACCCGATGGGCGGCGGGTTCATCAACAACTACATCCGCAGCCCGGCGAAGCGCTACGAGAAGGGCAAGGGCCGCATCACGTTCGAGGACGTGGCCGGGATGGAGAACGCCAAGCGCGAGCTCCAGGAGATGGTCGATTACCTGAAGGACCCGGGCAAGTTCACGCGGATCGGGGCGCAGGTCCCGAAGGGCGTCCTGCTCGTCGGCCCCCCCGGCACCGGCAAGACGCTGCTGGCCAAGGCGGTCGCGGGCGAGGCGAACGTGCCGTTCTTCGCGATCAGCGGCAGCGAGTTCATCCAGATGTTCGTGGGGGTCGGCGCCAGCCGCGTGCGGGACATGTTCCGCACCGCCAAGGAGCACTCGCCGTGCGTCATCTTCATTGACGAAATTGATGCGGTCGGCCGCATGCGCGGCGCGGGCTACGGCGGCGGCTCGGACGAGCGCGAGCAGACGCTCAACCAGATCCTCTCGGAGATGGACGGGTTCCAGCCGTCGGAAACGGTGATCGTGATGGCCGCGACCAACCGGCCCGACGTGCTCGACGCCGCCCTCCTGCGGCCGGGGCGCTTCGACCGGCACATCACCGTCGACCGGCCGACGTGGAAGGGGCGGCTGGAGATCCTGAAGGTCCACACGCGGAACAAGCCGCTGGCGGACCAGGTGGACCTCGAACGCATCGCGCGCAGCATGGTCGGCATGAGCGGCGCCGAACTGAAGAACCTGTGCAACGAGGCGGCGCTGCTGGCGGTCCGGGCGGGCCGGAACAAGCTCGAACAGATCGACTTCGACCGCGCGGCCGACCGGGTCCGGCTCGGCGCGATGCGCGAGGAGCCGTTCAACGCCCAGGAGAAGCGCCGGACGGCGTACCACGAGGCCGGGCACGCGCTGTGCGCGTTCCTGATGCCCTCGGCCCACGCGCTGGACCGCGTGTCGATCATCCCGCGCGGCCGGACCGGCGGCGTGACCCTGTTCACGCAGGACGAGGAGCGGGTGGACCACTCGCAGAGTGAGCTGCTGGCGATGCTGGTGATGAGCATGGGCGGCCGGGCCGCGGACAAGCTCGTCTTGGGCGAACCGCTGTCGGGGGCGGTGGGCGATCTGAAGCAGGCGACGCGGATCGCGCGGGTGATGGTGACGCAGTTCGGGATGAGCGACCGGGTGGGGCCGGTGTTCCACCAGCAGGGCGAGGAGCACGTCTTTCTGGGCAAGGAGATCGTGGAATCGCGGGCCTACAGTGAGGGCACGGCGCGCCTGATCGACGAGGAGATCCAGCGCATCCTGACGGACGCGGAGGCGCGGGCCGCCGAACTGGTGCGGACGCACCGCGACAAGCTCGACGCGATGGCGGACGCGCTCTTGCTGCACGAGGAGATCGACCGCGACGAGGTCGCGAAGATCATGGCCGGCGTGCCGATCTCCGAATTGCGGAAGGAGCCGCCGAAAGTGGCGGACGCGCCGCCCGCGGCCGCGCCCGAACCGACCGTGCCGGTGGCGGAGCCGCCGCCCAAGCCGGGGCTGGCATTCGGTGGCGCATAAGATATGACGCGCACACCGCCGAACGCCGCACCACCCGCATTGCGTCGGGCGGTGCGGCGTTCGGCAATGTGCGCGCCGGCGTTAGCGAAAGACGAAGATCCGCTATAGACAAGGATCATGAACGGACACGAGAGTAAGAGGCTCGGTCCCCGCGATCGCCGTGGTGCGGGGCTCGGCCAGCCGATCCCGCGCCCCGAGCGCGGCTCAGCCTGACGTTGTGGCTCCGCCCGTAAAGGGGCGGGCCGGCGGACCGCGATCCGCTGTTCGAGCCGCCCCTCCCCCGCGACGGCGTCGCGCTCCGCGCGTCTCCGACAGCGCCCCGTTGACACCACCACTGGTTTGCCGCAGAATAACTCTCAACCTCGGTCCACCGGGCACGAGAGATCGGAAGATCCCACAGGTAAGCCTCGTAGTTCTTTCCGATTAGTCTTCCTCCGGTGTAGGCCGACGGGGTCGAAGTTCATAAGGTAACGGCGGAGCACGACGAAGTCGTCCTGTTCTGGCGAAGAACTGGCAAATCGGTTGGCAAAATTGACGTGATGAACGGGACAGTTTTGTTAGTCGAGCCGAGGTAATGACAACGAGGAAAACGCCAGAAACCTAGAGGGAAGTACAATATAAGCGGGATTGGTATATCGGCTGTGCCCAGCCTTCCCAAGGCTGTGAGAGGGGTTCGACTCCCCTATCCCGCTCTGAACGCGAACCGAGCCCGAGCCCCCCACTTCAACACCGTTGAAGTGGGGGGCTCGGGCTCGATTATGCTTCGTCTCTCGGCTGCAACCGCCACTTCAACAACGAATACCGCTTCTTCGTGTCGGCGGTCTTCGCCGCGATCCACAGCGCCTTTCGGCTCCCGACAAGTGCCACGAGCTTGCGCCCGCGCGTGATGCCGGTGTAGAGCAGGTTCCGCTGCAACATCACGAAGTGCTGTGTGTGAACCGGGATCACCACCGCGGGGTACTCCGACCCCTGCGACTTGTGAATCGTGCAGGCGTAGGAAAGTTGCAGTTCGTCCAGGTCGGGGAACTCGTACTCGACGGCGCGGCCGTCGAAGTCAACGACCAGCATCTGCTCCTCGGTGTCGATGTCGGTGATGCGGCCGATGTCGCCGTTGAACACCTCGCGGTCGTAGTTGTTGCGGATCTGCATCACCTTGTCGTTGACGCGGAACGCGGAATCGTACCGCCTCACCTCCGGCGCACCCGGCCGCGGCGGGTTCAGCACCGCCTGGAGCTGCTGGTTGAGCATCGCGACGCCCAGACCCGTCTTCACCTGCGGCGAGAGCACCTGGATGTCGCGGAACGGGTCGAGCTTGAACTTCGCGGGGATGCGGTCGCGCACCATCTGCACGATCCGCTCGACGACCGCCTCCGGATCGTTCGCCTCCACGAAGTAGAAATCCCCGTCGCCGCCGGGCGGGGCCGACTGCGGCTCCTCGCCGTGGTTGATCGCGTGCGCGGCGCGGACGATCCAACTGCTCTCCGCCTGCCGGTGGACCTCCGTGAGCCGCGCGACCGGCACCGCCTTCGAGTCGATGAGGTCCGTCAGGACCGCCCCGGCCCCGACCGAGGGGAGCTGGTCCACGTCGCCGACGAGCACCACGCACGCGTAGTCCGGGATCGCCTGGAGCAGTTTGTTCATCAGGACGACGTCGACCATCGACGTTTCGTCGATCACGACGAGGTCCGCGTCGAGCGGGTTCTCGCGCGTGTAGTTGTAGTCCCGCGTCTTGGGGTTGAAGCCCAGGAGCCGGTGAATGGTCATCGCCTCGCGGCCGGTGGACTCGGAGAGGCGCTTCGCGGCGCGTCCGGTCGGCGCGGTGAGGATCACGCGGAGCGCCTTCGCCAGAAACATCTCGATAACGGCGCGGACGATGGTGGTCTTGCCGGTGCCGGGGCCGCCCGTCACCACCATCACCTTGTTCGTGACGGCCGAGCGGATCGCGGCGCGCTGGCTGTCCGCGAACCCGATGCCCATTTTCCCCTCGCACCACCGGATCGCGGCGTCGACGTTCACGTCCGGCAGCGGGTGCGGCCCGGCCGCCAGCGCCTTGAGCGACCGCGCGACCCCGAGTTCCGCCATGAAGAACGGACGGAGGAAGATCAGGGCGTCGTCGGAAGAACCTAACCCCCCGGCCCCCTTCCCTGGAAAGGAAGGGGGTGACTGATGCGCTTCGCCTCCTGCACCCAGGTTAACGGAACTGGACGAGAAACGTCCGCCCTCCCGGGACCGATTCGGTTCGTCACTATCGGCACCTCCCCCTTCCTTTTCAGGGAAGGGGGTTGGGGGGTTAGGTCTCTTTGCGACGCCCCCGCTCGCCGACGCGGCCGAGTCGCGCACGATCTCGTCGGTGATGCGCAGTTGCTCGATCGCGTCGATGATGCCGTTCGGGTCGATCCCGGTGAGTTCGGCGGCCCGCGCGCGGAGCAGCTCTTCCGGGTAGCCGACGTGCCCGTTGCCCGTTTCTTCCTGGAGGACGTGCCGGACGGCCGCCTGTGCCCGGAACGGCGAGTCGCGCGGGATGCCCAGGCCCAGCGCCACGTCGTCGGACTTCTTGAACCCGATGCCCCAGATCTCGTTGCCGAGCCGGTACGGGTTCGCCCGGATCGCCGCGATCGGGTCCTCGTCGTTCTCGTTGAAGTGGCGGTAGATCTTCGTCGCCAGGGCGGTGCCGATCTGGAGCGAGTGCAGGAAAACCATGATCTTCCGCGCGCCCTGGTTCTCCTGCCAGCCCTTGCGGACCTTCTCGATCAGTTTCGGGCCGATCCCCTTGATCTCCCCCAGCGCCGCGGGCGACTTGTCGATCACGTCCAGGGTCCGGTCGCCGAACAGGTCGACGATGCGCTGGGCGGTCTTCGGCCCGAGGCCCTTGATCAGCCCCGAGCCGAGGTAGCGGGCGATGCCCTCGGCGCTGTGGGGCGGCTTCGTCTCGATCTCCGTGGCCTTGAACTGGAGCCCGTAAACGCGGTCCGTCACCCAGTCGCCGGTCGCGGTCACGTACTCCCCCACGGCCACCTGCTGGCACGACCCGACGACGGTCATGCGGTCGCGGTGCCCGCGGGCGGCGACCTGCAGCACGCAGTAGCCGGTTTCCGGACTGTGGTGCGTGATCCGCTCGATCACGCCCGTGACCTGCTCTGGCACGGATCACCCGGTCGAAAGTCGTGAGGTCGAAAGTCATGAGGTCGAGATCGGCGGACCGGCCGGTGCCGACTTTACGACTTTCGACCTCACGACTTTCGACTCCCACGATACCCGTTCCCGGCGGAATGTCCAACTCCGTGGCGGCGCCGTAGCACTTCCCCCATGCGTACCGTTGCACTCCTTCCGCTGTACCTCGCCGCGCTGGTTCTGGGCACCTATCTGACCTTCCGGCCGACGTTCGACTCGAACTTCGCGTCGATTCAGACCGAGCGGGCCGACGGGATGCTCAACCACTACATCCTCGAAAACTCGTGGCTCGCGCTGAGCGACCCCGGCTACCGCGGGGCGCTGCTGACCGCGCCGTTCTACTTCCCGGCGCGGTGGACGATCTACTACTCCGAGAACCTGTTCGGCGTCGCCCCCCTGTACTGGGCGCTGCGGCTGGCGCTACCGGACGACCTCAGCTACGCGTGGTGGCAGATCCTCCTGAACGCGGCGAACTTCGTGGCGTTCGCGGTCGTCGCGCGGTGGATGCGGTGGCCGCACCTGGTCGCGCTGGGCGGGGCGTTCATGTGGGCGTTCGCGATGGTCCACGCCGACCAGATCAAGCACCAGCAGCTCATCGGCCGCCTCTGGATGCCCGTGGCCCTGTACCACGCCATCCGGCTCGTCACCGAGCCGTCGGCGCGATCGCTCAACCGTCTGTTCGGCAGCGTGTTCCTCCAGTGCCTCGCGTGCATCTACACCGGGTGGTTCCTGGTCGTGGGGCTGGCGACGTTCCTGCCCCTGATGGTCGCGTTCCGCCCCGGCGCCTTCGGCGCGCTGAAGCGGTTCGCCCGCCTGAACCGCGGGACGGTGGCGCGCGCCTGCGTGCTGTGGGGGCTGGCGATGGCCGCGCTGTTCGTGCCGTACCTCCTCGTGAACTGGGGGATCGGTCGGTCGTACGAGGAGTCGTACAGCCTGATGCCGACGCCCTCGGCGTGGATCACCGGTCCGCCCGACTCGAAGTGGATCGTCACCACCTGGCCGTACCGCGTGCCGGTGTACCTGGAGTGCTGGCTGTTCTCCGGGTTCATTATTTACGCGCTGATGGCCGCGGCGGCCGCGAGCCTGTTCTTCTACCGGCGCGCCGAGCGGCCCGCGGAGTGGGCGGTCGTCGCCGCGGCGATGTTCACGGCCGTGCTGTGGGTGGTGCTGACCATCACCCCGCACGAGAAGGGCGAATCGCTGTGGCGGGTGGTGCGGCTCGTGCCGGGCGGGATGGCGATCCGGTGCGTGTCGCGGGTGTACCTCGTCGTGTACCTGTTCGGCTCGTTCGCCGCCCTGACGTGGCTGACGCGGGCCACCGCGGGCGTCCGCCCCGGATGGGCGCGCTGCGCGGTGCAGGCGCTCGTCGTGGGCCTCATGATGTTCGAGCAGACGGAGTACCAGCAGCCGCGGTTCGAGCGGAAGAACTTCTACCCGCTCGT
>JAFKJJ010000319.1:0-7011 GCA_017306025.1 Planctomycetota bacterium
GATGTCGGCGAGCTTCCGGCCCGTGGCGAGGTCCCATTCCTGAATCCGGCCGTCGTTCCCCTCACTGATGTGCGACACGGCCCGGGTCCCGTCGGGCGCGAGGGCCACGCCCGTAGTAGCCCGCACCTGCGCGGCCCCGGGAACCTGTCGGCCGGTGGCGAGGTCCCAGAGGCGGAAGTGCGGGTCCCCGTCCGGCGCGCGGCCCGGCGCCGTCCAGATCCCGCCCCCGGACGTGGACAGCAGTTGCTTCCCCTTGCCCGCGAACCACACGCCCAGCACCCAGCCCTTGTGGCCGGCGAGTTCCTGCACCTTCGTCCCGTCCGCCGTGCTCCACAGCCGGACGGCCGAGTCCGCCCCGCCGGTCGCCAGTGTCGCCCCGTCGGGGGACACGGCCAGGGCGGTGACGCCGCCCTTGTGGGCCGCGAACCGCCGGAGCGCCTTCCCGGTCGCGGCGTCCCAGACCCGGACCTCGCCCGTCGCGTCCGCCGACACCAGCTTGCGCCCGGCGTCGAGGAACGCCACCCCGGCCGCGGCCCCCGCGAGCTTGAGCACGTGCCGCTCCGCGCCGTCGGCCGCGGTCCACACCCGCACGGTCCCGCCGCGCCCGGCCGTGGCCGCGGTCCTGCCGTCCGGGGTGATCGCCACGCCCACGACGGCCCCCACGTGGCCGGGCAGCGGCGTCTCCTTGCCGGTCGCGAGGTCCCAGCTCTGAAGGTTGCGGTCCTCGCGGAGCGTGAGCGCCGACTTGCCGTCCTTCGAGAACACCAGGCCGTTCTCGACCGGGGCGTCCGTCGCGAACACCCGCGACGTGCCGTCCACCACGTCCCGCACCCGGACCACGTTGGTCGAGAGCGTCCCCCGGTAGAACTTGCGGACCGTCAGCACCGTGCGGTTGTCCGGCGCGAAGCGGACGCTCTGGTGCAGGTCGTACCCGCGGGGGAGTTCGTCCTCGGGCTTGAACCGGCGCACCTCCTTGCCCGTGGCCGTCTCCCCGACGAAGAGGCCGCCGCCCTTCACCTGGACGGCGATGGACTTGCCGTCCGGGGAGAACGCGAACGGCCGGTCGCCCTCGGCCCCCACGTTGAACCCGACGTCGTCCCCGCCCGCGAGCGGGCGGACGGACACGCTGTCGGCGCCGCCCCCGTTCACCCAGGCGAACCACTTCCCGTCCGCCGAAAAGGCCGGCCCGTGCGCGCCGGGCAACCCGCCGACGAACCGCGGGTGCTCGGCGCCGGTCTCCGCGCTGCGGACGCGGACGCCGAAATCGTCCCACCGGGCTCCGAGCCCGTTGTCGTTGGGGCCGCGTTCGCTGCCCACGGTCGCCACGTACTTCCCGTCCGCGGAGAAGCTCAGGGAGCCGGTCGCGTAGCCCCGGTGCGGGTTGAACTCTTTCAGTTGCTTGCCCGTGTCGGGGTCCCAGATGTGGACGAGGTAGTTGTAAGCGTCGACGGACGCGAGCCGGCGGCCGTCCGGTGAGGCGGCGAGGTCCGTGCAGAACCGGCGGCCGGCGACCCAGGAGCGGACCTCCTTGCGGGTGGCGGTGTCGAAGACGCGGATGCGCCGGCCGTTGTTGAGGGCGATCTTGCGGCCGTCGTCGAACAGCGCCCAGGGGCCGACCGCGCCCGGGAAGTCGAGCCCGCGGGGGCCGAGCAGCACCGCCCCGGCCGGGAGCGCGGGGCCGTCTTCGTCCAGCGGGTCGTCGGCGCGGGCGTGGGGCGACGCACAGAGCAGCGCGGCCAGCGCCGCGCCCAGCCGCGCGAGCACCGCGGGGGATCGTCGATTCGTGCGAGCCGGCATGGCGGGTCTCCACCGCACCCGGCCGGCACGACCGGCGGAACGTCGGGGCCGCCGGCCCGGCCGGGTTCACCCCCAGACTACACCAAAGCGTGACGGGCGACGGGAACAAGTTACACAGCAGGAGCGCGGCGCCGCGCGGATAAGCGCGCCGGGGGACGACAGCGGGACCCGACTCGCAGGACGGTGCGGAAGGAGCCCGCTCGAACGGCCGTCACCGTTCGAGCGGGCGCGGTGTTACTGTTGCTACGACTGTGGCGACTCGCTCAGCTTCGGAGAGATGACCCCCATTAACTTCGCGCCCGCCTCCTTTAACCCCGGCGACGGCCCCTCCGTCTGGGGTTCCCAGCGAAGGAGTTCCCACTCGAACCGCCCGGTGGCGTACTCGACGTCGTCCTCCGTCAGGAGCGCGAGGACGCCGGTGGTCACCTCCCGAAAGCGCGTTCGTTCCGCGGCAACGGCCGCGGGGTTCGGAGCCTCCAGGATGCGCTGGGCGAGTTCTCGCACCTCGCGGTACGCGTCGTTTCGTATGATCTGGAGGTCCGCGATCGTGCGCCTTTCGAAGTTGTCTCGAATCCACTCCAGGTGCCAGGCCCGGAGCCCCTGGGCGAGCTTTTCCGCTTGAACGCGAAGACGATCGTCCGGGAACGGGCCGCCGCCGTTGGGCCAGGTATCGAGGATCTTGTCGATCTCGGCGATGGGCTTTTGCACGCCCTCGTGTGTTTTGAACCCGACCCGTTCGTAGTAACGTTCGGGGTCTTTCCACAAGTCGGCCCAGGCGTTCTTCGCCGCCAGCGCCTTCTCCGCCGAGGTGGCGGCCCCGAGGGCGTACGCCGCCCGGATGAGTTGAATCTTTTTCGAGGTGTGGGAGAACACCCGGGCCGCCTTCTCGATCTCCCATTCGTACGCGCGGCGGACCCCCGCGATCTTGCCCTCGGCCGCCGTCAACGCGGTCTGGGTCTTCTCGGCCTTGTCCGTCGCTTTCTGCGCCTTGTCGTCGGCGTCCGTCAGTTTTCCCTGGGTCGCCGTGAGTTGTTCGTTGAGCTGGTGGGTCCGCCAGTAGGGGAGGCCGAACAGCGCCCCCGCGCCCGTTGCGAAGAGGAGGAGGACGGCCAGAGTTGCTACGCTGGCCCAGTCGTTGTAACGGAATATCCGTATTCTTCGTTTCGCCGACCGCGGGGTTACCGGGGCGGGGTCGTCACACCCGGGCGGTTGCCACCGCCGCCACCCGGTTTGTTGGTAAGGGTCGCTCCCGGGCAGGGGAGAGGGATCGGCCCGCCCGTCCCGCTGCCACGCCTGACGGGCAACCCCGAAGCCCTGAGCGACCAGGGCGTTGATCTCGTGCGGATCGAAGGCGTCCAGATCGGTGCGGACGTTCTGGATGGCGTTTTCCTCACGGGGCCTGTAGAGCGGGTCTTTGTCGTCCAGGCCGTCTTGCAGCCGGCAGAAAATGGCCCGCTTGCCGATGCGATTCGCCCAGTCCGTCAGGGCCGCGCTCTCGAAGACTCTCACCCGGTCCATCATCATGTCCGACGCCCGCGTGGCCCGCGAGGTGAGGAGGGTGTACTCGCTCTCCATTTCGAGACTCAGCACGCGCTGCGCGTCGCTGACGAGGGCGATGTCGTAGGGAGGGGCCGCGGAGGGCTGGCTGAGCAGGAGGAGTTTTCGGATGCCGAGGTTGTCGAACACCCCGCCGTCCGCGAGGTGGTGACCGTTCGGAAACTCGCCCCGCGACAACCCCAGGATCTCGTGCGTCACCTTGACCGGAGGGAACAGGGGAGGAAAGGCCGACGACGCGGCGACCGCCAGGGCGAGCGGAACGGGGTTGGCCTTCGCGACCGACACTTCGGGCACGGCGCGCTCGGGGTCCGAGGGGCGGATCGGGGGGTTGCAGACGGTGATCCGCCCTTCTCCGAAAGAAACCAGTTGGCCGTTCGTCATGCTCGACGCGACGACGTGCAACTTGGGTCCGCCGGCCCGTTCCACGTCGAAGAGGGTCGCCCCCCGGTAGAGGGCGTCGTACTCGGCCTGGAGCAGGGCCGTCCGGCTCCACCGGCCCGGCGCGAGCAGGCGCGGGAGGCCGAAGGCGGCCGCGGAAAACGCCCACCGGCGGAGGACGCGGCCCCGCACGTCACTGCGGATAAACGCGATCAGTTCCCCGGCCGCTCGGTCGAAATCCTTGAGGTATTGTTCCCAGTTGAGTGCGAGATGGCCGGCGAGGATGCTCCCGCCCGATACCGAGCAAATGTGGGTGACGTTGCGGAGAAGGCCCGCCTCGTGGAGGTACCGGACGACGCCGAGGTGAAACAGAGTCGCGCGGAAGCCGCCGCCCGAAAGGGCCAGGCCGATTTTGGGCACTTCGGACATTTCCCGGACTCCTACCCCCATTGGCCGGTGAACGGTGAAGTAACCGGCGTCGGCCTGAGCACCTAAGTTTTTGAAGATATCGGCCCGATGACGGGCCGCAATAGAAAAGCAACGCGAATATATGTAGAACTATAAAACATATTATATATCGCTATCGCCGCTCGCGTCGCGATAAACGTCTCGGGAGCCCCACCCGTGACGGACGGCGTGATGTGCGGGGCGAACCGCGCCCGGGATGAGGGGTACCGTTTCACCCCTCACCCGGTTTCCCGCGGCGGCGGGAAACCACCCTCTCCCCTTGCGGGAGAGGGACCGAAGACGGCGCGGTGTCACTTCTCCGGGCGCCGGTATTTTGCCGCGTTCCAGAGGAAGACCGTCGCCGAGTTGCTCCCCGAGGCCAGCGTCTTGCCGTCCGGGCTGAACGCCACCGCGAACACCTCGTCCCCGTGGTGGACGGCGGCCAGCTCCTTGCCGGTCGCCACGTCCCAGAAGATGAGGATGCGGCGCTCGCCGACCATCCCCAACTTGCGGTCCTGGCTCCCGGAGGCCAGCGTCTTGCCGTCGGCGCCGAACGCCAGCGCGAACACCTCGCCCGGGTGCCCCTCCAGGGAGGTCCGCTCCTTGCCCGTCGGCCCGTCCTTGCCCCGCGCCACGTCCCACAGCCTGATCGTCCGGTCTCCGCCCCCCGAGGCGAGGGTCTTGCCGTCGGGGCTCCAGGCCACGGAAAAGACCGCGCCCTTGTGGCCCGGAAGGGCGACCGGCCCCTTGCCCGTGGCCGCGTCCCACAGGTTGACCGCGCCCCCGCCCCCGGTCGCCCCGTCGGCCGTCGCCAGGAGCTTGCCGTCCGGGCTGTACGCCACGGCCGTCACCGGGCGGACGTGCTTCAGGGCGGCCCGCTCCTTGCCCGTCGCCACGTCCCACAACCGGACCGTCTTGTCCAGGCTCGCGGAGGCCAGGGTCTTGCCGTCCGGGCTGAACGCCAGCGACGTCACGTTGCCCGTGTGCCCCTTGAGGGCGGCCAGTTCCCGGCCCGTGGCCGCGTCCCACAAGAGGAGCTTCCGCTCCCCGTCCTGGCCCCGGTTGTAGTTGCTCCCGGAGGCCAGCGTCTTGCCGTCGGGGCTGAACGCCACGGCGTAGACGTACCCCGACTTGACGTTGAGGGTGGCCCGCTCCTTGCCCGTCGCCACGTCCCACAACTTGACCGTCCGGTTGTAGCCGCCCGAGGCCAGGGTCTTGCCGTCGGGGCTGAACGCCAGGGAGATGATCCCGCCCGGCTGGCCCGTGCCGCCCTCGCCGAAGACCCGTTCGGGCACCGGCCGGTCGGCCCTGTCCTGGGCCGGTGCGGCGGGCGGCCACGGCCCGAACGCGACCGCACAGGCGACGACGACAGGCACCGCGCCGGACCGGGAAACGAAGTACCCCATGAATAACCCCCTTCGGGCCGCCCGACGGCGGAGCCTACCGGAGCCGGCGCGGCGCCCGGTGCCCCGTTGCGCGCGCTCGGACCCCATCACGTCCCGGTCGGCGCCGGAACCCCCAGCCTCGTACCGAATCCGGGTGAAGAGGAGCCGCCGCTGCCCCGCGCGTCGTGCCGCGGCCGCCCTCACCCGGCGCGTTCGCGTGCGCCCGCGCCGCCCCCTCTCACCGGGCTTCTACGCATCACCTTCGCCCGGATTCGGCCTCATACGGGATCGTGTGGATTCGTTTGCGTAACGAGCCGCCGGTCGTCCGGCCCCGAAGGGGCCGGACGACCGGCCCCGGTACGGTTGCAGATCATCACGACCCGGTATCACGCCCTCCGGCCCCGCGCGAACCGGATCAGGGCCTCCTTGTCCTCGGCCGAGTGGTGCTCGTCCTCGAAGATCCGCTCCCCGACGAAGCGGTACGCGGGGCCGTGGTCGGTCGGGAACGGCCGCACGTTGCCGCCGTACTCGGGCGCGCAACTGTCGTGGATCAGCGCCGCGTCCCGGACCCGCGGGTAGACGACGTGCTGGAGGAACGCCTGGTCGTCCCCGTAATTCGCCTTCCGGGGCCACGCCTCGACCTCCCGGGCGATCCCGGCGAGGGCGCCCCGCACGCCGCCGAACATCCCGCCCGGGATGCAGCCGCTCTGCCAGGGGTGGTCGCGCATGATGTGGAACGGGAGCCCGCTCTCGACCCAGTCGTCGACCGCCCGGCGCTCGCGGTACCCCGGCCGGCTGTCCGCGTCCCGCACCACCCAGCGCGCGTAGCCCGGCTCGTCGGCCACGAGGAACCGCCAGAACGTGCCGCTCGTCCCGGCGCCCCGGGGCATCTCGACCACCTCGGCCTTGAGGTACCGGAGCCGGTCGAGGGCGTCGGCCGGGACCGTGTCGTCGACGTAGAACCGGGGGGTCCAGCCGGGGTACACCTGCCGGACCATCCGGGCGTTCTCGACGGCGCCGACCACGTACCGCGGCTGCGCGCCCCACAGGCTGTAGGCGACGCAGCCGCCGGCCGGGGGGCGCCACGGGGGCAGGTTGTGGTCCGCCAGCCGGGACCGCTCGACGGTGGCCGTGTTCCCGGGGACGGTCGAGCCGTTCCACCGGACCCCGCTGGCGTGCAGGTGCCAGGCGCGGACGTCGTAGCACGGGTTGATGACCCAGTAGTCGGCGTGCCGCAGCTCCCAGGCGATGCGGTTGTCGCACCCGTAGATCCCCAGCGGGAAGTCGCACGCGTAGACCGGCCGGACCCGCCCCCGGAACAGCCACGCGTCCTGCGAGTTGTCCCAGCACTCGACCCGCGGCTCGGCCCCCGCGGGCCGCTCCCAGCGGGTCAGCGCGACGCACACGCCCTCCAGGTCCTTTTCCTTGAACGGCGCCAGCGAGTCGT
>JAFKJJ010000319.1:7035-8768 GCA_017306025.1 Planctomycetota bacterium
GATGTCGGCGTTCGCCACGATGTTGAGGTCGGACGGGGTCGTTGTGAACCGGTTGACGAGCGCGAAGTAGTCGCGGTACGTCGGGCGCCCGTAGGGGTTGCCGGCGCAGTCGACGTCGACCCAGACGGCCTTGGGGCCGTCGAGCCCGGCGCGGGCGCCCGGGTCCGACTGGGCGAGGACGACGACGCGGTCGATGTGCGGGTTGTCGAGGTTCCGCCGCAGCGCCCCGTCGATCTCGGCGCGGCGGCCGGGGTGCTCCGGCGTGTAGTGGTTGACGAACAGGGTGGTGAGCACGGGCGCCGGTCTCGTTTTCGGGTGGGCCGCCGCGCCGCGCGCGGGCGACGTGGGCAACGGGGAACCGCTCGGGCGGCCGGGGCCGCGCCTACTTCGGGTCGGGCGGGCGCTCCAGTTCCAGGTCCCGCCGCCACTTTTCGAGCCGCTCCCCCTCGAAGTTGGGGTTGCTGATCTCGAACTTCTCCCGCCCGTCCCGTTTCCCGAAGTCCAGCGTCGCGCCCCGCAGCATCTCGACCTGCCGCTTGAGAACGACGACCTTGATCCCGCCCGCCTGAAACGCGTAGTCGCGCACGGGGTCCGCGTCGGGGACGAGTTCGAGCGAGTACCGGGGCGCGTGGACCCCCTCCTTACAGTACGCTTCGACCCGGACGTACCACCCCGCCGGCAGCGCCTTCTCGGCCGCGGCCCGCCGGGCCTCGTCCGCCGCCGGCGGGGTCACCTCGAAGAGCGCGGGGGCGGGCGCGGGCGTCCAGTAGTACGCGCCGACCCCGAGGGCGAAGAAGACGGCCGGCCACACGTTCACCGGGACCCAGAAGAGCGAGTGGTTCGGCCGGGCGACGACCTCCGCGCCCGTTTCGGGGTCGACCCCGACGGACCGCCGGGTCCGCAAAGCGAGCGCGAGCACGAGCGTGAGGGCCGCGGCCAGCCACTCCACGGCCAGGTTGTGAACGCGGGGCGACGCCCGCGGCCCCAACACCGCATCGGTCAATCGGTCCCCGGTCAGGATCGACACGAACCAGATCATCGCGACGAGGCCCCCGGCCCCGCTCCAGATCAGAACCATAATCCGCTCTCCCGGCCGCTCGCGCGGGGGCTCATACCGAATCGGGCAGCTCGGTAACCGTCGCGGTTTGAGCGCGTGGCTTTGTCGTGGGGCAGGCCGCCGGGCCTGCCATAGCGAAGGCAGGCCCGGCGGCCTGCCCCACGACAAAGGCCGCTACTCGCGACCGATACTCTTCACCCGGACTTGGTATCAGTCTCTCACGCTCGCCCCGCCGTGTCCAGGTCGACCCCTGCGCCCGCCGCCGGACCGGGGCCGGGCCTTTTCGAGCGCGTTTCGTGAATGATGAATCGCCCTCGCGAGCCGCGACCGCGAGGGGCAGGGTATGCGCGGAAAGTTACGCTCGCGGTTCGGGGGGGGCGCCCGTTCCCTCGCCGAGATTCGGCGTCACACCGTCGCGCTCTCCCCGCGGTCGGGGTACGCGACGTCCGTGAAGCCGATGCCCCGCAGCCCCTCTTCGAGCTTCGCGGCCCGCTCCGGTTCGCCGTGGACCAGCCGCACCCGCGTGTTCGGGGCCAGCGGGCCGAGCATCCGCAGCAGGTCGCCGTGGTCCGCGTGCGAGGACAGGCCGTTCAGCACCACGATCTCCGCCTTCACCGGGACCATGCGCCCGAGCACCCGCACCTCCGGGCGCTTCTCCACCAGCCGCCGGCCGAGC
>JAFKJJ010000320.1 GCA_017306025.1 Planctomycetota bacterium
CGAGCGTTCGTGCGCCGGGAGTGGCACCGATTCACCACCGGCATCGGCTGGATCGAGGCCAAACTCCAGATCGTTCGAGACGCCGTCCGCGTCTACCTCGCACGGCCAACGCTGACGCTCCCACAAACCGCAACTGCGTAACTCCTAATTAACTTGAGGCACGGCCGGCCGCAACGGCGCGGTCTACGCGCCGCGCCGCGGGAGGTTCGCGAGGAGCCCTTCGAGTTGCTCGCGCTCCACCGGCTTGGTCAGGTGGTAGTCGAAGCCGGCCTCCGCCGAGCGCCGGCGGTCCTCTTCGGAGCCCCAACCGGTCAGCGCGACCAGGATCAGCTCGCTACAGGACGGGTCGGCGCGCAGGGCGCGGGCGACCTCGTAGCCGCTCATGCCCGGCAGGCCGATGTCGAGGAGCACGAGGTCCGGGCGGAGCTTGGCGATCACGGACAGCGCCTCCGGCCCGCCCAGAGCGGTTTGCGTCGTGTGCCCGGAGAGCGCGAGCAGTTCCGAGAGGCTTTCGGCCGCGTCGGCGTTGTCGTCCACGACCAGCACCCGCCGCGCCCGCGCCACCGGCGCCTCGGCGGGAACGTTCGACACACCCTGCGGAACCGGGTCCCCGGCCGCGAGCGGCAGGCGGACGACGAACGTGCTCCCGCGGTCGGGGCCGGGGCTCTCGGCCGTGATCGCGCCGCCGTGCATCTCGACCAGCCGCTTGACCAGCGCCAGCCCGATGCCCAGACCGCCCTGGGCGCGTTCGAGGTGGCGGTCGACCTGGGTGAACAGGTCGAAGACGCGGGGCAGCATGTCGGCCGGGATGCCGACCCCGGTGTCGGTGACGCGGACGACCGTGTGCCCGCCCTCGCGCTCGACCGAGACGTCGACCCGGCCGCCGTCCGGGGTGTACTTGGCCGCGTTGGTCAGCAGGTTGCCGATCACCTGGGCCAGCCGCGTCGGGTCGGCGCGGAGCCACAGCCGCTCGTCGGGGAGCTTCACCGCCAGCGCGTGCCGCCCGGTCTCGATCGCCGGCCGGCTGGCCTCGACCGCGCTCTCGACGACCGACCGGATCTCGACCAGTTCGCGCCGCAGCCGCATCTTCCCGCTCGTGACACGCGAGATGTCGAGCAGGTCGTCCACCAGCCGGACCATGTGGCCGAGCTGCCGCTCCATCATGGCCCGCGCCCGGGTCGCGGTCTCGGGGGACCGGGCGAGGCCGAGGATCTGGAGCCCGTTGCGGAGCGGGGCGAGCGGGTTGCGCAGCTCGTGCGCGAGCGTGGCGAGGAACTCGTCCTTGCGCCGGTCGGCCTCGCGCAGCGCGTCGGCGGCGCGCCGGGCCTCGGCCAGCAGCCGGACGTTCTCCGCGGTCGCGGCCTTCAGCTCGTCCCGCTGCCGGGCGACCTCCTGGCGCTCGCGCCACAGCTCGAAAAACACGTCCGCCTTGCTGCGGAGCGTGTGCGGCTCGATCGGCTTGTTCAGGAAGTCGACCGCCCCGGCCTCGTACCCGCGGAACCTTCGCTGCTGGTCGGGATTTCCGGCCGTGAGGAAGATGATCGGCACGCGCCGCGTGCGCTCGGTCCCGCGCATCAGCTCGGCGAGTTCGAACCCGTCCATCTCCGGCATCTGGACGTCGATGAGTGCCAGCGCCACCTCGTGTGCGAGGAGCAGTTCGAGCGCCTCACGGCCGGACCGCGCCTTGAGGAGCACGAGTCCGTCGCGGCGCAAAAGCGCGTCGAGTGCGATGAGGTTCTCTTCCAGGTCGTCGACGAGCAGGAAGTGGACCGGTGCGGGCTTGGTCACGGCCGCCTCCCCAGGTCGCGGAGGTGCCCCGCGATCTGTTCGAGGTACATCACCGACGCCTTCGGACAGGCCGCGATCCCCGCCCGCGGCATCGTGGGCATCGCCGCCTCGTCCGGGTGCTGAACGAGCGCCGCGCCCCCCGCGTCGCAAACCGCCTTCAGCCCGCACGCGCCGTCGGAACTCGCCCCGGTCAGGAGCACGGCCACCAGCGCCGGGCCGAACGCGTCCGCGGCCGACTCGAACAGCACGTCGATGGCCGGGCGCGAGTAATGAACCGGCTCCTCGCTGGAGAGCGAGAGCCTGCGGTCGGGTTCCACGAGCAGGTGATAATCGGGCGGCGCGAAGTACACCGTGCCCGGGGCGAGCGGCTCCTTGTCGTCGGCCTCGCGCACGTCCACGCGGCACTTGTTTCGGAACAGTTCGGCCATGATGCTCTTTTTATTGGGCGGAACGTGAACCACGACCATCACCGGCAGCGGGTAACCCTCGGGCAGCGCCGGGAGGATCACGGACAGCGCGTCCACGGCCCCGGCCGACGCGCCGATGACGACCGCTTCGGCCCGCGGCGCGTGAGGGACGGGGAGCGGGGAGCCCGTTGTCACGACGCCCCCCGTTTCTGGTAGATGCGCTCGTCGCGCGCGAACTCGGCGAACGCGTCGGCGTGCGCGTTGAACCGCAAGCTCTCCTTCGCCCCCAGGCCGAGGAACCCCTTGCGCACGAGCGAGTCCTTGAACAGCCCGACCGCGCGGTCTTGTAGCTGGCGGTCGAAGTAGATGAGCACGTTCCGGCACGACACCAGGTGTACCTCCGCGAACACCGCGTCCGTCACCAGGCTGTGGTCGGAGAACACGGCCCGGCGGCGCAGGGTCTTGTCGAAGACGGCCGCCCCGTAGGCCGCGGTGTAGTAGTCGGAGAGCGACGACTTCCCGCCCGAGAGCCGGTGGTTCTCGGTGAACAGCGGGAGGCGCTCGATCTCGTACACGCCGGCCTCGGCCTTCCGGATCGCCTCCGGGTTGATGTCCGTGCCGTAGAACATCGTGCGCTCTTCGAGCCCCTCCTCGCGGAACAGGATCGCCAGCGAGTACAGCTCCTCGCCGGCGCTGCACCCCGCGACCCACACTTTCAGAGACGGGTACGTCCGGAGGTGCGGGACGACGCGCTCGCGGATCGCGCGGAAGTACGGCGGGTCGCGGAACAGCTCGCTCACCTGCACCGTGAGGTACGAGAGCAGTTCGGGCAGCACCGCGGGGTCGTGCAGCACGCGGTCCTGGAGCTGGGAGAGCGTCCGGCACCCGAAGTGCTCGCGCGCCTGCCGCAGCCGCCGCGTGATCGACGCCATCGAGTACCCGCGGAAATCGTAATGGTACCGCCGGTAAATGGCGTCGAGCAGGAGCCGCAGTTCGATGTCCTCGGTCTTGTCCAAGACGGTGTCCAAATCCACAAGGTCGCAAGTCGTAAGGTCGCAAGTCGTAAAGTCGAAGAGGAAGACGGCCGGAGTCTTCGACTTTACGACTTGCGACCTTACGACTTGCGACGGGTCTCAACGGGGCATCCACACGCGGACCAGCGAGAGCAGCTTTTCCACGTCCAGCGGCTTCGCCATGTAGTCGTTGGCCCCGGCCGCGAGGCACTGCTCCTGATCGTCCCGCATCGCCTTCGCGGTCAGCGCGATGATCGGGAGCTTCTTCCACGCGTCGCGCTTGCGGATCTCGCGCGTCGCGGTCAGGCCGTCCATCTCCGGCATCATCACGTCCATCAGGACGAGGTCGATCGCCCGCGCCGGGTCGGCGAGCGACTTCTCCAGGGCCTCGATCGCCTCGCGGCCGTTGCGCGCGATCGTCACGGCCGCCCCGCGGGGCTCCAGAATGCTGGTCAGCGCGAACACGTTCCGCACGTCGTCCTCGACCACCAGGATGCGGCGACCTTCGAGCGCCGCGTCGCGGCTGCGGGCCTTCTCCAGCATCCGCTGTTGCTCGGCGGGCAGTTCGGACACCACCTGGTGGAGGAACAGCGTCACCTCGTCGAGCAGCCGCTCCGGCGACTTCGCCCCCTTGATGATAATCGACTTCGAGTACCGGCGGAGCCGCTGCTCCTCGTCGGCGGACAGGTCGCGGCCGGTGTACACGATCACCGGCGGGAACGCGTAGGTGTCCTCGCGGCTGAGCGTTTCGAGCAGCGAATACCCCGACGCGTCCGGGAGCGTGAGGTCGAGCACCATGCAGTCGAACGTTTCGCCCTTCAGCCGCTCCAGGCACTCGGCCGCGGTTCCGGCGCCGACCGTCTCGACCTCCTGCGTGCCGAGCAGCTTTCTCAGGCTGTCGAGCTGAACCGGGTCGTCCTCCACGATCAGCACGCGGCGGAGCCGCTGCTCCAGGCGCGTTTCGAGCCGCTGGAGGGCCTCCGTCAGTTGTTCGCGCTTCACCGGCTTCAGCATGTACCCGACCGCGCCCAGCGCGAGCGCGGTTTGCGAGTAGTCGTGCGCGGAGACGACGTGGACCGGAATGTGCCGCGTGCGGGCGTCGTGTTTGAGCCGGTCGAGCACCGACAGCCCGGAGTGGTCGGGGAGGCCGACGTCCAGAACGACGCCGCTCGGCCGGTGCTGGACCGCCACCGCGAGGCCCTCCTCGGCGGTGTTTGCGATCAGGCACTGGAAGTTGAGTTCGTGCGCCAGGTCGTAAAGGATTCGCGCGAACGGCTCGTCGTCCTCGACGACGAGGATGACGCGCCGGTCCGCGGTCAGGCGCTCGCGGTCGTCCTCGACCCGGCGCGCGGCCGCGGGCGCCGGGGCGGGCGGAGAAGGTGTCGGTGCGTCCGCACCGACCGGGGCGAGGGGCGGCGCGGCCGGCGGGCTTCCGACCGGACCCTGCGGACGCGGGGCGACGAGCGCCGGGTCGTATGTGATCGGGAGTGTGACCGTGAACGTGCTCCCGCGGCCGGGCTCGCTCGCGACGTGCAGCTCGCCGCCCAACAGGCGCACCAGTTCGCGCGCGATCGACAGCCCCAGCCCGGTTCCGCCGAACTTCCGGCTCGTGGTGCCGTCGGCCTGCCGGAACGCCTCGAAGATCACTTGTTGCTGGTGCTCGGGGATGCCGATGCCGGTGTCGCGCACCGCGAACGCGACCTTCTCCCCGGCCGCGCGGTCCACCTCCAGGCTCACCTCGCCGGCCTCGGTGAACTTCAGCGCGTTGGAGAGCAGGTTCTTGAGCACCTGTTCGAGCCGCTGGCGGTCGGTGTTGACCGACTCGGGGCAGCCCGGCGCGAGCCGCGTGTGAAACGCGAGCTTTTTCTGCTCGGCGACCGGCAGGAACGTGCGGCCGAGGTCCTCCGCGAGCTGCGCCAGCCGCACCGGCTCGGGGCGGACGTCCATGCGCCCGGCCTCGATCTTCGAAAGGTCCAGAATGTCGTTGATGAGCGCGAGCAGGTCGTTGCCCGCTGAGTGGATCGTCTGCGCGTACCGCACCTGCTCGGCCGTGAGGTTGCCCTCGCGGTTGTCGGCCAGGAGTTTCGCCAGGATGAGCGACGAGTTGAGCGGGGTGCGCAGCTCGTGCGACATGTTCGCCAAGAAGTCGGACTTGTACCGGCTGGCCTGTTCGAGTTCGCGGGCCTTCACCTGCAGCTCCGACCGCGCCCGCGTCGCGCCGTCGCGCTGTTCCGCGAGCAGTTCCGCCTGCTCCTCCAGCCGGGTGTTCGTCGCTTCGAGTTCCGCCTGTTGCGTTTCGAGCCGCTCCTGCGACTCCTTGAGCGCCCGGCTCTGCTCCGCGAGTTCCTCGTTGGCGACCCGCAGTTCCTCCGTCTGCGCCTGGAGCTCCTCGGACTGGCGCTGCGTCTCTTCGAGCAGGTTTTGAAGGTGGACCCGGTACCGGGCGCTCCGCACCGCTACGCCGATCGCTTCCGCGGCGCGGTCGAGCAGTTCGGTCGCGGAAGCGTCCACCGGGCGGATGAACCCGAGTTCGAACACCGCGTTGGCGCCGTCGTCGGTCGCGGTGGGGACGATCGCGAGGTGCCGGGGGTTCGCCTGACCGAGCGCCGAACCGAGCTTCAGGTACCCGTCGGGCACGTCGTCGATCAGGAACGCTCGTCGGTCCTTCACGGCGCGCCCGACCAGGCCGTCGTTGACGTCGAGTCGCTCCGGCGCGCCGCCGGTCGCGGGCGCGCCGTAGGTGGCGACGCGCCGGAACGCGCCGGCGTCCTGCGCGAAGAACGCGCCGGCGTGGGCGCCGAGGTACTCGGCCAGGAACTTGAGCACGCTCTCGCCGAGTTGCTCGACCCGCTGATCCCCGGCCATCGCCGCCCCCAGCTTGATCTGTCCGGTTTGGAGCCACTCTTCGCGGCGGCGGAGGGCGACCGCGCGCCGGACCAGCAGGGCCACGGCCGTGGCGAGGAGCGTGCCGAGCAAGCCGGTCAGAACGCCGCTCGCCACGGCCACCGTGTAGGCGCTCTCCATTTCGTCGAACCGCTGGGTGCGGAGCTCGCGCTCGGTGCGCTCCATCACGGCGGCCTGATCGCGGATGCCGTCCATCGTCGCCTTTCCGCGATCGGTCAGGATCACCTTCCGGGCGGCGTCGAAGCCTTGCGCGCTCCGGAGGTCGATGGTCTGATTGAGTTCGGCCAGTTTGGCGGCGATGAGGTTCCGCAACAGCGGGATGCGGGCCTGTTGCTCGGGGTTGTCGCTCGTCAGGCGCTGGACCTCGTCCAGCCGGTCCTTGACGCGAACGACGGCCAGTGTGTGCGGTTCCAGGTACCGGGCGTCCCCGGTGATAACGAAGCCCCGCTGTCCGGTCTCGGCGTCCTTCATCAGCGACTGGACGTCGTCGAGTGTGGTCAGCACTTCGTGCGTGTGCGCAATCCGCTGCGCGTTTCGGCTCAGGGTGCGTGTGTTCCAGTACGCGATGATCCCACTGACGACGAAGAACCCGACGACCGCGGCGAGGCCGACGAGAAGGGGTAGATCGGTTCCGGCTCGACGGGACGGGGCGGGTGTGGTCGGTGCGGTCATGCTGGGTCCGGGTGGCGGAATCGCGGAGAAGACTTTGAGGGCAAAAATGATGCCCGTGGAGACCACGGGCGCGAACTTCGCTCCTCGCGTCCTACAGATCCGCACGTGGGCGACCAACTCGGTTTGAGCCTCTCACATGATCCGCGCGTGATGGCATCGCTTTGAAATGTAGTCCGCGTCGTTCAGACGGCGGTCCAGTTGGCTCGTCCAACT
>JAFKJJ010000321.1 GCA_017306025.1 Planctomycetota bacterium
GAATGCCCGAATCGGATTTCACCTGGCTGTCGCTGCTCGCGTTCCTGCCCGCGGCCTGCGCGGTCGGTCTGCTCGCGTTTCCGCCGAAGTGGCACGAAGCAATGAGGTGGTGGGCCGTGTTCGGCGCCGCCGGCACGCTCGCGGTCTCGTTGTGCGTCGTCGTGGGCTACTACAACCTGCTCGACAGCCACCTCGACGCCAACGGCAAGCCGGGCTATTCCGTTCACACCCGCCTCGACGCGCGCGCGGACAGGGCGGCGAGCGACGCGGCCCAGCCGATCCCCAAAGCCTTGCAGTCGAGCGACTGGGTCGCGCGCCGGCCGTGGATCGCGCTGTTCAACGCGCAGTTCGCGCTCGGCGTGGACGGCATCAGCCTGCCGCTCGTCGTGCTGACCGCGATCGTCACGCTCCTGGCGGTCGTCGCGTCCTGGCGGATCGAGGAGTCCGTTCGCGGCTACCTCGCGATGCTGCTCCTGCTCGAAACCGGGGTGATCGGGGCGTTCCTGGCGCTCGACTTCTTCCTCTTCTACGTCGGCTACGAACTCATGCTCCTGCCGATGTACGTTCTCATCGGACTGTGGGGCGGGCAGCGGCGGAAGTACGCGGCGCTGAAGTTCGTCATCTACACGCTGCTCGGCGGCGTGTGCCTCCTCGTCGCGATGTTCGCGCTCTACTTCGTCAACGCCCGCGACTTCGTGGACCAGGCGGAGGTTCAGCAGCGCGGGTTCGACCTCCAGAAGCAGAACCCGCAACTGACGGCCGCCCAGGTCGCGGAGCGGGTCGAGGTCCACACGTTCGACTTCGTCACGCTCTCCAAAGTCGGTCGGGCGGTCGCGCTCGTCCTCGGCGGGCAAGAGGACCGGCTCCAGGTAAAGACCAAGGTGAGCGACGAACCCGCAAAGGGCGACGACCCGAACCACGTAAAGCTGTTCGCGCCGGGCGTGGACCGCACCGCGGCCCTCGCGCGCCTCAAGGCGCAGCCGGTGTGTACGAAGTCGTTCCAGTACCTCGTGTTCGCGCTCCTGTTCGTGGGGTTCGCGGTCAAGGTGCCGATCGTCCCGCTGCACTCGTGGCTGCCCGACGCGCACGTCGAGGCGCCGACCCCCGTGAGCATGATCCTCGCGGGCGTACTGCTCAAGCTCGGCGGCTACGGGCTGATCCGCGTCGCGTTCCCGGTGTGCCCGTGGGCCGCGGCCGAACTCGCGTGGTGGGTCGGGCTGGTCGGGGTGGTCGGGATCGTCTACGGCGCGCTCGTCGCGATGGGGCAGACCGACTTCAAGAAGCTGCTCGCGTACTCGTCCGTCAGCCACATGGGCTTCGTGGTGCTCGGGCTCGCCAGTTGGGGGAGTGCCGCGAACGCGCGATACTGGCAGTGGGGCGTGGACGGTGCAATGTTCCAGATGGTCGCCCACGGCGTCACCGCGTCCGCACTGTTCTTTATCGTGGGCGTGGTGTACGACCGCGCGCACCACCGCGACCTGAACCGCTTCGGCGGGCTGAAAGAGCCGATGCCGCTCTACGCGGGGATGAGCGCGATCCTGTTCTTCGCGTCGATGGGGCTGCCGGGGCTGTGCGGCTTCGTGGGGGAGTTCTGCGTCTTCATCGCCGCGTGGAACTTCTCGCCGGCGCTGGCGATCCCGGCCGTTCTGAGTGTGGTCCTCACCGCGGGCTACCTGCTGTGGACGTGGCAGCGCGTCTATCTGGGCACCAACCCGGACACGAAGAACTTCCCCGAACTGACCCCCCGCGAGGCCGCCTGTCTGTTGCCGTTCGCGGTCCTGGCGATCGCGCTCGGCGTCCTGCCCGGCGTGCTCCTGTTCAACTGGATGGACCCGAGCGTGAGCGGATGGATCGAGAACATGGCCCCGCTGAAGCCGTAGGCGCTTGCGGGGATCGGTCGCCTCGGCAGGCCGTTCGTTTCGGTGTGGTCCGGTCACGCCGTGACCGGTCGCTTCGCCGGTGCTGGTGCGATGGGATATTCGTACCGGATGGTCCGCGTGTCTCGCACCGGTCACGGCGTGACCGGACCACACCGGAAGTAAACCGCTCGACCGACCCCGAACACCCCGGTCGTGCCGGGGTGTTCGCGCTTCCACGAACCCGCACGCGCCGCGGGTGTCCTTCCGCCATGCTTCACTACCCGAAGATCCCGGGCAGCTCCGCCGCGCCGACCTGCCGGTGCGTCGCGTTCGAGAAACTCGACGGCACCAATCTGCACTGGACCTGGGACCGCGACTTCGGCTGGCACGCCTTCGGCACGCGGCGCGACGAATTCAACCTGACGCCCGACGGCGAAGCCGCGTTCGCGGCGGCGCACCCGGGGTTGGAAGAAGCCGCGCCGGTGTTCCGCGCGACGCTCGCCGGACCGCTCGACGCGCTCTTGCGTGCCCACCCGGCCTACGCGAACTTCGCCGCAGTGAAGGCGTTCACGGAGTTCCTCGGCCCGAACTCGTTCGCCGGCGCACACGTTCCCGGCGACCCAAAGCGAGCGGTGCTGTTCGACGTGTGGGCCGACGGTTACGGCTTCGTTCCGCCGCATCAGTTCGTCGCGGACTTCGGGCACCTGCCGATCCCGCGCGTGGTCTACACCGGCAAGCTGACCGGCACGTTCCTCGAAGCCGTGCGCACGGGCAAATACGGCGTGTCCGAGGGCGTCGTTTGCAAAGGAGGAGCCGGCGCGGACGCGTGGATGGTGAAGGTGAAAACCTACGCGTACCTGGAGCGTCTGAAGAAGAGCTTCGGGGCGAAGTGGGGCGATTACTGGGAGTGACGGCGGACCGTCACTTCGCGGTCAGGTCCCAGACGAGCGACGTGCCGTCCGCGTAGCCGACCACCACGCTCTTGCCGTTCGGGTGGAACGCGACGGCGGTCGGCGCCGAGAGGCCGCCGTCGAGAACGAGCGGCTTCGCGTCGGTCCTCACGCCATAAACGGTCACACCCGTTCCGCCGAACCCGGACCAGACCGCGACCCGCGTTCCGTCCGGACCGAACTTGCAGTTCGGGAAATCGCACCCGATCTCGTGCCGGGCGAGTTCCTTGCCCGATTTCACGTCGAAGATCAGCAGGTCGCGGGGCCGGCGCCCCTCGCGCGTGACGGCGAGCCGCGAGCCGTCGGACGAAGACGCCATCGAATCGCTGCGCCCGATCCGCCCCGTCTCGAATTGCACCTCGACCCGACCCGTCGAGGCGTTCGCCCCGACCACGTTCTCGCTCGCCACGAACAGCAGTTTCCCGTCACCGGACGGCGCCGTGAGCGGCCGTTCGTCTCTCACGCCGCCCGGCCCTTCCTCCGGGGTGTGGGGCAGCGGCCAAGCGCCGAGTCGCTTGCCGGTCGGCCCGTCGTACACGACCGCGTCCCAGCGCTTCTGGACCTTATTCCGGCACACCGTCACGACCCGCTTGCCGTCGTGCGTGTAGACCTCTTGCGGGTCGATCTCCGGCGCGAACCGCCACGCGACCGCGTTCTTCTGGCGGTCCCACCCGATCACTTCCTCCACCCCCGTATCGAGGAGCCACCCGGGCACCTCGGCTTTCGTCACCGCGGAGATCGTCCAGACCAGATGGTCCCCCGCCGGGTGCCCCGCGACGCGCCCGCCCCGCAGTTCCGGCAGTTCCGTGTGCGACTTCCGTTCTCCCCGCTCCGTCCAGACCGCAACACGACGGTCGGCCGGGTCGCCTACCGTGGTGATCGTCCGCCCGTCCGCAGAAATCCCTACCCAGGCGACCGGGGCGTCGTGTCCGGTGGCGCCGTCGGTCCGCTTTCCGGTTTTCGCGTCGTAGACCCAAACGGAGTGGGTGCCGGCGACCGCCACGCGATTCCCGTCGGGGGAGACCACCAGCCGCTCGTCCCGCGGACACGGCACCTCCCATTCCCGCTTGAGCACCCGGAGGTCCCACCGGGCGAGGTAACACTCGACCGCACCCTTTCGGCCCCACTCCCACGACGACACGAGGAGGGCGTCCGACCCGATGAACCGCACGTCCGAGAGGGGCCGCCCGAGTTCGAGCCGGCCGAGCGCCTTTCCGGTGTCGGCCCGGCGGACGGTCAGGTGTTCCTCGGCCCCCTTCATGACGAGCGTGGAGCCCGCGGTCGAACGCTCCCACACGGAGAGGCCGCCGGTGACGGCCCGTTTACCGTCCGGCGCCACCCGGATCGTGCCCGGTACCTTCTCGCCCTCGGCGGGTCGGTCCAGTTCCTTCCCGGCGGTCAGCGAGTACCGGCGGAGCGGTTGGTCCTCTTCCACTACGTAAAGGGTCGTCGAATCGGGTGTGATGTGGACCTTCGTGTCTCCCGGTTTCGCGACCTTGCGCGCGTGAACCACCCGGCCCGTCTCCGCGTCGACGACAACGAGTTCGCTCGCCTTCTGCACCACGACGGCGAAATACTTCGCGTCGGACGAAACTTCGATGTGTCGGAAGCCCCGAATCCAGTCCTCCTCGACCGCCGGCACGAACCGCGACCGGCGTTTCCCGTCGCGCAGGTCCGCGACGATGACGTTCGGCGGCACGTTGGGCTCCGAGGTGATCCAGAAGACCCGATCCCCGACGACGAACGCGGAGCGGTCGACGGCGTTCGGGGCGAACGACTTCCGTTCGAGCACCCGGCCGGATTCCGCGTCCCAGGTCAGCAGCTCTCCGTCGGAGAGGGTCATCAACCGTGTTCCGTCGGCGGAGAACGTGGCGCCCCACGCCCCTCGTGCGCGAAACGCGAGCGAGCCCAGCCGGGCGGTCGCGCCCAGCGGGAGCTTGTTGCCGTCGCGATCCAGGGACGGATCGCGGGGGAAGTTCGGGACCGGCGCCGCGTGGAGTGCGGCGCCCGCGACGAACAGAACGACCGCGGAGAGCGGGCGGTGCATCGAGTTCCCTCTCGAGCGGGCGGACCGAATGCGAAAATACTCGGCGACGAGAGGAAAAGCGAGACGGGGTGAACAAACGACATCGGCCGGGGTCCGTCCCGGCCGGCGCGAGTCGTCGGCATTGTATTCGCGTCAGGCGGTGGGGCTACTGCCGGGCGAGACGACGTGCGCCGAGCCGACCGCGCCCACCGCCGGGTTGCGGCCGGCGACCTTCTTCAGCCCTTGCGCGCGGTCGCGGGCCTTCGCCTTGTTCGCCCGCTCGACCGCGTTAGTCGTCGGCAGTGCTTCGGCCGCAGTTGCGGCCGCGGTCGCCATCTCCGGGGTGACCTTCGTCGCCTCTTCGGCCTTCGACGTGAGCACGGTCACCACATTCGACCGCACCTGCACGAACCCGGCCTCGACGAAGTACCGCTTCACCACGCCAGCGCTCTTGAGACGCAATTCGCCCGCCCCGAGCCGCCCGATAATCGGCGCCCGGCCGGGGAGCACGCCGAGTTCGCCGTCGAACATCGGCAGGACCACCATTTCGGCGAACTCGTCGAGCACCGCGCGTTCCGGCGTGACGACGATGCACCGCACGTGCCCCTTTCGGGCGTCCTCCATCTCGCTGACGATGCTGGGCATCATCCGTTCGACGGCGGACTGCACGGTCGGCTCCGGTTGTCGCGTGTCGGCCATATGGTGTTTCGTGTTTGGTGTTTCGTATTTGGTCGTTCGCGTTTCGTGTTTGGTGTTTCGCGCCTCGCAGCCCGGATAAGCGAACCGGCACGCGAATTACAAGGCACCAAACACGAAACGCCAAACACCACTCAGGCGCCCGCCTTCTTCGCGGCCTCCGCGGCCGCCGCGGCGGCCTCCTCGATCGGCCCGACGTACATGAACGCGCCTTCCGGCAGGTGGTCCCACTTGCCGTCGCACAGTTCCTCGAAGCTGCGGATCGTGTCTTCGAGCGTCGTGAAGTTGCCCGGCTTGCCGGTGAACGGCTCAGCCACGAAGAACGGCTGGCTGAGGAACCGCTCGATCCGGCGGGCCCGGGACACGACCTTCTTGTCGTCCTCGGACAGTTCCTCGACGCCCAGAATCGCGATGATGTCTTGCAGTTCGCGGTACCGCTGGAGGATGCGCTTCACGCGGTCGGCGACCGCGAAGTGCCGCTCGCCCACGAACTGCGGGTCGAGGAGCCGGCTGTTGGACGCCAGCGGGTCGATGGCCGGGTAGATGCCCTTTTCGGAGATCGACCGCTCCAGGTAGATGAAGGCGTCCAGGTGCTGGAACGTGTTGGCCGGGGCCGGGTCGGTCGGGTCGTCGGCCGGCACGTACACGGCCTGGACCGACGTGATGGCACCGTCCTTCGTCGTCGTGATGCGTTCTTGCAGCTCGCCCATCTCGGTCGCGAGTGTCGGCTGGTAACCCACGGCGCTCGGCATACGGCCCAGAAGCGCCGACACTTCCGAACCGGCCTGCGAGAACCGGAAGATGTTGTCGACGAAGAGCAGCGTCTCGGTGCCGGTGACGTCGCGGAACCACTCGGCCATCGTCAGGGCCGAGAGGGCGACCCGCAGGCGCGCGCCGGGCGGCTCGTTCATCTGGCCGAACACCATCGCGCAGCTTTCGAGCACCGACTTCGCGTCGGCCGCGGCGCTGGTCTTCGTCTCCTGCATTTCGAGCCACAGGTCGTTGCCCTCGCGGGTCCGCTCGCCGACCCCCGCGAACACCGAGTAGCCCTTGTACACCTTCGCGATACGGTTAATCAGCTCGGTGAGGATCACCGTCTTGCCGAGACCCGCACCGCCGAACAGACCCGCCTTGCCGCCCCGGGCGAGCGGGGTGAGGAGGTCGATGACCTTGATGCCGGTGACGAGCACGTCGGCCTTCGGCGACAGTTCGTCGAACTTCGGCGGCTCGCGGTGGATCGACCGCTTGCCCTCGGTCTTCACCGGCCCGCCGCCGTCGATCGGGTCGCCGAGCAGGTTGAACACGCGGCCGAGCGTCTCCAGCCCGACCGGCACCGACACCGGCGCGCCGGTGTCCTCGCAGTCCATCCCGCGGACCAGACCGTCGGTGCTGCCCAGCGCGACGCACCGGACGCGGCTACCGCCGAGGTGCTGCTGCAC
>JAFKJJ010000322.1 GCA_017306025.1 Planctomycetota bacterium
CGGCGCCGGGGGCGGACCACCGGGCACCGGGTCGGCACGCAGATTGAACGTCTCGACGGTCACCTCGACCGGCCCGGCCGGCACGTTTGCGATAGCGTAACGCCCGTCCTTGATCTCGGCCGACAGCGCGGGCTTGGCCCCGCCGGAACAAACGAACGTGACCCGGCCGTTCTGTAACGGTTGGCCGTTGAACTTCACCTCGCCGGACACGTTACCGATACCGCCGCCGCAACCGGAGAGGGGCACGAGCAATCCGGCCGCGAGCGCAACGAAGAACCGCCTCATCGGATGAACACCCGCAAACGAAGGGGAACCCGGCCGACCGTGCCGACCGGGCGAGAAGGACCGCGCACGCCCACGCGGGGCGTGCGCGGTCGCCACAGACGGGCGCGGGGCGATCAGAAATTGCCCGGAATGTCGCCGGCGTTGGCGGTGCAGAGGTACCACCACGTGTTCGCGTCGACGCTCGCCGACAGGAACCGCACGCTGCCGTCGCCGAGTGCGACGTTGATGCCGCCGGAGTGCGGGCTGGCGGCACGGCTGGGGGTACACGCCGTGGCGTAGGGGTCCGGCCTCGACTGGAACTTGGAGGCGGCACCGACCACGCCGGGCACCGAACTGTTCGAGGCGTACCCGGTGGTCCCGGTGCGGTTGCCGTAGGCGAAGAGCGCCATCCACGACGTGTCCCAGGCGCCGTGGCCCCACAGGCTCCCGTTGTTCCCGCACCGGCGGTACTTTTCGGCGAAAAAGAGCGTGTTCGAGGTGCCGTCGGAGATGGTGTTGATCTGAAACCCCGTGACCATGTTCGCCCCGGCGTTGTCGCCCGCGTCGGGGTTGCCGAACACCTGGAAGTTCGCGCCGTAGTTCCCGAAGGCCCAGTTGCCGACCTCGTTCGCCAGCGCGCCGCGGGCCCAGAGCCCGTTATCCGGTCCGGAACCGTCCGACGGGCACAGTTCGGTCTTCACGACCGTGTTGCTGCCGTACGTGCTGCCGCCCGAAACCGGGTAGTAGTTGTTCACGTTCCCGTTGCACTGCTTGTACACGTTGTCCTGCTCGATGAACGGCATCAGGAACCAGGCGGTCGAGCCGTTCCCAGTCCACGCGGGCGGGAGCTTGCTGTTCACGTCGTTGTAGTTGTGGCAGGCCAGCGCCAGTTGCTTCAGGTTGTTGGAACAGCTCATGCGCGCGGCGGCCTCTCGCACCTTCTGCACCGCGGGCAGCAACAGACCGATGAGAATCGCGATGATCGCGATGACGACGAGCAACTCGATGAGGGTGAATCCCCTCACTTTGGGAGAACGATTCGACATGTTTCGATCCTGATAACGGAGACTTGAGATAGACACCACTGAATATCTCTACACGGGCGGGAGATGTCAACGGTACCTCGTCGACATCTCGCTCTGAATGCAAACGGGCCGCCGGATGTCCCGGCGACCCGCGGTTTTCACCGAAATCAGCGCCTCGCGCCGCTCGTCTATTGGTTAAATACGAACTCCTTGGTGTTGATCAGCGCCCAGATGATGTTCTCGTAGGCGGTCTTCTTCCCGGCCGGGCCGCTCTTGGCTTCGAGCTTCTTGATGTGCTCCAGCGCCGCGGCCAGGTCGTCCTTCGTGGGCTTGCGCGAGAACGCCCACAGGAAGATCTCTGTTACTTTCTCTTCTTCGCTGCGCTTGTCGTCGGGCTTCGCCAGCGCGTCGGCGCGGCCGCCGCCCCGCGAGATCTTCCCCTGGACCTCGTCGCTGTTGAGCAGGTGCAGCACCGCGGCGAGGTTCGCCTCGCTGACCCGCTCGCACTCGCACGCGCTGATCCGCTGCGGGCGGCCGAACACGTCGAGGAAGTACGAGCTGAACGACTCGTCGGGTAGCATGATCGCGCGGTGCGGGGCGTTCTTGTCACCCGGGAGCCCGTTGAACCGCGTCGGGCTGTCCGTCACCTGGCACAGCGCGTCGAGCAGCACTTCCGCCTGCAACCGCTTCGGGTAGTAGCGGGCGTACGCCTGCTTGTCGTGCTTGTTGAACTCGTTCGGTGCGCTCGAGAGTTGGTAGGTGCGGCTCTTGCAGATCGTCTTGATGAGCGCCTTGAGGCTGTACTTGTTGTCGATCAGGTTCTGCGCCAGCGCGTCGAGCAGTTCCGGGTTACTCGGCGGGTTGGTGATCCGCATGTCGTCGAGCGGGTCGACGATCCCCCGGCCGAAGAAGTGCGCCCAGTACCGGTTCGCCACCGTTCGTGCGAAGAACGGGTTCTTCGGGCTCACCATCCAGTCCACCAGCTTCTGCCGCGGGTCGTCGTCGGTCGAAACCGCCATCGGGTCCGCGTCCAGCGGCTTCGGCTCGGCCGGCTTCTGCGTCCGCTTGTTGGTCACGTTCCCGATCGCCCGCGTGTACACGACCTGAACACGGTTCTCCTGCTGGTTCGGGTTCGACACCGGCAGCCGGACCTCCTTCCGACCGACCCGGGCGTAGAACGCGGCCAGCCCCCAGTAATCGTCCTGCGACCACTTCTCGTACGGGTGGTGGTGGCAGTTGGCACACGCCATCCGCTGTCCGAGGAACACCTGGCTGATGTCGTCGACGAACTGTTCGGGCTTGTCGATCTCCTTGTACCACACGGTCGGCGGGCTCTTCCGCTCGTCGCCGGTGGACGCGATGATCGACCGGACGAACTCGCTGTACGGCACGTCGGCCGCGACCTGCTCGCGAATCCACTCGTGGAACGCGAACGTGCCCTGCGCCCGTCCCGCCTCCTGCCGGCGCTTGACGCGGAGGATGTCGGCCCACTTGTTGGCGAAGAAGTACGCGTACTCCGGCGAATCCACCAGCCTGTCGACCAGCTTGTCCCGCTTCGCGGGGTCGGTGTCCGCGACGAACGCGAGCACCTCCTTCGGCGTCGGCAGCGTGCCGGTAACGTCAACGTAAACGCGGCGGATGAACTGCTCGTCGGTGCAGAGGTCGCTCGGGACGAGTCCGAGTTCCTTCCACTTCTTCGACGTGAACTTGTCCACCACGGTCTTTTCGGCGAAGGTCCAGTTCGGCGTCTTCACGCCGAGCGGCACCGTCGCGCGGAACACCGCGACCATCCCCTGATAGCGGGCCATGACGGCCGCCTCGCCACTCATCCCGAGCGTCTTTACCAACCCGCGCTCGTCGACCGTGGCGATCTCGGTGTCGTTGCTCTCGTACTGGGCACGCCGGGTGATGTCCTCGACGGTACCGTCGGTGTAGTGCGCGTACACCGCAAACTGCTGCTTGCTCTGCCGCGGGAGGACGCGGTGCTCGGGGAACACGCTGATCTTCGTGACCTTCGGGTCCTTCTCCTCGCCCCACGGCATCCCGGCCGCGATCCAGCGGCGAACGAGCTTGTACTCGTCGGACTCGGGGTCCATCTTCTTGCCCCCGCCGTGCGGGGCGCGGCCGATGGCCTTCATCAGAAAGAGGCTCGCGTCCGGGTTCGCGGGGAACAGCCGCCGCCCGCGGCCCTCCTTCACGAGCGTCATGTAATCGAGGTCGGGCTCGAAGCCCAGGAGCGACAGCCGAAAGCCGTTCTGTCCCGCGAGCTTGCCGTGACAGCCGCCGCTGTTGCAACCGAGCTTCGTGAAGATCGGCACGATCTGGTTCGTGAAGTTCAGCGGCAGGTTCTCGCCCATTCCCTTGACGCTGAGCGGCACGCGCACGGACCGCCCGGCGAACGAGACGACGATTTCACTCGTCCCGTTGCCCCGCGGCACGACGCGACCGCCAGAGAGCACCGCGGCCGATTTCCCATCGGCCACCGCGTACTGTGCGTCGGAGGTGAGATCGGCGAGCTGGCCGTTCTGGAGGGTCGCGGTGACGACGAGTTGGGCCGCGTCGTCGGCGCCGGTGAGTGCGACCTTCGCGGGGTGGACCGCGACGCTTTTCACCTCGGCGGGGTTGATTTCGGCCCGCGCGGTCCCTGCGGACGCAAAGAAACCTGCGACGGTGAGAAGAACCGCCCAGCGGTGGACGTGCCTCGGCATGGGAAGAGACCCTCGGCGGGTGTTCGGCGGTGTGCGTGACGTTCCGGCGGAACTATTTGGCAGGTGATGTGATTGTCGCTTACGACGGGGCGGAGTGCAAGAGGGCGCATAGCCGGAGTTCACCCTGTTCGGATTCGCCGTAAATCCTTGTAGTTGGTGGATTGCCTGGCGTTGCCGGGTTTCGGTGACAGGTGACCCGGTCGGCCGTCGCGGCAGCAGCCCTGCCTTGAAGAACGGCGCGAATGCTCATGCGCCCCGATCGGCTCCGCACCCCGCAAATGCCGGAACTCCAAGAAAATGCGACCGTTCCGACACCCGGCAACACCGGGTGAGCTCCAATTTATGCGCAGAGAAGATGCCGAAAAATGGGAGGAGTGTGAACGGCCGTCACGCTCTGCCGAGCAGGAGATCGAGCGCCCAGCACCCGCGGACGTGTACCGCGTGCGGGTCGCGGAGATGGGAGAGGAGGTCGTCGGAATCGCAGCCGGCTTCCTGAAGTGCGTCCGCCAGCACAGGCATGCCGCTGAAATCCTGTGAGGCGTCGATGCCTTTCGCCAGCGCCATCACGTCCGGTGATCGCCACGCCGGTTGAATTCGGGGCCACACATCGTCGTCAAAGCCACTCGTGCCCCATTCCATTCCGGGAACCAAGTGCGCGAGCCACCCCGGATTGGTGACGGTGATCGTGTACGTTGCCTGCGGGCGCTCGTCGGGCTTACGTTCATACCAGCCCCGATCGTCGCAGAAGCGGCGGTCGGTCACCCCAACACAACTGATAAAACGGCCCGCATTCGCAAAACACCAATCCAGGTCGTCCAGGTCTTGATCGGCGAGTTCCCTCGTGAGGGGAACGAGCCGTGCCCTCTCCTGTCCTTCCTGTCTCGTCAACGGCCGGCCCGTACCTCCAGGTGGTCGATCAGTCCGTAGTGGAGATCGTACCACGGTTCCCACACGAACCGAAAAGCAAGGTACCGAGACGGCGTCAGCGGTTCGTCGGGGTAATCAACTACCACGTGGCACGTCAGCCGGTTGCCGGCGACGGCCTCGACCCGCACTCGGTACATATCGGCCATCAGAACCTCCGCTCACCGGCTCTTCTGGATCACCTGTTCCGCGAAGCTCTCCATTTCCTCCAACTGCGGGCTGCATTGCAGAAGTAGAAGGCTCACGCCGGCCGCCTCGAACTGCTTCACGCGATCGAGGACCTGCTGCGGCGTGCCGACCAGGCCGCTCCGCAGCCCGCGGTTCGACACGGAGTAGTCCTCCAGCGACACGCGCTGTTCGAGCTGCGTGCCCGCGAGCCACTGCTGATAGTTGTGGTACCCCGCGGCCGACTGCTTCACGTCCGTGATGCGGGCCAGCTCCGCCTTCGCCTCGCCCTCGGTGTTGCGCACGATGCTGTAACCGGCGACGCCGAAAATCATCGGCCCCAGCCCGAACGACTCGCGGCGCCGGCGCATGTCGGCGACCTTCTCCGCGATACGTTCCGGCGGGTCGCCGTGCATCACGTAGGCGTCGCAGGTCCGCGCGATGAGGTTCTTGGCCGCCTCGGACTCGCCGCCGGCGTAGACCACCGGCCGCGGGCGGGTCGCCGGCTTCGGCTGGAGTACGTTGTCCGCGACGCGGTAGTATTTGCCCTCGTAGCTGAAGTGGTCCCGCTTCCACACGCCGTCGACTACGCTGAGCCATTCGGCGGTGCGGGCGTAGCGGTCGTCGTGCTGCTCGAAGTGGACGCCGTACTTGGTGGCCTCGTCCTTCCACCAGCTCGAAACGACGTTGAGCGACAGCCGCCCGCCCCCGCCGATGTGGTCGATGTTGGCGGCCTGCTTGGCGAGCAGCGCCGGGTTGTGGAACGTCGGCCGGACCGCGACCATCAGTTCCAACCGGGACGTGACGGCCGTCAGCGCCGCGGCCGTGCTCCACGCGTCGAGCGAGGGGGCCTCTTCGCCCTTGATGTCGTTGAGGTTGAGTTCGGCGACGAGAGCGAGGTCGAACCCGATCTGTTCGGAGCGCTGCGCGAGGCGCTTGTTGTACCCCCAAGTGGGGGCCATGTTCTCGTCGTCGACGTTGCGCAGCCACCCGCCGAACACGGGCATCCAGTAACCGTATCGCATGTCTCTCCCCTGGGACAGCGGACGAACCCCTCCCGCCTCGCGGAGAACCTCCCGCCCGCTCGTTTCCCGCCCGGAATGCCGCGGGGGCGTTTCGATACCGAGTGGAACTCGATCGCTCGGCAGGACGTCCGTGGTTTAGGGAAATGGCCCCGAGAAGGACCTTATTTAGGTCGGTTCAGACTCGCGCCGAACGGCCCTCGAAATCCTCTGGTCGAACAGAAAGCTCGCCGACGCAACTCTCGTCTACGAAATGAGAAAGCCCTTCGACGCACTCGTCGAAGGGCTTGGTGGGGATAAAAGTGGAGCGAAGGAGAGTCGAACTCCCGACCTCTTCGTTGCGAAGGGAGAAAGAACGGCCGCAAAACGGCCGCGAAACGCTGGAATTACAGGCAATTCATCGGCCGGTCGCGTAACCGGACCACCTCGGGGGAAGGTGGCAAAAACAAGGCGTTTCTGCTCACCTGAACTCACAGGCACGTAGACTACGGGACCCATATTTTGACCACTCGTTCAGTATGGACTATTGGTCACTTTTTATCGCTCGGGCGGCCCCGCGGGGCGGGCACAAACGCCTTCACGTCCCCGCGCCGAAAGACCCAATCGCGACCGACCAGCTTGCCGGCGAGGCGTCCGGCCCGCGCGTGCGTTCGTACCTGCTGAGGCGTCACTTCGAGCAGACGCGCGGCCTCCCGAGTCGATAGCAGGTCGTCATCGGATTCGGTCGGCATTCGGGTATTCTGCCCGGCGTCGCTCGCTCCTTCAAGGCCGTTGCATTCACAGATGTGTACCTCCCGCCTTGAAAATGTTTCCCACGCGACTTAATATCAAATCAGTCGCGTGGGAAACATTT
>JAFKJJ010000323.1:0-6911 GCA_017306025.1 Planctomycetota bacterium
GTTCGAGGACCGCACCGCCGTCCGCACCGAGGTGGACAACCTCAAGCGGTTCATGGACGAGGCCGCCGGCGACCCCGCCCGGGCGCTCGACGAGCACTACAAGCAGGCCTACGACCTCGTCAACTCGAAGGAGGCGCAGGCCGCCTTCGACATCGCCCGCGAGCCGATGAAGGTCCGCGACAGCTACGGCCGCAACGGGCTCGGCCAGCGGTTGCTCCTCGCGCGCCGGCTGGTCGAGGCCGGGGTGCCGTTCGTCACCATCAACGACGGCGGCTGGGACCACCACTCCGACATCTTCCCCGCGCTCCGCAAGCGGCTGCCGGCCTGGGATAGCTCGGTCGCCGCCCTGATCGCCGACCTCGAAGACCGCGGCATGCTGAACGAAACGCTCGTGATCGCCCTCGGCGAGTTCGGGCGCACGCCGAAGATCTCGACCCTCACGGGCTCGAAGACGCCCGGACGCGACCACTGGGCCAACGCAATGAGCGTGCTGTTCGCCGGCGGCGGCACCCCCGGCGGCGCGGTCGTCGGCGCGACGGACCGCAAGGGCTTCGCCGCGGTCGAGCGCGTGCTGGCCCCCGAGAACTTCGTCTCGACGGTGTACACGAAACTCGGCATCGACCCGAGCAAGATCCTCTACACGCCCAACGGCCGCCCGACGCACCTCGTCAGCGACCCGACGCCGATCAAAGAGCTGATGTGAGAAGAGCAATGACTAACCACAGAGGCACAGAGGCACAGAGAAAAGAAACGCAGAGAAAGCCGGAGAAGAGTGTTTTGAAGAACTGTTCCTCTCTGTTCCTCCTGTCTTCTCTGTGTCTCTGTGTCTCTGTGGTTAGCTCCCGAGCGGCACCGCCCGCGATTACGTACCTCTATCCCGCCGGCGCCCAGCGAGGTACCACGGTCGAGGTGACCGCCGCCGGCACGTCCGACGCGTCCACGAAGGTGTGGGCGAGCGGCATGGGCGTGTCGGTCGAATCCGCGAAGGGCAAGTGGAAGGTGACGGTCGCCAAGGACGCGGCGCCCGGAACGTACTGGCTGCGCGCCCACAACGCCGAGGGCGCCAGCGGGCTGCGGCCGTTCGTCGTCGGGACGCTGCCCGAGGTGACCGAGAAGGAGCCCAACGACGACTTCCGGAAGCCGCACGTCCTCGACGGCCCTTCGTTCACGATCAACGGCAAGCTGGAAAAGGGCGGCGACGCCGACTGCTTCGCGATCCGCGTGAAGAAGGGGCAAACGCTCGTCGCCTCGCTCGAAGCGAACGACACGCTGCGGTCCCCGATGGACGGGATGTTGCAGATCCTCTCGGCCGACGGCTTCGTGCTCGAAGAGAACAACGACTTCCACGGCCTCGACCCGCAAGTCGCCTTCACGGCCAAAAAAGACGGCACCTACATCGCCCGCGTGTACGCGTTCCCGTCGCAGCCGGACGCGAGCGTCCGCTACTTCGGCTCCGACGCGTGCGTCTACCGGCTCACACTCACCACCGGCCCGTTCGCGGACTTCGCGGTACCGCTGGCGGTGAGCGCGAACGACCCGCGGCCGGTCGAGTTGCGCGGCTGGAACCTCACGCCGGACTCGCACAAGGTCACGTTCGCGGCCGCGGCGCCGGGTGACGCGTTCGTGACGGCCTTCGGAGCGGGCCTCGCGAACCCGCTCCGCCTCCGGAGCGAACCGCACCCCGTCCACGGGCCGAAGTTCGCGGCCCCGCTCAAGCCGCCTTTCTCTGCCACCGGACACATCGACGCCCCGAAGGGCGAGGCGCTCGTCGCGTTCGAGGGGAAGAAGGGGCAGGCGCTGACGGTCCAGGCGGAGAGCCGGTCGTTCGGTCTCGCGGTGAACCCGGTGGTGCGCGTGCTCGACAAGGGCGGAAAGCAACTCGCCCGCGCGGAGCCCGCGAAGCTCAACGGCGACACGCTGCTCCAGTTCGCGCCGCCCGCGGACGGAACGTACACCGTCGCGGTGGCCGACCTGTACGCCGGCGGCGGCCCGCGGCACGCGTTCCTGCTCCGCGTACTGTCGGAACCGGATTACGAGCTGTCGGTGGCCGCGGACCGCTTCGCCCTCACCCCCGGCAAGCCGACGCTGATCCCGGTGAAGGTCGACCGCCTCCGCGGCTTCAAGGCCGACGTCGAAGTGACCGCCGAAGGTCTGCCCGAGGGCGTGAAGGCCGAAGTGACCAAGCCCGCGAAGCCCGACCCAAACACGGTCACGCTCTCGCTGACCGCGGACGAAGCCGCGAGCGGCCCGTTCCGGATCGTGGGGCGGGTGAAGGGCGACAAGGGGCCGCCACGAACCGCGCGCTTCCTCGTGCCGGATTTCGATGAGGCGACCACGGACCTGTGGCTCGCCCCGACGGCGCAGGAGGCGCCGCCGAAAAAGAAAAAGAGGTGACCGGCGCGTCTCAGGCGAGCACGTACCCGACCGCGAGTTCGCCGAACGCCTTCACCTGTGCCGCCCGCCACGCGGCGTCGCGGCCGAGTTCGACCGCCAGCAACTCCGCGACCCGCGGGGCCATCGCGAGGGCGGCCCGCGCGTTCAGGAACAGCGCCCGCGTGCGGCGCGCCAACACGTCTTCCACGGATCGCGCCATCTCGTTCCGCGCGGCCCACACGACTTCGGCGCCAATGTACGGCAGGTCCGCGTGGAGCGGCCGAGCCAACTCCGCGTCCGTGTCGGCCAACCCCGCGACCAGCGGCGCGTCCGAACCGTACACTGCCAACGGACCGAACCGCCCCGCGTCGTCGTGCGCGCCGTGGATGCGCAGCGTTCGCGTCACACACGGCCGCGGTTCGAGCTTCCCCAGTTCCGCGGCGCGGTTGACGCAGTCTTCCGCCATGTTCCGGTACGTCGTCCACTTCCCGCCGGTGATCGTGAGCAGCCCCGACGGATCGACGCGAATCGTATGATCGCGCGACAGCGCCGCGGTGTTCTTCCCGGCGCCGGCGCTCACGAGCGGCCGGATGCCCGCGAACGCGCTCAGCACGTCGGCGCGGGTCGGCGGCTTCTGGAGGTACCGCCCCGCGGTGTCGAGCACGAACGCGACCTCCTGCTCGGTCGGCACCGGTTCGAGGGGCGCGGCGCGAACGGCCACGTCCGTCGTGCCGACGAGCGCGTGCCCGTGCCACGGGATCGCGAACATCACGCGGCCGTCGGGCGTCCTCGGCACCACGAACGCCGTGTCGCCCGGCAAAAACGAGCGGTCGAAGACGAGGTGAATGCCCTGGCTCGGGCTCACCATCCCCGGCGCCCCCGGATCGCTCAGGTGTCGAACGTCGTCACAGAAGACGCCGGTGGCGTTCACGACCACGCGCGCCGCGGCGTGCCCCTCGCCCCCCGTCTCCTCGTCGCGGAACGCGACGCCGTTCACGCGCCCGCCCGCGTCACGGGTCAGTCCGGTGACGCGGGCGTAGTTCAGCACCGTCGCCCCCTGCTCCGCCGCGGTCGTCGTCATGTTGACGAGCAGGCGCGCGTCGTCGAACTGCCCGTCGTAGTAGATCACACCGCCGCGCAGGTTGTTCGTGTTGAGCGTGGAGACGCGGGCGAGGGTTTCGGCCCTGGAGAGCCGGCGCGTGGACCCGAACTTCAGGCGGCCGGAGAGCAGGTTGTAGGCCCACAGCCCCAGGCCGTAGTAAGCAGTGGTCCAGCGCGAGTAACTCGGCACGACGAACGCGAGTTCGTGAACGACGTGTGGGGCGTTCTGCCGCATCAACCCCCGCTCGCGGAGCGCCTCGCGCACGAGCCGGATGTCGCCTTGCGCCAGATACCGGACGCCGCCGTGAACGAGCTTCGTGCTGCGGCTCGACGTGCCCTTGCCGAAGTCGTGCCGTTCGAAGAGCAGAACGGCGTACCCCCGCGCCGCCGCGTCGATCGCGACCCCGGCGCCCGTCGCGCCGCCGCCGACCACCGCCACGTCCCACGGTTCGCGCCGCGCAAGCGCGCGGCCCAGCATTTCGTCGCGGTTCATGCGCTCCCCTTCGTCCCCAAGGAACTGTACGGGCTTCGGCTTGACCCGCAACGCCGGCGGACGGTACCTTTCCCCGCCCCTCATGCCGCATGGAGGCGGACGTGAACGATAATTCCTCGTTCTGGCACGGGCGGAAGGTGCTGGTCACCGACTGCACCGGATTCCTCAGCGGCGCGGTCGCGCGCGAGCTGCTCGCCCGCGGCGCGGAGGTCGTCGGGCTGGTCGACGACGCCCCCGCGGCCGACTTTTTCGGCCCCGAGAACGACGGGCGCGTCCACCTCGTCCGCGGGCGAACGGACAACGTTTTCCGGTTGCACTCCGCGATGGCGGTCCACGAGGTCGGGGCGGTGTTCCACCTCGCGGGGCACGAACCCGGGGCGGACCGCGGCACGCCGGCGGTGCTCCAGGCGGTGAATCTGTATTCACGTCGCGTGCCGGTCGTGGCCGCGCGCCCGCTCCCGCAACTGGCACTCGCGCACGCGGAAGACCGCCCCGACGAGCGGCTCGGCGTGGTGCGGTTCGGCGAGGTGTTCGGTCCCGGCGATCACAGGCTCTCTCGGACCGTGCCGGCGACCGCGATCAACCTACTCACCGGCGACGGCGCGCCCGTTCCTCCAGACGGCCCGGCGCGCGACTTCGTGTTCGTGCGCGACGCGGCCCGCGCCTGCCTGCAGGCGGCCGAGGCCGGGGCGGGCGAGTACGCGTTCCGCAGCGGCTGGCTGATGACCGACCGGCAGATGGCCGCCGCGGTCCGCGAAGCGTTCGCCGGCCGCACGGCCGAGGTGCCGGACTCCGCGCCGATCGTCAACCTGCTCGGCTGGCGGCCCCGGCAGGCGCTGGGCGCGGCGCTGGCCGAGACGCTCGGGTGGTACCGCGAGTTTCTCCGCGCCGGCCGCGCGGTGCCCGTCCGCGCGGCCGCTTAGCGTTCGCACGCGTCTCCGTACAACATCCCCTGCTCTTTCTTTTCGCTCTGGGGATGTCGATGCCGACCCAAACGCTCGCCGCACGGCTGGCCGAGTACGCCGCCGGGCTCACCTTCGACAAGCTCACGAAGGAAGCCGTTCACGAGGTGAAGCGGCGCTTTATTGACTCGTTCGCCACCGCCATCGGGGCGATGCCCTCGGACGCCTACGCGATCGCCAAGAAGTGCGCGGCGCGCGTGTCGAGCAACCCCGGCGCGTCCGTCCTCGCGGGCGGCCGGTCGAGCGTCGAATGGGCCACGTTCGTCAACGGCCTGTTGATCCGCTACCTCGACTTCAACGACACCTACCTGAGCAAAGAGCCGGCACACCCCAGCGACAACCTCGCGCCGGTCCTGGCCGTGGGCGAGGCGGTCGGCGCCGGCGGCCGCGACCTCATTACCGCGGCGGTTCTGGCCTACGAGATCCAGTGCCGGTTCTGCGACGCGGCCAGCCTGCGCAAGCACGGCGTGGACCACGTCACCTACGGTGCGATCTCGTCGGCCGTCGCGGCCGCGAAGCTGATGAAGCTCGACGCGACGAAGATCGCGCACACGGTCGGGCTGGCGGGCGTGTGCAACGTGGCGCTGCGGCAGACGCGGAGCGGCGAGCTGAGCATGTGGAAGGGCTGCGCGTTCGCGAACGCGGCCCGCAACGGCGTGTTCGCCGCGACGCTCGCCGCCGAGGGGATGACCGGCCCGGCGCCGATCTTCGAGGGCGACCTGGGCTTCTTCAAGCTGGTGGCCCGCGAGGCGTTTACCCCCGCGCCGTTCGGGGGCGAACCGGGCAACGCCGACGGGTTCATGATTAACAAGACGTACATCAAGTTCTGGCCCGCGGAGTACCACTCGCAGAGCGCCATCGACGCGGCGCTGCAACTGCGGACGGAACTCAAGGGCGACGTGTCGCAGGTGAAAGAAATCGACATCGCGACGTTCGAGGCCAGTTACAACATCATCGGCAAGTACCCGGAGGCGTGGACCCCGAAGACCCGCGAGACGGCCGACCACAGCCTGCCGTACTGCACGGCCGCGGCGCTCCACGACGGCGACGTGTACCTCGAAACGTTCGACGAGGCGCACTTCACGAACCCAAAGCTGGTCGCGTTCACGGGCAAGGTGAAGGTGCGGCACGACGGCACGCTCGACCCGCGGTACCCGACGGGGATTCCGAACCGCATCACGCTGACGCTCGCCGACGGGCGCACGCTGGTGAAGGAAGTCGAGTTCCCGCGCGGCCACGCGGGCAACCCGATGACCGATGCGGAGGTGGAGGCGAAGTTCCGCCGCGTCGCCGAGCCGAAGTACGGCAAGGCGAAGGCCGACCAGATCCTCGCGCGCTGCTGGGACCTGGAGAAGCTCACGAGCGTGGCGGAACTGATCGCGCTGTTTTAAACGTGGAACGGGGAACGCGGAGCGGGGAACGGAAGACCGGAGACCACAGGACTTCCGGTCTTCCGTTCCCCGCTCCGCGTTCCACGCTTTCTCAGTCCGGCCCGAGCTTGTAGATGCGAATGTGCGCCTGCTCTTCCGGCACGTCTTCCGGCCAGTGGTACACGACCCGGCTGCTCGGGTGCTCGGTCAGTTTCTTCGCGGTCGGCAGTTCCGGCAGCCGCGAGTGCGGGCTGCCCTTCACCGCCTCGTTCTCCAGCACGATGTACGTGTTCCGCGACACCGGCGGGTTCCACGACACGCGGTACAGGGTCCGCCCCGCGTACCATTCGGCCCAGCAGTACGGATCGACGACCGCGTCACGATCGGTGACGCGGTCCGACAGCCACTCGCCGGCACGGCGGTGCGCCTCGCGGTTGGCGTGCATCGGCTTGAGCGCGAACGGCAGCGCCGACGCGATCAGCGCGACCAAGAGGCCCGCCGCGGTGACGCGGATGCCGAGCCGCTCGACGCGCGGGAGCAGTTGCCCGACGGCCGCGGCCAACAGCGGCAGCCCCGCGACCGCGAACTGGCAGGCGAGCAGCGTCAGGAGCA
>JAFKJJ010000323.1:6962-8863 GCA_017306025.1 Planctomycetota bacterium
CGCGTCGCGAAGACCACGAGCACCACGACGTTGAACGCGATCAGGATGAGCGGCACCCACAGCGCCGGTTCGGTCGCGAACCGGCGCCGCAGGGCGACGAGAGCGAACAGCGCCAGCGGCCAGACAACATAATGTGACGTCTTGCTCATCTCCTTGAGCACCGACCGGACCGCCCACAACCCGCGCGGCGTGCCCGCGTCCTTCTCCTCGTTCCACCACTCCGCGAACAGCGCCGCGCCGGTCGTGGGGCGCTGCGTGTTCGGCATGCCCTTCCAGATCGGCCCCGACGGGCCGTCCAGGTTCAACATCTCGCGCGGCGAGGGCTTGTTCGTCAACTTCCCGATCACCGCCATGTACGGGACGGACACGAGCGCGACGCCGATGACCAGCGCCGTGAGCCGCCCGAGCGCCTGGTCGCGCGGCCAGCGGCGCGTCAGGCCGAGCCACAGCGCCACCGCGCCGGGACCGGCCGCGATCATCAGGCCCTCCAGCCGGACGAGGTAACTGGCCCCGGTCGCGAGCCCGCACAGCAGAAACCCGCTGATCCGCGGGCGCCGCACGGCCCGCACGCCCAACACGGTCGCACTCACCGTCGCCAACAGGTAGACGCCTTCCGTCAGGCCGTCACTGGTGATCTTGGCCGGAACCGGTAACACTTGAAACAGGAGGGCCGCGGCGAAGCCGACGTTCCTCCCGAACAGCATCCGCCCGAGCAGGTACGTCGGGACGACGAGCAGCGTCGCGGCGAGCGCGTTGGTCAGTTGCGTAGCCAGGAGGATGCGCTCCGCGGTGGGGCCGTCGGAAACGTGCTTCAGGACGGCATCGGTCGCACACACCGCGAGGGCGAAGCCCGGGTGCTGTTCGCCCTCGCGAATGTGATCGAGCGTGTTCTTGGGTCGGCCGTTCCCGTGGGGCGGCGCGGCCGACGGGTTCTCGAAGCAGAGGGCCTGCCGCGCGAACCCGAGGCTGTCGCGGGCGGTCAGAGCGGTGTGCGCGATGAGCCACCCGTGGACCGCGAGGGCCGCCAGCACGAGCGCGACGAGCCGAAGGTAGTCCGGGCCGAACAGGGAGCGCGGCCGTTCGACCTCTTCCCACCGGCCTCCTACTGTGGCACTCATACCGCTCACGCTCCGTGTTCGCCGAAATTCGCCTGGCGCGACGGCGGACGATAGGCAAACCGCGCGACCCCGTCAAGTCGGGGTCGGGTGTGGTCCGGTCGCCCCGCGACCGGTCCCCGCGTGCCGCACGCGGGACGAACAGAACCCCGGTCACCGCGTGACCGGACCACCGGAAGGGCTCCCATGCTCCCGATCACCGACAGCATCGCCATCCCGGCCGACGAACTGGAGTGGAGCTTCGCGCGGTCCGGCGGGCCGGGCGGGCAGAACGTGAACAAGGTGGCGTCGAAGGCGGTTCTGCGGTGGAAGGCCGCGGCCACCGCCGCGGCGCTCCCGCCGGCCGCGATGGCGCGCATGAAGACCGCCTTTCCCAGCCGGTTCACCACCGAGGGCGACGCGGTCATTCAGTCGCAGAAGTACCGCGACCAGGAGCGCAACAAGGAAGACTGCCTGTTGAAGTTGGCGGAGATGGTTCGCGGCTCACTCGCGGAGCCGACGGTACGGAAGAAGACGAAGCCGTCGAAGGGGGCGAAGAAGCGCCGCGTGGCCGACAAGCGCAGGGCCAGCGCGAAGAAACAGTCGCGCCGGGTCGGCGGGGACGAATAGAGCGCGTTGGGTTAAGGTGTATCGCGCCGAAGTGAGCCGCGACCGGAAGGCTCATGATCCCCCACAATTGTGGAGTTCCCATCCGTCGATCATAGCTTGGAGTCGGGTCCAACCCCGGAGCAGCGTGAGCCAACCGGGGGAGCCCAGATGTTTCGCGTTCTGGTGACCGCCCAGACG
>JAFKJJ010000324.1 GCA_017306025.1 Planctomycetota bacterium
TATCGAGGCGATTGGTCTTCCAGGCTGAAGGCCTGAGATCGCAGGTGTATCGCAGCCCTTCAGGCTGCCGAACATCACCGCCACGAACCCGGGCGTTGCCCGGGGCTAAAGTATCCGACCCCTTCGGGGTTCTGAAGATCATCCCGTTGCCGGCACGAGTCAACACGATTGCGTATCAGCTGTGTGGACCGCGACTCACTTCTTCGGCAGCGGCTCCGCGGCGACCGCGGTGCGCGTCTCGACCGCGTAGATCACCGTGGCCTGTTCCGAGTCGAGCTGGATTTTTGACGACACCGCGAACACGTTCTTGCCCGGCGCGGGCACCCCGTCCAGTGCCCCCTCGATCGTTTCGGTGTACACGAGCACCGTACCGGGCCTGAGCTTATACCCCTTGTCCGCGCCGAACTCCTTCACCGGCAGTTGCGCCGCCAGTTCGACCGCCCCGAACGGCCGGCCGTTCCGCTTCTCGGCCTTCAGCAGTTTCGCGGACATCGTGGCCTTGTCGAGTACCAGCGGAACCTTCCCCTCGCCGCCGTAACCTTTGAACACTTCGACGGGGTTAAGGTTCCAGGTTTCGCCCGGTTTGACCGGCTTCGCGGGCGCGACGTTGCCGCCGCGCATGCCCTGCTTGCGGGTGAACTCCGACTCCAGCACCGCGACCACCTCCGCGGCCAGCGGCTTGCCGCCCATTGTGTACGTGTACCGGCCGTCCTTTTTCTCGATGGTGATCGGCGTGTTCAAGGGCGGCGCGGGCTGGGGCTTCCCGTCGAGACTGGCCTCGTACTTCTCGTAGGTGCGGACCAGCTTCTCGCGCGTGCCCTCCGCGTCGAGCGGGACGACGTACTCGTCCACGAACGTCGCCCGGAACACCTTCTTGGTCGTCGTGTCGCTCTCCTGGCCGAACACGCGGGTGGTCTGGACGGCGGTCTGCGTGCTCTCGACCGCGACCCGCGCGCGGTCGCCGGCCGCGGGCCGCGGGAGCTTGATCTCGACCGCGTCCTGCCCCGCGACGCTCCCCGCGAGTACCGCAACCGCCGCCGCAGCGATTCCATACGGGCGCATGCCTTCGACTCCGTTCGTATGAGGGATCGGGCGCTCCGCGTGCCGCGCGTTCGCCACCGCCGCTCGCGTCTCGATGTCAACGTTGTCCCGACCCGACTCCGAGCACGAGCGCCACCGCCAGCGGAACCGCCCGTCGGAACATTGGTCATCTCCGGGAGAATTCGCCCGACCGCGATTCCGCCCATCGTACACGCGCCGCGGGCGGCCGCAACGCCGGTCCGGCTCTTGGCCGATTCGGCGGTGTCCATAAGCTATTCGGAGTTTGCGCCGAACACTCCTCTTTGTCTCACCACAATGCCGAAACGCACCGACATCAAGAAGATTCTGCTCATCGGGTCCGGGCCGATCATCATCGGGCAGGCGTGCGAGTTCGATTACTCCGGCACACAGGCGTGTAAGGCGCTCCGCGAAGAAGGGTACACGGTCGTCCTGGTGAATTCCAACCCGGCGACCATCATGACCGACCCGGAGACCGCCGACCGCACCTACATCGAGCCCATCACCTGGCAGGTCGTCGAGAAGATCATCGCCGCGGAGCGGCCGGACGCCCTCCTGCCCACGCTCGGCGGCCAGACGGCGCTCAACACCGCGATGGCCCTCGACAAGCACGGCGTCCTGAAGAAGTACGGCGTCGAGATGATCGGCGCCAACGCGGACGTGATCGACAAGGCCGAGGACCGGCAGCGGTTCAAGGACGCGATGCTGAAGATCGGCGTCGACGTGCCGAAGTCGCGGGCCGTTCACTCGATGGACGAGGCACTGCGAGCCGTCGAGGAGGTGAAGCTGCCGTGCGTGCTCCGCCCGAGCTTCACGATGGGCGGCACCGGCGGCGGCATCGCCTACAACCGCGAGGAGTACATCGAACTCATCCAGAAGGGGCTCGACCTCTCGCCCACGCACGAGGTGCTCGTCGAGGAGTCCGTCATCGGGTGGAAGGAGTTCGAGCTGGAGGTGATGCGCGACCGGGCCGATAACGTCGTCATCATCTGCTCGATCGAGAACCTCGACCCGATGGGGGTCCACACCGGCGACAGCATCACGGTCGCGCCCGCGCAGACGCTCTCCGACAAGGAGTACCAGCGGATGCGCGACAAGGCGAAGGACATCATCCGCGAGATCGGGGTCGAGACCGGCGGCAGCAACATCCAGTTCGCCATCAACCCGGAAAACGGGCGGATGATCGCCATCGAGATGAACCCGCGCGTGAGCCGCAGCAGCGCGCTGGCGTCGAAGGCGACCGGCTTCCCGATCGCGAAGATCGCGGCCAAACTCGCGGTCGGGTACACGCTCGACGAGCTCCGCAACGACATCACCCGCGAAACGCCGGCCTGCTTCGAGCCGACCATCGACTACGTCGTCACAAAGGTACCGCGGTTCGCGTTCGAGAAGTTCCCGGAGGCCAACACGACGCTCACCACGCAGATGAAGAGCGTCGGCGAGACGATGGCGATCGGCCGCACCTTCAAGGAGTCGCTCCAGAAGGCGCTCCGCGGCCTCGAAGTGAACCGGTTCGGCATCGGGTGCGACCGCCGCGACCGCTGGGCCACCGCGAACCCGCCGACGCGCGAGGAGATCACGCACAAGCTCGCCAGCCCGAACGCCGAGCGCATCTGGTACGTCCGCTACGCGCTGCTGGCGGGCATGACGGTGGAAGAGATCCACCAGCGGACGAAGATCGACCCGTGGTTCTTGCGCGCCATTCAGGACCTCATCGGGGTGGAAAAGGAGCTCCGCGCGGTCGAGTCGCTCGACCAGGTGACGCCGGAACTGATGCTCAGGGCCAAGCAGCACGGGTTCGTCGACCGCCAGCTCGGCCACATCTGGAACGCCCGAGTCGGAGAGGTGTACCAGGCCCGCAAGCGCTTCGGCATCGAGGCCGTGTTCAAGAGCGTGGACACGTGCGCGGCAGAGTTCGAGGCGTACACGCCGTACTACTACAGCACCTACGAGTCCCCGATCGCGAACGGCCGGGGCACCTCCGTCGAGGACGAAGTGAGGCCTTCAACGGGGAAGCCCCGCATCATGATCCTCGGCGGCGGCCCGAACCGCATCGGCCAGGGGATCGAGTTCGACTACTGTTGCTGTCAGGCCGCGTTCGCCCTGCGCGACCACGGCTACGAAGTCATCATGGTGAACTCGAACCCGGAGACGGTCAGCACCGACTACGACACCTCCGACCACCTGTTCTTCGAACCGCTGACCCCCGAAGACGTGCTCAACATCCACGAGCGGATGAAGCCGGAAGGCGTGATCGTGCAGTTCGGCGGGCAGACGCCGCTGAACCTCGCCAAGCCCCTCGAAGGTGCCGGCGTGCCGATCATCGGCACGAGCGTGGACAGCATCGACGTCGCCGAGAACCGCGAGCGGTTCGCCAAGCTCGTGACGGAACTCGGGTTGCTTCAGCCCGCCAACGGCACGGCCGTTGACGAGGCCCAGGCGCTCCGCGTCGCGCGCGGCATCGGGTTCCCGATCCTCGTGCGGCCGAGCTTCGTCCTCGGCGGCCGCGACATGAAGATCGTTTACAACGAGGAGGAGCTGACCGCGTACATGCGCCGCGTCGAGCCGGACCTGTCGCGCGACCGACCGGTGCTCATCGACCAGTTCCTCGAAAACGCGACCGAAGTCGACGTCGACTGCCTCAGCGACGGCACCCGGACCGTCATCGGTGGCGTGATGCAGCACATCGAAGAGGCCGGCATCCACTCCGGCGACTCCGCGTGCGTGATCCCGCCGCACAGCCTGCCGCCGGCGGTGATCGAGGAGATCAAGCGCCAGTCTCGCGCGCTGGCCGCCGCGCTCAACGTGAAGGGTCTGATGAACATTCAGTTCGCGGTCGCCGGCATCCGCGCCGACGGCACCGCGACGGACGCGCCGAAGGTCTACATCCTCGAAGCCAACCCGCGGGCCAGCCGCACCGTGCCGTTCGTGTCGAAGGCCACCGGGGTGCCCCTCGCGCGCCTGGCCGCGCTCGTGATGGTCGGCAAGACGCTCGACGAACTGGGCGTGAAGGACGAGGTCGTCCCGACGCACTACTCGGTGAAGGAGAGCGTGTTCCCGTTCAACAAGTTCCCGGGGGTCGACATCATCCTCGGCCCGGAAATGAAATCCACCGGCGAGGTGATGGGGATCGACGACAGCATGTCGATGGCCTTCGCGAAGGCGCAGATGGCCGCGAGTTCGGCGCTGCCGATGTCGGGGAGCGTGTTCATGTCGGTGGCGAACCGCGACAAGGACGCGCTCGTCCCGATCGCCCGCGGGTTTGTCGAACTCGGTTTCACGCTGCTCGCGACGCGCGGGACGGCCCGCTTCCTGCGGTCGCGCGACATCCCGGTGGAGGACGTGCCGAAGATCGCCGAGGGGCGGCCGAACCTGATCGACAAGCTCAAGAACGGTGAGGTGGCGCTGGTCGTCAACACGCCGACGGGGCGCGGCAGTTCGACCGACGAGTCGAAGATCCGGGCGGAGGCCGTGGCGAACCGGGTGACCGCGATCACGACGATTTCGGCCGCTCAGGCCGCGGTCGAGGCGTGTAAGGCGCTCAAGCGGCACGACCTGACGGTGCGTCCGCTCCAGGACCGGTTCCCGTCACGAACGTAGACGCGACCGGGTCACGCCGGACGGGCGTACCGCCCGCTTCGAGCAGCGCCTGCAGCCCGTGGACGTGCTTGCAGCAGTACGCGTGGCGGTACGTGCCGTGGTAGACCGCGTCCGGGCAGGTGCAGTGCCAGTTGATGTGCCCGTCGTCGGCGCGCTCGGCCGCGACCTGGTATTCTTCGCGGCCGCCGGTCACCTGCCAGGTCATGACGCACCCCGGCTCGGCGGGTTCCGGGTTGCGGTAGGTCACGCGGAAGTGATACGGGGCCGGCGCGCGTTTCCGGTCCGGTCCCGGAAGCACGACGGTCACGATCGCGAACGACGGTCTCTCTTGGTTTTTCGCGGACACGGTGTTCCCTCGCTCTCGACGTGTTTGATTTGGCTACCACATTTTAACTCGACACGTGTCCACTTCTGATGTCGGTAGCCCGCGTTCGCGGTAAATTGGGAGTGTGCTAAAGGGGGATTCAAATGGACGAACTCGGCATCACCCAGCCGACCGACCCGCAGACGATGAAGTCGTTCATCCGCGAGCTGGCCCGGAAGAACCGCGTCGCGCAGAAGAACAAGGACGCCCTGAGCCACACGATCTGTGAGAAGTTCACCGCCCTGCCCGCCTACGCGGCCGCGAAGACGGTGATGTGGTACGTGGACGCCGGCAGCGAGGTGCGCACGCGGCACACGCTGCCCGAGGCGCTCAAGCACGGCAAGCGGGTCGTCGTGCCGTGGTGCGTCGTCGAGACCAACCAGCTCGAACTGTTCCTGCTCGAAGACATGAGCGAGCTGGTGGAAGGGGCGTACAAGATCCTGGAGCCGAAGCAGGAGCTCCGCGCCCTTCCCGCCAAGACGGTGAAACCGACCGAACTCGACCTCGTGATGGTCCCCGGTACCGCGTTCGACCTCCGCGGCGCGCGGATGGGTCAGGGCAAGGGCTACTACGACCGCCTCCTGGCGAGCGCGCGGCCGGACGCGCCGCTGGTGGCGCTGGCGTTCGACTGCCAGGTTTTCGACTCGATCCCGGTCGCCGCGCACGACGTGTTCATGGACCTCGTGCTGACCGAGTCGCGCGAGATCACCGGCAAGGGGCGGAAGGGGTAGCACGCGCGATGACGCAGGGCGGCCGCGAGTGGCGGTTCTGGGGGTCGGCGACGGTGCGCCTCTGCGCGATCTTCCTCGCGGGCTGCGCGACGGTCCTTTGGTTCCAGGGGTGCCTCGTCCCGGTCATGAAGGACGAGGTGCGAGAAGACCAGCAGAAGGCCGCCGGTTCGATCGCACCGGCGCGCTGAACGCGAAGCCGTGCCGTTTGTCCTTTGCCCGCCCGCCCGCCCGCGCGGTATTCTCAAACGCAGTTGCATTTTTCCGTTCCTCCCGGACGCGGCCCTCCGCCGCGCCCTCCCCTCGCACCGGGAGCTTCTCATGTTGCGTCGCACGCGCCGCGAACTGTTTTCCGACGTCGGCCGCGGGATGATCGCCGCGGGCCTGGGTGCCTCTCTCGCCTCTGATCTGGGGTTCGGCACCGCGTGGGCCGCCGAAGACGCCTCGCGCCTCACGTTCGGGGACCTCGACCCGCTCGTGACGTTCCTCCAGGAGACCCCGCCGGACAAGCTCGTTACGAAGGTCGCGGAAAAACTGAAGGCGGGCACCGACCTGAAGCAACTCGTCGCGGCCGCGGCGCTCACCAACGCCCGCGCGTTCGGCGGCGAGGACTACGTCGGGTTCCACACGCTGATGGCGCTGGCCCCGGCGTTCCTGATGGCCGAACAGGAGACCGACCCGCACAAGAAGCCGCTCGCGGTGCTCAAGGTGCTCCACCGCAACGCCACCCGACTGAAAGAATTCGGCAACACGAAGGAAACGCTGAAGGTCGTGCAGCCCGGGAAGCTCGCCGCCGACCGGAGCGGCGGCGAACAACTCCGTGATGTGGTCCGCACGGCCGCGGCGGACGCCGCCAAAGCGATGGCGAGCGCCGAGGCGACCTTCGCGGCCATCTGTCAGAGCGGCAAGCCCGAAGACGCCCTCAACCAGCTCCTCGTCGAAGTGGACGACGCGACCGAGGTTCACCGCGTCGTGCTGGTGTCGCGCGCGTGGGACCTGACGCGGTTCGTCGGCACCGAACGCGCCCATACAATGCTCCGGCAGTCGGTTCACTACTGCGTGAACGTCGAGAAGAACCCGGGCCAACTGAAGTACAACGCCGAACTGCGCGAACAGC
>JAFKJJ010000325.1 GCA_017306025.1 Planctomycetota bacterium
AGGGGAACCTGCGGTTGGATCACCTCCTTTCTAAGGATTCTTAACGAACAAGATCGCTCGCCTTGAGCAGCGAACGATCTATCGTGTCACCCACCTACTAAGGCCCACGCTACCGACTTGCCAAGATATACACACGCGGCCCCGTAACACACGTTACGGGGCCGCGTGCCGTTTTCTGAACCGGCGCCAGCCCGTCAGATAATGCGGGGGCTTGACAACGAGACTTGTCGGTCGAGGCAACTCGTACCGTTGTGGCCCCACACTTTTCCTTATCGCCTCTCGCCCCTTACCCGGCCGGGTGGGTATAGCCGGTACGGTACGGGCGCTTCAAGAGTTTATTCGCCTCGTCGTCGTTCACTATAACGTGCTTCGCCGCGTCCCAGGTCAGCGAACGGCCGAGCCTCATAGACAGGTTCGCCAGGATGCAACTCGCGGTGGAGATGAACCCCTGTTCGATGTCCGCCACCGGCTTGCTCCGCGTCTCACGAGCTTTCAGCAGGTCGAGCACGTGAGCGCGGATCGCCGACTCGACGTGCTGTTCCAGATCCTTCTCCGTTTTGTCTTCGGGATACTTGTCGTACTCGAACAGCGGCGTTCCGCTCAGCTTCGGCTTGGCTTGGCCGGGCGGGAAGAACTCCCACTTGTGAACGCTCAGCTTGAGTGTGCCCTTGTCGCCGTAAATGGTCGCGCCCCACGGGTACTCGGGGTCGGCGGATGAGCCCCAGGTGCGGTGGGTCCACGTTACCGGGAACTGCGGGAAATCGAACGTCGCGGTCTGCGTGTCGGAGATGTTCGACCGCGCCCCCTTTTGCACCAGAATGCCGCCGGCCGAACTGACCTTCATGGGCCAGCCCAGATCGAACATCCAGCGCACCATGTCGAGCATGTGGATGCACATGTCGCCGACGATTCCGTTGCCGTATTCCATGAACGCGCGCCACCAGCCGCGGTGTGGGAGCGGATCGCCGTTGGGGCCGCCGTAGGGCGGCGGGTCGTAGGGGCGTAGCGGGGCGGGACCGGTCCAGGCGTCGTAGTCGAAGTACTCCGGCGGCTTCGACACCTGCGGCGTCGCGTTGTTGCGCATATGGTAGTAGCAATACACCTCCGCGTACCCGATCTTGCCGAGCAGTCCGGGCTTCGCCACCTTCTCGCGGGCGTCGATCAGGTGCGGGGTGCTGCGCCGTTGCGTGCCGACCTGCACGACGCGCTTGTGCTTGCGCGCCGCCTCCAACATGGCATGGCCTTCCATCACGTCCACGCTGATCGGCTTCTGAACGTACACGTCGGCGCCGGCCTCGACCGCCGCGATCATCGGCAGCGCGTGCCAGTGGTCGGGCGTGGCGATCAGCACCACGTCGAGATCCTTCTCTTTCAACATCTCCTTGTAGTCGACGTAGGTGCGCGGCTTCTTGTCGGTCTTCGCCCGGGCGGCGACAGTTTCGGCCGCGCCCGCGAGCATCTTCTTGTCCACGTCACACAACGACACCACCTCGGTGTTCGCGACCTGCATGAGCCGGAGCAGATCGCACTTGCCGTACCACCCGCAGCCGATCAGCCCGGCGCGGACACGCTTTTCGGCCCGCGCCGCCGCGAACAGGTGCGGCGCGGCCGCGAGCGTCGTGGAGGCGGCGATGAAGTCGCGACGGTTCATGAGAGAGGCTCCGGGAGATGGTGAGGCGTGAGGACAGCGTAAGCGGCCCGACGCGCGCGGGAAACGGAAAAGTCGTCGGTCCCGTTCACGCGGTGGCGCGGGCCGGGCGCCTCGTTACCGGCGAGAAACGCGCTGCCCCGGCCGCACGATCGGCTATCCTAGCTCCACCTCCCGGAGCGTTCTCCCATGCGATTGTTCCTCACGCTCACCGCAACGTTCGTGACGTGTGTCCCCGCGGGCGCTGCGGAATCCGTTGAGTGCGACGTGGTCGTCTACGGCGGCAACGCCTCGGGCGTTGCGGCGGCCGTGCAGACCGCGCGGATGGGGAAGAAGGTCGTTCTGCTCGAACCCGGCAAGCACATCGGCGGGTTGACGAGCGGCGGCCTCGGCTGGACCGACAGCGGCGACAAGCGCGTCATCGGCGGCGTCTCGCGCGAGTTCTACCAGCGCGTCAAGAAGCACTACGACGCTCCCGCCGCGTGGGTCCGCGAGAAGCGCGAGGGCTACAAGTTCTATCGCAAGGACGAGGACGCGATGTGGACCTTCGAGCCGAAGGTCGCGGAGGCGATCCTGTGCGACATGCTCCGGGAGAACGCGGTGCAGTTCTTCTTCACCGAGCGGCTCGACCGGGCCAAGGGCGTAAAGCTCGACGGCAAGCGGATCGTGTCGATCTCCACGGAAGCCGGCAACACGTACACGGCCAAGGTGTTCATTGACGCGACCTACGAGGGCGACCTGATGGCCGCCGCGGGCGTCAGCTACACCGTCGGTCGCGAGCCGAACAAACAGTACGGCGAGACGCTCGACGGGGTCGCGCGCAAGTGGAACGTTTCGACCCACCGGTTCCTCAAGAACGTCGATCCGTACGTGAAGCCCGGCGACCCCAAGAGCGGCCTGCTGTTCGGCATCGACTCGAATCCGCTCCCGGCCGACGGCGCGGGCGACAAGCGGCTGCAAGCGTTCTGCTTTCGCATGTGCATGAGCGACGTCGCGGCCAACCGCGTCCCGTTCGAAAAGCCCGCAGACTACGACGAGGCGAAATACGAATTGCTCTTCCGCAACTTCGAGGCGGGCGACCTGCGCGTCCCGATCAAGCCCGACCGGATGCCCAACGGCAAGACCGACACGAACAACAACTACGCCGTCAGCACCGACTTTATCGGCCAGAACTACGGGTACCCCGAGGCGTCCTACGCCGACCGCGCGAAGATCATCGCAGCGCACCTGTCGTACCAGAAGGGGCTGATGTGGGCGCTCCAGAACCACAAGCGGGTCCCGGAGAAGGTCCGCGAGCAGATGGCGAAATGGGGGCTCGTGAAGGACGAGTTCACCGACACCGGGCACTGGCCGCACCAGATCTACGTGCGCGAGGCGCGCCGGATGGTGAGCGATTACGTCGTCACCGAGTTGGATTGTCGGCGGACGCGCGACACGCCGATGTCGGTGGGGATGGGCTCGTACAACATGGACTCGCACAACTGCTGCCGCTACGTCACGGCCGACGGGTTCGTGCAGAACGAGGGCGACGTGCAGGTGTCACCCGGCGGTCCGTACCGCATCAGCTACAAGTCGATCGTGCCCAGGAGCGGCGAGTGCCCGAACCTGCTCGTGCCGGTGTGCCTGTCGTCTTCGCACATTGCGTACGGTTCGATCCGAATGGAGCCGGTGTTCATGGTGCTCGGCCAGAGCGCCGCGACCGCCGCGTGCCTTGCCATCGACGACAAGCTCGACGTGCAGAAGGTGGATTACGAGAAGCTCAAGAGGCGGCTCGTCGCGGACAAGCAGGTGCTGGAGTTCGCCGCGCCGCCGTCGCCCGGTGCGATCGACCCGAAAAAGCTCGCGGGCGTGGTGGTCGACGACGCGGACGCGGAGCGGAAGGGTTTCGACACGGTCAGCACGAGCATTGGACCGTTCGTCGGGGGCGGCTACCGGCACGACGGCAACAAGGACCAGGGGAAGCAGAGCGCGAAGTTCGTGGCCGACCTGCCCGCGGCCGGGAAGTACGAGGTGCGGCTCGCGTACACCGCGAACCCCAACCGCGCGACGAACGCGAAGGCGACCGTCGCGCACGCCGGCGGAAAGGCGGAAGTGAAGGTCGACCAGCGGAAGAAGCCGCCCGTCGACGGGCTGTGGGTTTCGCTCGGCACCTTCGAGTTCGAGAAGGGCAAGACGGGCTCGGTGACAATCAGCACCGACGGCGCCGACGGGTTCGTCGTGATCGACGCCGTGCAATGGATTCCGGTGAAGTGAGCGGTCTCACCCGGCCGGCTCCGAACGGAACAGGCGTTACGTCTCGTAGCCGCTTCCCGGGTTGACCGCGTCGAAACCTGCCTGCCGCAAGATCTCGGGTGGCGAGGTAGCCCGCTGTCCGACCTGCCACTATGCTGCGCCCGCGCGGCAGTTCATCCATATTGATTGGCTCGCCGGCTTTTGAAGTTCCTCTAACCCGGTACGGGCGAGTGGTTGCGCCGGTCACGTGCGTTTCTCTCACCCGAAAGCTGCGGAACGTGGAGCGTGTAACACGCAAAATGCCTTCGAATCGGAAACGCGGATGAAGCAGCGTTTCGGGTTTACCTTGAGAATTCAGCACCGCCGTCGGGCACGCTTGCATTTGGCGCGGGGAAGGCGCAGGCTGCGGCGGCACATGAATCGTCGGCGCAATTGTTGAGAAAAAAATGCTCACATCGGTAGCGGTGCGATGGTGAATTTTTCGCCAACGATCGGTGAAATTGTACCAATTCGGAACCCCCGCGCGGGTCCTTGATCCTTCGCGGACAATCACAGCCCATTTTCATTCGGAATTTCAGAATCATAACCCGCATTGAAGCTTATTGAGAGCCTCCAGTCGCATCGTGACGCAAGGGATTGGCAAATATCAACTTCGGATCTGGTCGCTCGGCAATCTTTGGACGCCCACAGCCGTTTCGGCTTCGATACCTCGATTCCCATGACCTCCCGCCAGATTGAAATCAATCCGCGTTCGACATTCGGCCCGGCAAGTGCGGAGCGTGCGCCGATTGATTTTCTCCCATTGCGGAGCCAAAAACGCCGCCCTCGTGATTTGACTCCGTGTAAGCCCCACTCGCAGAGGTGCGTGACATCATGCTGCACTCTCTTCCCCGGCTGCTGGTCTGGCTGGCGTGCGCCCTGGCCGTCGTGACCCTCTTCCCGTTGCTCGGCGTCGTGCAGGCGCAGCCGCGCAACGGGTTCCGGATCACGGCGTCGCTGGGCTATCAGATCCCGGGCTCGTTCCGCGGTCCGGCTCCCCCCGGTGTGATGCAGCTCAACCAGGGCGGCAACAACCTCCTGGGCGGGAACAACGGCGGCAACTTCCAGGGCGGTGGTAACTTCCAGGGCGGCGGGTTCAACATCGGCGGCGGTGGGTTCAACATCGGTGGTGGCGGCGGGTTCAACATCGGTGGCGGCGGTTTCGGCGGCGGTGGGTTCAACGGCTTCGGTGGTGGCGGGTTCGGTGGCGGTGGGTTCAACATCGGTGGCGGCGGGTTCGGTGGCATCGGTGGCTTCGGCGGTGGAATCGGCGGGTTCGGTGGCGGTATTGGTGGTTTCGGTGGTGGTGGGATTGGTGGGTTCGGCGGCGGTGGGTTCGGGGGCGGCGGGTTCGGTGGTGGTGGGATCTCGGGTCAGAACGGCGGTTTTGGCGGGTTGATCCAACAGTTCCCATCGTTCGGGAGCCAGATCTACGGCCAGTACCTCACCGGGCTCGCCATCAGCGGCGGCGGCGGCGCCCTCGGTGGCGGTTTCGGCGGCATCGGCGGCGGTTTCGGTGGCGGTGGGATCGGCGGCGGCGGGTTCCAGATCGGCGGCGGTATCGGCGGTTTCGGCGGTGGGTTCCAGATCGGTGGGGGTGGGTTCGGCCGGGGCGGCGGTTTCGGTGGCGGCTTCGGTGGCGGTGGTTTCGGCGGCGGCGGTTTCAACGGCTTCGGCGGCGGCGGTTTCAACGGCTTCGGTGGCGGTGGGTTTAACGGCTTCGGCGGCGGCGGTTTCGGCGGCGGTTTCAACGGCGGGTTCGGTGGCGGTGGTTTCGGCGGGAAGGGTTTCGGTTTCAGCGGCGAGACCGGGTACTGACCGGCGGCGCGAGCGTCGTCGGTCGGGTGGTGCTGGCGCCTTCTCCTTCGGTCGGCCCGTTGTGTGACCGGTGGGCGGTCGGGTGTCGGATGTGCCCACCGCGCCCCACGGCCGGGCCGGCCGGAGGAGGAGAGGGCGATGCGCGAGCCGTTCGGACGATACTCGCGGCCCCTCGTTGGACACGCGCCATTGCTCCACATAAACGGCCAACCACATCGTCAAGAGGTGGTGGTTTGTTTTTAACCTTTGTGAACGGGCTCAGGCCATCGACCGTTGCCACTGGTTGGCCGTGCGCTTTTTCGCGGAAGGTGCCGTCCCTCTTTCTTGCACATTCTTCTATGCGGAGGCTGCGTAACCCGATCTTGCGGGGTAAGGATTGCATTTTGTCGCAAGAGTATGATGAGACGTGACTTCGGTCTTCTCTACGCAGACAATTCTGGACGGCATGAGCGACCCGGCCCCGGTCGTCTGGTTTCCGCCACATCTTGCACGCTTGAATATTGATTCATGTTCGTACCACGGCCCGGAAAGTGCCTATCCCGCCGGCCACTCTTACCCCTTCCCCTTTGCTCCCTCTCACGCCGGAGCCGAAACACTGCGTTTGTAACTCGGCCTCGTTGTGAGCCCACCTGCAAGGCGCGTGACATCATGCTGCACTCTCTCCCCCGGCTGCTGGTCTGGCTGGCGTGCGCCCTGGCCGTCGTGACCCTCTTCCCGTTGCTCGGCGTCGTGCAGGCGCAGCCGCGCAACGGGTTCCGGATCACGGCGTCGCTGGGCTATCAGATCCCGGGCTCGTTCCGCGGTCCGGCCCCGCCCGGTGTGATGCAGCTCAACCAGGGCGGCAACAACCTCCTGGGCGGGAACAACGGTGGCAACTTCCAGGGCGGCGGTAACTTCCAGGGCGGCGGCAACTTCCAGGGCGGCGGGTTCGGTGGTGGTGGATTTAACATCGGTGGCGGCGGGTTTGGCGGTGGTGGCTTCAACGGCTTCGGCGGTGGCGGGTTCGGCGGCATCGGTGGGTTCGGTGGTGGCGGGTTCGGCGGCGGTGGGTTCGGCGGCGGTGGGTTCGGCGGCGGTGGGTTCGGCGGCGGTGGGTTCGGTGGTGGCGGGTTCGGTGGTGGTGGGTTCGG
>JAFKJJ010000326.1:0-6852 GCA_017306025.1 Planctomycetota bacterium
GTCCTGGGCGAAATGTGTGCGGGATTGAAGTGGCCAATCCACGGCAACTCTCCGGGAACGAATCCGACGGGACTCCTTACAACCAAAGACATTAACAACTCCCTAACCACTCGCAAAGATGTGGGGGATCTTGAGCCGGAAGGGAGCGGGCCGTTCACCTTCGCGGTATGGGGCGGACCCGCTCCCTTCCGGTCGCGGCTCACTTCGACGCGATACACCTTGACCGAACGCGCTCTAGTTTTTTAGAATGTCCCGCTCGGCCCGGAGGCGGTACTGTTCCTCCTCAGCGGGGGCGCGGTTGCCGTGACCCGCTTCACGGCCGCGACCGTGAACTCACGGGTGAACGTCCGACGGGTTCCCATCATCGACCTCCTCGCGGATAGGTTACGCTCTTAACCGAACGCTCGCCATTCGTGGGGAAGTCCAAAGTGCCTGTTCAAATGGGCGATACGTTGTCCATGAGAGCCTCTCGCTACTTGCTGTGAGCCTACGGGCTACAACAAACAACGGGCACTACCCGAAAAACGCGCGAAGTGAAAAAAGAAGCGCCCGCGCTTCAATTGCGGGCGCTTCGGTGCGGGTGGGGTTACGGGCAGAGCCAACCGCGGTTGAGCAACACCTCGTTCCCGGACTTGCCGCCGCACTCCCCCTTCACCTTCACCGCCCGGCCCACCGGGATGCCGTCGAACAGTTTGCGGAACTCGGGTGCCAGCACCATCTTGACCCGCAGCGCCTTGCTCTTTCTCGAAACGAGGTACACCGCGTCGGCGGTCTTCGATTCGACCTCAGCGCCCGAGACGGTGAGGTGCCGGCCCTTGAACCTCTCGTCCGCCTTCCGCTCGTCCTCGGAATACATACTGAGCAGCGCCGTGACTCCCACCTCGAACGACGGATCGGGGCCGGGCCTGCCTTCGACGCGCGCGTTCGTGACGTCCACGAACGACCGGTTCAGCCCGACGCACCGGCCCTTGAACTTGACCGTCTGGAGGCGGCTGAGGTTGAGCACCTTGCCCATCTCGCCCGGCTGTACGCCGACCCGCGGGACGATGCCGCCCGCGCCCGCATCCCCCACGCCGACGATCCGCACCTGCATGGTCCCGTCGGGCAACAGGTCGATGTCTTCCAGCGAGCCCTCGACGGTAACCACCTTGTCCTTGTACTTGGTGTCCGCCGCGGCCCGGTCCTCCTTGTACGCCTGGGCCAGTTCCGCGCCGGTCGCGGCGACCGCCGGGCCGCTCAGTTCGTCGCCCTTCCCGGCCGGCGGGTACTTCGACAGGAACGCGATGTCGCTCGCGTCGCCCGCGGACGCGTTGACGCTGCCCTTCGACCGCCACTCCTTCATCTGGAGCCGTGCGTCGGCCTCCGCGCTCGGGTGAAAGGCGGCGAGTACGTAATCCGTGCCGCTCTGCCAGATTACCGCCCGGCCCTTCGCGGCCATCGGCGTCCACTTGTCGATCGCGGCCGCGTCGGCGCCCAGCATTTTTGCGACGTCCTCGCCGGTCGCCTCTCGGCCCTTGCCGAAGAGCTGTTCCGCCTGCGCCCGCGTCGTGGCGCCGACCTTGAGTTCGTTAAAATTCGCACGGGTGACCGTCGCGTTCGGCTTCTCGGTGCCCTCGCCGTCCTTGTCGTCCTTGGAGTTCAGGAACCAGGCCAGGGCGCCGCCCCCGCCGATCAACAGCAGGGCGCCGCCGACGATGGCGACGATCACACCGCCGTTTCCCCCGCCCCGCTTCCGGCCGTAGGCGGGCCGGTCGTCCCCGTCGTCGTCGCGGCGCTTGCGTCGCGGTCGGTCGTCCTCGTCGTCGCGGCCGCGCTTCCGGCTCCCCTCGTCACGGTCGTTCTCGTCGTCACGGCGCGTGCGCCGCGATCGGTCGTCCTCGTCCTCGTCGTCTCGCCGGTTCCGCGGCCGGGGGCGATCGTCCTCGTCGTCGCGGCGCGTGCGCCGCGGTCGGTCGTCTTCGCCGTCCTCCCTCGACCGATCAGCCGGCCGGCCGGTCACCTTGCTTCCGGTCTTGGCGGGTTTCTCCGGTTCGTCGAGCGATTCAAACGGTGACCGTTCCGGCGCGGCCGGTGGGGCGGCCGTCGCCACCGCCCGCGGTGGCGGAGCGGCCGCGGGCTCCTCCGGGGGCAAATCCAGGGACTCCGGAGCGGGCGGGGCCGGAGGAGGCGGGGGCGACGGGATGGTCGCGACCGCCTCCGGCTCCGACACGGTGGGAACGGGCTGTGCCGTCGGCGGGATGAGGCCGGCGCACTTGGGGCACTTCACGGCGCGGCCGGCGTACTCGTCCCTCACGGACAGTGTGGCGGAACACGACGGACACGTGATGCGGATGGGCATCGGCCGCTCCCGGTGCGTGAGTTGTGCGAGGTGTTGAATGGAGTGTACACGCCCGTTCGGAGCACGGAAACGAAGAAAGCCCGGTCTCTCGACCGGGCTTCGCGCGGGCCGACGGCCGCTCGCCGTCACGTCTTGATGATGTCCTTCACGGTCATCCCGGCCGGGATCATCGGCAGCACGTGCTCCTGGTGCGGCACGTGGACGTTCAGCAAGAACGGGCCGTCGCTCTCGATCATTTCGACCAGGGCCGCGTCGAGGTCGGCCTTGTCGATCACGCTCCGGGCCTTCACCCCGAACCCCTCCGCGATCTTCTCGAAGTCCGGGTACGGCGGGTGATCGGCCCCCGCGCCCAGGTACGTGTGCGCCCGGTTCGACGCGAAGAACCGGTCCTCCCACTGCATCACCATGCCGAGGTGCTGGTTGTTGAGCAGCAGCACCTTCGCCGGGATCTTCTCCGCGTAGGCGGTGGCGAGCTCCTGCACGTTCATCAGGAAGCTGCCGTCGCCGTCGATGTCGATGACGAGGTTGTTCGGGAACGCGACCTTCGCCCCCAGCGCGCTGGGCAGCCCGAAGCCCATCGTGCCCAGCCCGCCCGAGGTGATCCACTTCCGCGGCTTGTTGAAGTGGAAGAACTGGGCCGCCCACATCTGGTGCTGGCCCACGCCGGTCGTGATGATCGTGTCGTCGAGCTGTTTGCGGTCGCGGAGGATCTCCCAGAGCCGCTTGATCGCGTACTGCGGGATGATCGCGTGCTCGGGCTCGGCGAACTTCAGCGGCTCGGCCGCGCGCCACGCGTCGATCTGCCGCCACCAGTCCGGGTACCGCCCGCCGCCGACCAGGTCCGCGTTCTTCTCTTCCTTCAGGAGCGCGTTGAGGTCCGCAAGGGCCAGCTTCAGATCTCCGTGGACCGGCACGTGCGCGAACTTGTTCTTGTGGATCTCCGACTGGTCGATGTCGATGTGAACGATCTTGCCGTGCTTGGCGAACTCCGCCAGCTTGCCGGTCACGCGGTCGTCGAACCGCACGCCGAACGCCAGCAGCAGGTCGGCGTCGTTGATCGCGTAGTTCGAGTACACCGTGCCGTGCATCCCCAGCATCTGCAGGCACAGGTAATGGTCGGCGGGGAAGTTCCCCAGCCCGTGGACCGTGAGCCCGACCGGCGCGCCGATCAGTTCGGCGAACTCCTTGAGTTCGGCCGCGGCGCCGCTGTGGGTGACGCCGCCGCCGGCGTAGATGAACGGCTTCTTGCTCGCCCGAATCGCCGCGACGATCGCCTCCAGTTCCGGGCGGCGGGCCCGGCGCAGCGGCCGGTAGCCGGGCAGGTCCATCGGCGGGTCCCAGTTCGGGACGATCGACTTCTGCTGCACGTCCTTGCACACGTCGATGAGGACCGGGCCGGGGCGCCCGGTCGTGGCGATGTGGAACGCCTCCTTCACGACGCGCGTGATGTCCTCGGTGCGCGTCAGCAGGTAGTGGTGCTTGGTGATGCCGCGGCAGATCTCGACCATCGGCGTTTCCTGGAACGCGTCGTTGCCCAGGACGTTCGTGCTCACCTGTCCGGTGATGAAGATGGCCGGGATCGAGTCCATCTTGGCGTCGGCGATGCAGGTGACGAAGTTCGTCGCGCCGGGACCCGAGGTGGACACGCACACGCTGGCCTTGCCGGTGGTGCGGCTGTAGCCGTGGGCCATGAACCCGCCGCCCTGTTCGTGCCGCGGGAGGATCGTGCGGAGCGTGCCGGCGACGCGGGTGAGCGCCTGGTGGATGGGCATGCTCGCGCCGCCCGGGTAGGCGAAAACGGTATCGACGCCGTGGCGGATGAGGGCGTGAACGAGGATGTCGGCCCCGCTCATGGGGGGGGTCGGGTTCGCGCCGGTGTTCGGATCGGCCATCGCGGGTCGCCTGTGGGGAGGAGAGGACGTCCGGCCGGTCACCCCCGGCCGCGAAAGTCTCTCGACATCGAGAGAATTAGTATACCGCCCGACGGCGCCGCGGGAACCGCAGGTTGAAAGAAGATGCGGAGAACGGGGGGTACTTCTTCGGCCCCTTCGGCTCGACGGTGCCGGCGCGTTACGGCTTCTTGGGCGCGATCCAGGTGCCGTCCTCGATCACCCCGTCGTACCCGTTCCCCGAATGGTCCTTGAGCGTCGTGCCCGTGCCCTCGTCGAACCGGTACAGCGCCACGGTGTCGGCGTCCGCGTCCCACGTGACGGCCGGCGAGAAGTCCTTATCATATCGCACGCCGCGGGAGACACGAATCCCGTGGACCGTCCCCTGGAACGGCTTCGAGCCGTCGCCGCCCTTGAGCGCCGCGCCGATCCGGCCCGGCGATTCGTTCGCGCGGAGCCCGCCGAGGGCCAGCCCGTCCTTCGTGCCGGACGGCTTGCCGTTGACGTACAGGACGATGCGGTCGCTCTTGACCACGGCCGCAACGTGCGCCGTCTCGCCCACCTTCAGGGCGTCGCGGCCGTAGCCGTTCTGCCACTTCGCCCCGTCGTAGAAGCCCGCGCCGAACTTGTTGTCGCCGCTGGTCCCGATCCCGCCGCGGTCGCCCAGGAGCACGAAGTGCGCGTACCGAACCGCCCCGGGCGTGACCCACGCTTCGACCGTGATCGGCAGTTTGCCGTCGAACCGGAAGCCGGGGAGCGTTACGTTCGTTCTGTTGCCGTCGAACCCGAGGCCGCCGGTCGGCCTCGGCACCGCGTCGGCCTTCTTCGACGCCCCGATCACCTTCCCTTCGCCCCAGGCGATCTCGCACGCCGGCAGCGCCGCGGCCAGGCGCGTCGCGCCGGCCCCGGTCACCCGCGTCTTCTGTAAGTTCAGGACCCGCAGCCGCGCCGCCCCGCGCAGGTGCTCCAGACCGGTATCGGTGAGCGGGTTCCCGTCCAGGTCCAGGCTGTGCAACCGGGGCAGGGCCGCGAGGTGAACGAGCGCCGCGTCCGGGATGTGGCAGTCGCTCAGTTCGAGCACGGCCAGCGCCGGCGCCTTGCTCAGCGCGAGCAGTTCCGGTTCGCCGAGCCTGGGGCCGACCAGGCGGAGCTTTTCGAGCCGCGGCATCTTGCCGAACAGCTCGCACGCCCGCAGGTCGATCGTCTTCGGGCCGTCGAGGAGCAGGTCCCGGAGCGGGAGGCCCGCGAGCGCCTCCCAGCCCTTTTCGGTCACCGGCCTGTCGGCCCCGACGGCGCGGAGGTTGAGCGACCCCAGCGCCTTCCCCTTCGCCAGCGCGACGAGCGCCGCGTCGTCGGTCCGCTCCCCGCCGCAGTCGAGGCGCCGGAGGGCGGGCAGCCCGCCGAGCGCCCGCGCGGTCCTCTCCGTCAACGGGAACTCGGTGACGAGGTCGGTGAGGGACCCGCCGAACGGCGCCTCCGTCAGCCACACGACGTCGCTCTCGGACCAGCGGAGGACGTGCCCCTCATCGACCACGGCCGCGAGCGCCTTCAGCGGGCCGATCGCCGGCTTGAGGACGGTGGCGACGAAGTCCGCCCGACGGGGCGGCTCCGCCGGGACGATGACGGCGATCAGCTCGAAGGGGCCGTCGGGGAGGTCGTCGCCGGGCCGCACGTCCGCAATCCGTCCGTCCGGCTCGCGGACCTGAACACGCACCCGGTCGCGAAGGAGCGCCTCCGCGGCCGGCCGGTCCGGTGTCGCGGGCGGGACCCGCGCTCCGGGTCCGATCGGCCGGAGCGGGGGAGGGTCCGCCTTTACCGGTTCGGGCTGCGGTCGGCGTTTGGGTTTCAGCGCCGCGACGGCGCCCCACACGAGCACGACGACCGCGACCAGCCCGACCGCGGCCGCCGGCCACAGCCACTTCGGCGCCCCGCGCCGGGGCGACGCGCGGTCGAGCCGGACCGTCGCTTCTTCCTCGGCCTCGTCCCGTTCGGTGGGGGTGATGTCGGCCCACGGGTTGGGCGCCCCGGGCACGTCGCCGAGCGGGATCACCTGAACCGGGAGCGCGGCGAGCCCGCTCCCGATCGCGGCCAACTCCTCCGCGACCGCCCCGGCGCTCCGGGGCCGGCCCCCGGGGTTCTTCGCCATCAGCCGGCGGATCAGCTCGGACAGCGCCGGCGGCACGTCGAGGGTCACCTCGTGCGCCGGCGGCGGGTCGTGAGACACCACCGCGGCCAGCACGTCGAACGTGCTGGGGCCGGTGAACGGCATCGTCCCGGTGGCCATCTGGTAGAGCACGACGCCCAGGCTGAACAGGTCGGTGCGGTAGTCGGTCGGCTGGCTGCGGGCCTGCTCGGGCGACATGTACGCGGGCGTGCCCAGAAACGCCCCGGAGGCGGTCTGCGGGTCGGCCGCACCGGCCGGCGCCCCGGTGATGCGGGCGAGTCCGAAGTCGAGGATCTTGACGCGCCGCCGCGCGCCCTCGAGCCACACGTTGCCGGGCTTGATGTCGCGGTGGACGAGCCCGGCCTCGTGCGCCGCCGCGAGCCCCTCGGCGATCTCCCGGCCGATCCGCACCAGTTCGGCCAGCGGCGGGCGCGGGTTCTGCTTCAGCGCCGCGGCGAGCG
>JAFKJJ010000326.1:6861-13075 GCA_017306025.1 Planctomycetota bacterium
CGCGACGCCGCCGACCTCCTCGACCGCGTGGATGGGGATGATGTGGTCGTGTTCGACCTGGGCCTGGGCCTGGGCCTCGCGCACGAACCGCTCCCGGGCGCGCGGCGCGGCGGCGAGTTCGGGGAGCAGCACCTTCAGGGCCACTTCTCGCTTGAGGCGCGGGTCCTCGGCCCGGTACACGACGCCCATTCCGCCGCGCCCCAGTTCCGCGAGTACGCGGTACGGGCCGAGCCGACCGCGCTCGTCGGGCGCCTGCGGCGGCGCGAGGACCGGATCGCCCGCGGCGGACCGACCACGAACCGGTTCGACGTCCGTACCCTGCGTCGGCGCGGTGTCTTCGGGGGGCCGCCGGGCGGCGGGCGTGTTGCTCGGCTTCGGCGGTCGAGGGTCCATGCGCGTCTCGGTGGGCGGCGTCACCACTTCTTCGGCCCGCCGGTGATCGGGGGGCGTGTTTCGCGGGCGGTTGGTAGTGCTCCGACGACGGGAGGTGCTCCCGTTGTACCGCGAGTGCCGCGGGCTATCAATCGCGTGTCCGATTCCGGAGGCGAAACTGGTCTTCTGCGGACAACGGGCCGACTCACGGAGGTCGTCGGGGACAGCGCCGAGACGTACAGCGCCTCGGAGGTCGGACACCGGCGAGTACCTCCCCGGCCGCGGGCGAACGGATCGTCCGCGGCGTTCGGAGGGGAAGCTTCGCAAGAGCGTTTGGAGTGCGGGGGACGAACGATGTCGAGGGTAATCGCGACGGGCGCCGGCGCTCCCGCGGCTGAGGGCGATCGTCACCGACCGGTCGCGTTTAAGTCAGGCGAGCGCGCCGTCGGGTGCTTCCGACGGCGCCCGCCACGACTTCCGCTGCGTTTGGGTGACGCGAGCGCCGCCGGTTGCGGAGCCGGTCAACCGTCGGGTTGTCGCTTTACGCCCCGTACTTGCCCAGCCGGCCGGCGTTCGCCATCGCCAGAAGCATCAGGTGCTTCGCCTGGAACTGGCCCAGGCCGCCCCGCAGACACGCCCGCTCGCTGAACTGCGTCACCTCGTCCTGGCGGCACACGTCCGACACCAACAGCGTCGGGACCGGGTGCCACGAGTGCGACTTCAGCTTGCTCGGCGTGCTGTGGTCGCCCGTCACGATGAACACGTCGGGCTTCAGCTTCCGGATGTCGGGGATCACGGCGTCGAGCTTCTCGATCATCTGTACCTTCGCGGGGAAGTTGCCGTCCTCGCCGGTACTGTCGGTGTACTTGTAGTGCAGGAAGAAGAAGTCGTGGTCGGCCCACACTTCTTCGAGCTTCTTGACCTGCCCCTCCAGTGTCTGACCCGGGTCGAGAATGTCCATCCCGACGAGCCGGGCGAGTCCCTTGTACATCGGGTACACCGCGATCGCCGCGGCCTTCAGGCCGTACACGTCGGCGAACGTCGCGATCTTCGGGTAGGTCGCGAACCCGCGGAGCGTCGCCCCGCTGATCGGCCCCTGGTCCGCCAGCACCTTCACCGCTTCCGCGAGGAACTTGTTGACCACGTCCGCGGTGCGCTTCGACGGCTCGTCCTCGCCTTCCGCCTTCAGCGGGGCGACGCCGACCTGTTGCGGATCGGTGTCGTTCACACGGTCGCCCAGCCCTTCGCCGCGGATCACGAGCACGAACCGGTGCTCCTTTACCGGCTCCACGAACAGTTCCACACCGGGAATCTTGATCGTGCGGAGCTTTTCGACGGCCGCCTTGTTTTTTTCGTTCGTGGGACGGCCCGCGCGGCGGTCGGTGATCTTCCCGTCCGGACCGAGCGTGCAGAAGTTACCGCGGATCGCCACGTCCTTCGCGCCGACCTGAAAGTTGATGCCCAGCGCCTCCAGGATGCCGCGGCCGATGCGGTATTCGAGCGGGTCGTAGCCGAACAGCCCCAGGTGGCCGGGGCCGCTACCGGGCGTTATCCCTGGCAAAACCGGAATACTCAGGCCCGTCACCCCGTCGCGGGCGCACGTGTCGAGGTTCGGCGTGTTCGCGGTTTCCAACTCCGTCAGCCCACCCGGCTGCATCGGAAGGCCGCCCAGACCGTCCGCGACGAGCAGAACGATCTTGCTTTTGGCCGGTTCGCGGAGGTCGCGGATGAGGTCGTGTATGTTCATGTCGTAGAGTTTACGCATCGCAAATAATGACGTACAGTTAGGGTGGTCGAATCGCCGCTCCCGGAGCGGCAGCGCGCCCCCAGGGACCACCCGATGCAACTGCCCGACGAGAACATCGAGTACCACTTCCAGCGGCTCCTGGTCCCGCTGCACGACTCGTGGACGCCGCTGGCCGAGTTGCAGAGCCAGCACCTGCTCCCGCCGGAACGGCTCGACCGGCTCAAGGACGAGGCGATCAAGATCCGCGGGCAGGTGGTCGCGGAGCGCGAGCTCCAGAACCCGCCGCCGGAGAAGCGCCCGCTCCAGCCGGGATTCATCGACCTGCCGCAGAAGCTTCTCGACGGCTACAAGCGCAAGCAAGACGCGAGCGAACTGGGCAAGATCCTGCGCCTCGCCCAGCGGCTCCGCGACACCGTCGACCGCGTCGTGATCCTGGGCGTCGGCGGCAGCCACCTCGCGCCCAAGGCGATCTTCGACGCGCTGTGCCACTCGCACCACAACGAGATGCCCTCGAAGCTGCGGATGGGCAAGCCGCGGATCTACTTCGAGGGCAACAGTTCCGACAGTGACGGCCTGCAAGAGCTGTTCGAGCTTTTGGAGAACACGTGCGTCGACCCCGACATCGTCGAAGAGCGCTGGGGCGTCGTGGTCATCAGCAAGTCGGGGGGAACGCTCGAAACGGCGGCCGCGTACCGCGCGGTGCGGGGCGAGGCCGTGAAGTTCTACGGCCCGGACAAGGAGACGCTGCGGAAGGTGATCGTTCCGATCACCGGGCCGAAAAACAGCCGGCTCCGCGACCTGTGCCGGGCGGACGGCATCCCCGACGAGGACATCCTGACCGTTCCGGAGGACGTGGGCGGGCGGTTCAGCGCGTTCACGGGCGTGGGGCTCCTGCCCGCGGCCGTCATGGGGCTCGACGTGCGCGCGATGCTCCTGGGGGCGGCCACGATGACCCGCCGGTTCATCGAGGAGCCGTTCGACCGCAACCCGGTGTTGCAGTTCGCGGCGGTGAACCACCTGATGACCGAGCGCGGCAAGACGACGCGCGTCACGGCCGCGTGGTCGAAGAAGCTCGAAGCGGTGGGCTGGTGGTACGACCAGCTCCTGAGCGAGTCGCTGGGCAAGAACGGCCGCGGGCCGACGCCGCTGACGACGGTGGCGACGCGCGACCTGCACGGCCGCGGCCAGCAGCACCAGGAGGGTCCCCGCGACAAGCTCATCAACAACCTCGTGGTGCGTCAGATCAAGCACCCGCCGGTGATGATCGGGATGTCGGACCGGAACGAGGACGACCTGAACCAGTTCAGCCGCAAGGGGCTGCCGGACGTGATGGAGGCGGCGCTCAAGGAGACGAACGACACCTACGCGGGCGTCGCGCGCCCGACCGCGGACATCACGCTGCCGATGATCTCGGAGCACACGATCGGGCAGTTGCTCCAGCTGCTGATGCTGGCGACGGTGGTGGAGGGGCGGTTGTGCGGGACGAACCCGTACGGCCAGCCGGGGGTGGAGGGGTACAAGCGGAACCTGGTCTCGAACCTGAAGGCGACGCCGAACCTGCCCAAAGGCGAGGTCCGCGACCAGGCCAAGGGCGTGTGACGCCCGCGCCCGGTTTCCGGGCGTCGCGGCGCGCCCAAGCGGCATTACCGGGCGCGTACGAGGCGCACTCGGGGGCGCCTCCCGTGCCGGCGATCAAACCAAGAAGATCGCAACCAAACTGCCACCGGCACGGAACACCCGAACGTCGGACCGTAGACCCGTTCGGGCGACGGTGACGATTTCCGCCGAACCGTCTCCGTCGAGGTCGGTGACGAACACCGGCACGCCGCCGACGGAACCGGGGGCGTACGCGAAGAACGGGGTTTCTTCCGCCCCGGTCCGCCCGTCGAACACCTCGACGAGCGCCCCGGTCCCCGCCCCGGCGACGATCTCGGCGAAGCCGTCCCCGTCCAGGTCGCCCGCGGCCACGTACACACCGCCCAGTCCCGCACCGGGGGCGAAGAACTCGCGCACCAGGCCCCCGGTCTGCCCGTCGAAGACCCGCACGAGCGGGAGCGTGTCCCGCGCGGGCGCGGTGACGACGTCCGCGACGCCGTCGCCGGTCACGTCGCCCGTGGTCACGTTCACGCCGCCGAGAAAGCTCGGGTCGTAGGCCAAAAAGACGAACCGCAGCGAGCCGTCGGGGTTGAACGCCCCGACGAACGGGATCTGCCCCGCCGGCGCCCCGAGCGCCAACAGACCGGTCGGTGTGACCGGCGCCGGCGCGACCGGTGTCGGCACCGCGGTCAACGCGAACCGCATCGACGTCGTCCGCCCGCCGGTGTCGGTGACGGAGACGGTGACGGTCGCCGAACCGGCCTGCCCCGGCACCGGGGTGAGGGTGAGTAGCCGCCCCGCGCCGGTGCCGGAAACGACGATCCCAGAGTCCGGGAGCAGGCTCTGGTTCGACGACGTGACCGTCACCAGCAGGCTGTCGGCCGGCGTTTCGGTGTCACCGATGGCGACCGCGACCGACACCGCGGCCCCGCCGACGGAAACCTGATCGCCCACGGCGGAGACGGACGGGGCGTCGTTCGCCGGCGCGCCGCCGGTGACCAGAAGTTGTTGCGACGGCGCGCGGACGAACCCCGGGCCGTTGACCGCGACCTGGAGCGTGTACACCCCGCCGCCGACCGCCCCGACCACGGCCTCGTTGGAGTACACCCCGTCGTTCGCCGTCTCGTCGCCGTGCGTGCCGTCGTCGAACAGCGGGACGTTCAGCGGCGGCGCGGAGGTCGGGTCGGGCGGGATCAGGGCGGCCGACGCGGTCGCCCCGAGAACCGGCGGACCGTTGGACACGCGCACCCGGATCGGCAGGGTGTCGCCCGCGTTCAGCGTCTGGGTGGGGGTGAGGATCTCCGCGGTGAGCGGGGTCGCGACCCGCGCGAACGCCTCGAACGGCTCGCCGTCGGGGTTCACGTCGACCGCGTTCACGACCGCCTGCCAGGTGCCGGGCGCGGCGTCCGGCAGGCGGAAGAACTCGGCCGTCGCGCCGACGGTGAACCGCCCGGCGCCGGGGTTGGCGTGCGTGTACACGGTGCCGTCCGGGGCGATCACCGCCAGGTCCATGTCGCTCCCCGGCCACGTGACCCCGACGGTCAACCCGCCGGCGGTGTCGTCCACCGAGAACGGCATCACCTGGCGGCCGCCGGGGGCGATGGAACCGACCCGCCGGGCCACGTCCTGTTCGCCGGTCTCGGCCCCGGACACCCGGGCGTACACGGCCGGGAGGTCTCCGGGGTCGGCGGCCGCGAAGAACTGCCCCCCGCGGCTCCGGGCCAGTTGCTGGACGGCGGACGCGTCCGCCCCGCTCCCCAGGGCGATCCCGTGAACGGTCACGTACCCCGGGATCTGCCCCTCGACGTCGGCGATGAACGGGCTCTCGTTCTCCTGCCCGTCGGTCAGCACGACGAAGCTGGTCTGCCCGCTGACGTTGCTGTCGAGCATCCCGACCGCGGCCAGCAGCCCGGAGCCGATGGAGGTCCCCCCGGTGGCGGTCAGCCCGGCGATCGTCTGCTGGGCACGCTCCCGGACGTCCGAGCCGGGGGTGATGGTGGTGAGCGGGAAGAGGACCGAGGCGCCCGAACTGAAGCTGACCACGCCGACCCGGTCGAAGTCGTTGCGGGTGCCGATTTCGGCCGACGCCGACGCGATGGCCGACCGGAGCGGGGTACCGTCCATGCTGCCGGACTGGTCGATGATGGTGATCTCGGTAACCCCCGCCTCGCCGGCGCGGACGTAGCGGACCGGCGCGGCGGCCCAGTCGGTCACGTTTCCGGCCCCGTCCTCGGCCGCCGCGCGGACGGCGTACACCTTGTCCGGCCCGGACGGCAGCCCGGCCGAGCCGGTCGAGCCGTGCTTGTTGGCGAACTTCGGCCCGAACCGGGAGCCGTCGTCGAACGTCTCGCCGCTCCCGTCCTGGGCGAGGTCCTGCCACGCACCGAGGGTGCCGTCCGGGTTGACCACCGCGTACTGGAACTGGAACTTGTCCTTGCCCACGCCGCTGTCGACGGCGCTCGGGTCGTTCGGGTCGCCCTGGTCGGTCGCCACGGCTTC
>JAFKJJ010000327.1 GCA_017306025.1 Planctomycetota bacterium
CAGGCCCCGAGCAGCACGTTGGCCCAGCTGAGCCAGCCCTGTTCGTAGGCCCCCAAGGCGCGGATCGCGGCGAGGGCGGCGACGCCGATCCCGCAGAGCGCGTTGTTGGTCACCATCGGGCCGCGGGCGTAGACGGCGAACGCGGACACGAACAGCCAGACCCCGACCAGCAGGTTCAGCCCGCTGGCCCACTGCACCTGTGTGCGGTGGGTACTGATGGTGGCAGCCATTGGAGTACCTCCTCATGCGAGAGAAGGGCGACACGCGGCGGGCCGACACTCCGGTGTGCCCGGCCCGCCGCGTGTCAAGAGGTGCAGGGGGAGTGCCGGGGGCCGCCCCGCCGCCCGCACCGCGGGAAATCCGGACGCGGACGGTCGGGCACGCGACGACCGCGTTGTCCGCCGCGTGCGGACCCGGAACTCACTTCTTGTCCTTCTTGTCCTTCTTGTCGGTCTTGTGGATCTCCTTCACCTGCCCGTCGGCCTCCAGGACGAGCACGTAGTCGCCGCTCTTGAACACGTCGACCGCCACCACCTTACCGGTGCTGTCGAAGTACCGCACCGTCTCGGTCAGCTTGAACGTCTTCTCCGTCTCCTTCCCGTCCTTGTCCTTCATCTTCACGGTGACGGTGTGGTTCTTCGCGTCGATCTTGGTGATGGTGGCCTCCTTCCCCTTGTCGGCGCCCTTCTTGTCCGCTTTCTTGTCGTCTGCTTTCTTGTCGTCGGCGACGGTCGCCCCGAGGGAGAGGGCCAGACCGAGCAGGAAGGCCAGCAGCGCACGCACCATCGCAGTCTCCTGAAAGGCACGGATCGGCTCCGCCCGGCGCACGCGGCCGGGACCGGAGAACGGGGTCGGGAGGAACCCCGCGTGCGGGCCGGCGCCGACGGGCGCCGGGAATTCGGTCGCGGGTCAGCCGCGGCGGGCGCGCGCGGACAGCAGCGCGGCGCCGACCAGCCCGGCGCCGGCCAGGGCCAGCCAGCCGCGGTTCTTCGTCACCCACCACTGCCGGCTCGCCGGGCGCGCCCGGTCGTCGAACCGGCCGTGCGCGCCGCGGTCACCCGGCAGGGGCTCGTACAGGTTGTTCGGCCGGTCGGGGTCTTCCGGCTCGTCGGTCATCTGCGAGCCGAACCCGGTGCGCGCCAGGTACCGGTCGCCCAGCCCCGGCGCGACCGCGTTGCCCGCGATCACGACGTCGGTCATCAGCCCCACGTTCCACTCGCGCCGGTAGTGGTGCGCGGCGTAGTGGATCGCGCGCGCGGGCACCTCGGGCTGGTAGATCGGCGGGACCGGCTGGGCCTTGCGCGGCATCCGGGACTTCGACCAGTCGAACTGCGGCGTGTTCACGGCCGGCAGTTGCACCATCGTCACCTTCACGTTGCTGCCGTCGTGGATCAGCTCGCACCGCAGCGACTCGGTGAACCCCTGGATCGCGTGCTTCGCGCCGCAGTAGGCCGATTGCAGCGGGATGCCGCGGTACGCCAGCGCCGAGCCGACCTGGACGACGACCCCGCGGTCGCGCGGGAGCATCCGGCGGAGCGCCGCGAGGGTCCCATACACGTACCCCAGGTAGGTCACCTCGGTCACCCGGCGGTAGTCCTCGGCGGTCATCCGCGCGACGGGCGAGAACACCGACGCCATTGCGCAGTTCACCCACACGTCGATGGGGCCGAGGTCCCGCTCGATCGCGTCGGCGGCCCGCTCGACGGCGCCCGCGTCGGCCACGTCGAGCGGCAACACGAGCGCCCGGCCGCCGAGGTCCTCGACCTCCCGCCGCGCGCCTTCCAGTCCGTCCCGGCCGCGGGCGACGAGGCCGATCCGCGCGCCGTCCCGGGCGAACTCCCGGACGACGGCCCGCCCGACCCCGGCCGACGCGCCGGTCACGACCACCACTTCCGACCGCGGCCCGGCGGTGTCCGGTTGGGGCATTTGTTCGGCTCCTGCAAGGTACGGGGGTTACGACGGGGTGCCGATCGGAGGGGGACCCTGGTCCCGGCCGAGGCGCCGGTCGAGGCCGGCGAGGACGGCCAGGACGATCGTGATCGGGCCGCCCCAGATCGCCTCGTTCGCCGGCAGCCCCGGCCCGCCGAACCCGAGCACCGCCGGGGCGATCAGCACCCACACGCCGATGGCGCCGGCGGCCCAGGTCAGCCCGGCGCCGCCGCGCAGGGCGGCGAGCGCGGCCCCGACCGCCGCGAGGACCAGGCCGGACGCGACGTTGCTCGCGGCCGCGGCGGTCACGTTGGAATACCGGCTGATCCAGGGGGACGCGGCGTGCCACAGCCCGCCGACGGTCAGCAGCAGGCCGATCGAGCGCTGGATGCCGAGGTTCCGGCCCCACCAGGTCGATCCCAGCTCGCCGGGCGGCCCGCCCGGGACATCCGCGTCGGTCGCACGGCCCCCGCCCTGCCGGGAATCTCCCGGCAGGGGCCGGTGCCACCGGTAACCGACCAGCACCAGTGCCAGAACCAGCAGGGCGATGAAGCCCGAAATGACCAGGGGCATCATGAGCGTTCCTCCTCGTCAGTCGGAAGGCGTTACGGCAAGTTTGCACCGCCGCTCCCCGACCGGCGCCCGGCGAGCCTACCGTGACCACTCGACCGCAAGGACGGTGCCGGAAAGAGAGGGCGGCGAAGGGGCTCCCATCTTTCTGACGTGCTGTAGGCTCCCGGCTGTCGGCCTTTCGCCGACAGCCCCCGATCTGTCAGGAGTCTCGGAGTTCGTACCCCGCGGAGGGGCACGGGGCGACCGCCGGGAGTCCCTTCGGACGGCCGGCGCGGCGGACCGAATGGGTACTCGTCTTCCCCGCCGTCCGCGGCACGTCGCGCGGTCCGGGGCGCCCGGTCAAACCGCGGGAGCCGGGGGACCCGCGCCCGCGGCCGTCCAGCGGCGGGCGAGCGGCCCGATGGTCAGCCCCTGGACGAGGATCGAGAAGACGACCACCACGTAGGTGAGCGCGAGTAAGACGCCGCGCTCCGGGATCGCTTCGCCCGCCCGCCCGGCCGGGAGCGACATGGCCAGCGCGACCGCGATCCCCCCGCGCAGCCCGCCCCAGGTGAGCAACCGGACGGTACACCGCTCCGGGAGCCCGCGGCGCAAGAGCGCCATCGGGAGCGCGACCGACACCCACCGCGCGGCGAGGACCAGGGGGACCGCCAGCAGCCCGGCGAGGAGGTACCGGCCGGTGAACCCCAGGATGAGGACCTCCAACCCGAGCAGGACGAACAGGATCGCGTTGAGGGTCTCGTCGACCAGCTCCCAGACGGTGTCGAGGTTCTGTGCGGTGGTCGGCGACATGGCGCGGGAGCGGGCCCGGCTGCCGATCACCAGCCCGGCGGCCACGGTCGCGATCGGGCCGGACAGGTGCAGCCGGTCGGCCAGCGCGAACGTGCCCGCGACCAGCGCGACGGTGAGCAGGATCTCGACCTGGTAGTTGTCCATCGCGCGGAGCATCCGGTAGACCGCCCACCCGGCCGCGAGCCCGAACGCGGCGCCGCCGACGGTCCCCCACAGGAACAGCCCGACCAGGCGGACGGGGCCGGCCTCTCCCGGGACCGTCGCCCCGAGCAGCCCGAGGAACACGACGATCCCGACGCCGTCGTTGAACAGCGACTCTCCGACAATGGTCACCTCGGCCTCCTTCGCGATCCCGACCCGGCGGAGGATGGCGAGCACCGCGACCGGGTCGGTCGGCGAGATCAGGGCGCCGAAGAGGAAGCAGTAGACCGGGCGGGCCGGCTCCCCCAGCGCGGACAGCAGGCCCCAGGTGAGCAGCCCGACCACCGCGGTCGAGATCAGCACCCCGGCGGTCGCCAGGGCGGCGACCGTCCACTTCCGGGCCGCGAGCCGGCCGACGTCGATCTTGATCGCCCCGGCGAACAGCATGAACCCGAGCATCCCGTGCAGCAGTGTCCGGCCGAGGTCCACCTCCCCGACGGCCGCCTTGACCCGATCGGTGAGCCACGGGACGGCCGCCCCCGTCAGGCCGACGAGCACCGAGGCGGCCAGCGACAGGGCCATCACCCCGACCGCCGCCGGCAGCTTCAGCGCGGTGTCGTTCAGGTAGCGGAACACCGCGGCGAGAACGAGCAGTGCGGCCGCGAGTTCGAAATGGCTCATGGGTGTTCCTGTGCCGCGGTCGGTTCGAGGACCGGTCGGGCGGAGGGGTGCCCGCAAAGGGGATACCGCTATCCGTCGGAAGGGTGCTGACGCGCGTCCGAAATGGTCCGAATGTCGACGCCGCGGCACCGGCGTTGCTACCACGATTAACGCACCACGAGCGCCGCACGCACGCCCGCCGCCCCGTCGCGGGACCGTCGTGATGCGGCCGAATGTGCCCGCCGTTTCCACAAAGGGGGACCGATCATGGCCGACGCACCCGCGCAATCGCCGCTCAGCAACACGACGCAGGGCCTCATCACGGACATCGAGAAGTTGCTCGGCCAGCGGCTCGGGCGGCTGAAGGACGAGGTGGTGAACGAACTCGGCAAGGCGACGACCGCCGGGGCGTCCTTCGGGGGCGGGCTGGGGATGGCCGCGCTCGGCACGATCCTCGGCGGGATCGGCTTCGTCCACCTGGCTCACAAGGTCACCGGACTGCCGCTGTGGCTGTGCTACGCCGGCTCGTCGGCCGCGGCGTGCGCCGTCGGGGCCGGGATGCTCGCCGAGGGCGCCAAGAAGGTCGGCGAGATGGACGTCGTCCCCGACGGCACGGGCCGCGCGCTCCGTGAAGCGGTGGCCGGTAACGGTCGCTAACCCGCACGTTCCTTCCCCTCCCGGAGCCTTCCCATGTTCGGCCTGCCGCTCCTCACCGACCGCGACCCGATGCGCCGACCGCTCCAGCCCTTCAGCCGCCAGACCCGGCAGAAGGGCTCGCGGTTGCGGGGCGCAACGGTGACGAAGTCCGTGTGCCCGTACTGCGCCGTCGGGTGCAGTATGGACGTCTACACGAAGGGCGGCGAACTGATCGACATCGAGGGCAACCCGGACAGCCCGATCAACGAGGGGACGCTCTGCCCGAAGGGGGCCAACAGCTTCCAACTGGCGGTGAACCCGCACCGGCAGAAGTTCGCGCTGCACCGCAAGCCGTACTCCGACCGGTGGGAGCGCGTCCCGCTCGACTGGGCGATGAACCGCGTCGCCGAGCTGGTGAAGGAGGCCCGCGACGAGGGGTTCGTCCCCAAGGACGAGAACGGGCTGCTCGTCAACCACGTCACCAACATCGGCACCCTCGGCGGGGCGACGCTCGACAACGAGGAGAACTACCTCATCAAGAAGCTGTTCTCCGCGGGGCTGGGCGTGGTGTCGGTCGAGAACCAGGCGAGAATCTGACACTCCGCCTCGGTGCCCGGTCTGGGCGCCTCGTTCGGGCGGGGGGCTGCGACGAACTACCAACAGGACCTCGCGAACAGCGACTGTGTGCTGTTCATGGGGTCGAACATGGCGGAGGCGCACCCGGTCGGGTTCCGCTGGCCGCTGAAGGCGCGGGCGAAGGGCGCGAAGCTGATCCACGTCGACCCGCGGTTCACGCGCACGTCCGCCATGTGCGACGTGTACGTGCAGATCCGCGCCGGGACCGACATCGCGTTCCTCGGCGGCCTCATCAACTACGTCCTCACGCACGAGAAGTACTTCAAGGAGTTCGTGCTCGCCTACACCAACGCCGCCACGATCATCGAGGACGAGTTCCGCGATACGGAAGACCTCGGTGGCGTGTTCAGCGGGTACAACGACGAGTCGCACGAGTACGAGCCGGCCAAGGGCGGCTGGGGGTACCAGGGCGCGGAGGCGGAGAAGAAAGCCCGCAAAGGGAAAAAGACCGCGGAGCCGACCGGTTACCGGCAGCGGAAGCAGGGCGTCGGCCGCCACGGGATGCACGGCTACGGCCTCATGGGCGGGGCCAGCAGCCACAGCCAGCCGCGCAAGAACGCTACCGACGTGCCCGGCGGGTGCCATCGCGACGAGACGCTCCAGCACCCGAAGTGCGCGTTCCAACTGCTGAAGAAGCACTACGCGCGGTACACCCCGGAGGCAGTCGCCGAGGTGTGCGGCTGCACGCCGGAACAGGTGGTGAAGGTCGCGGAACTGCTCTGCGCGAACTCGGGGCGCGACCGGACCAGCGCGATCGTCTACGCGGTCGGCTGGACGCAGCACACCACCGGCGTACAGATCATCCGCGCCGCGGGCATCCTGCAACTCTTGCTCGGCAACGTCGGCCGGCCGGGCGGGATGATCATGGCGATGCGCGGGCACGCCAGCATCCAGGGCAGCACCGACATCCCCACCCTTTACGACCTCCTGCCGGGCTACCTCCCGCAGCCGGCCGCGGACGAGGGGCACGAGAAGCTCGACGAGTACGTCGGCCACGAGGGGCTGCCCACCGGCTACTGGGCACACACCAAGAAGTTCGTCGTCAGCCTCTTGAAGGCGTGGTACGGCGCCGCGGCCACGAAGCGGAACGACTACCGCTGGAACTGGCTGCCGCGGATCGACCGCGACTACTCGCAACTGCCGTTCTTCGACGACATGGCACGGGGGAAGGTGAAGGGGTACTTCCTCTTCGGCCAGAACCCGGCCGGCGGCGGGCCGAACGCCAGGCTCCACCGCGCGGGGCTGCGCAACCTCGACTGGCTCGTCGTACTCGACTGGTTCCTCACCGACAGCGCCAACTTCTGGAAGGACGACCCGACCGGCCCGCCCGCACAGGGCGTGAAGACGGAGGTGTTCTTCTTCCCGGCCGCGGCCGCGCCGGAGAAGGAGGGGAGCTTCACCAACACGCAGCGCCTGTTGCAGTGGCACGACAAGGCGCTCGACCCGCCGGACGACTGCCGCTCGGACGCGTGGTTCGTC
>JAFKJJ010000328.1:0-3830 GCA_017306025.1 Planctomycetota bacterium
GCGCCCCGCCCGGTCCGCCGGCGCGCACCCGGACCGCCTTGCCCCGCGGGCCGTCCACCAGTTCGAGCTTCCGCCCCTTGCCGACGCTCTTTCCGCTCACGGCCTCCACGAGCGATTCGCCGTCGATCTTGTCGCACGGGAGGTGGAACCGAAGCCCCTTGAAGTCGGCGGGCGCCGCGACCGCGCCGGGCGGCGGGAGCTTCACCTCCGCGAGCGGGTCCTTCGGCGGCGGGGCGACCTTCTGCCCGGTCAGCCCGCCGAGTTCGTCGGCGGTCAGGGCGCGGTCGAACAGGCAGAACTCGTCGAGGTCGACGACCGTTCGCCCGTCGGCGCTCCGCAGCAGGCCGACGACGTCGTACCGTAGCTCGCCGGTAAAGGACACCGCCCGCGCGCCGGGCGCGTCGGCGCCGTTGACGAGCCACCGGACCTTGCCGGCGTCGTCGCGGACAAGGGCGAAGTGGGTCCACGCGGTCGGGTCGGCGACCGTGTTCGTCGGCCGCGCGGACCTGACGGTACCCGGGTCGGCGCGGTTGCTCATGTCGGTGAGCGAGGCGGCCGCGAGCGCCGGGTGGTTGGGTAGTAGTTGCAGGTAAAGCGCGCGTGCGTGTCGGGCGTTGAAGTCGGTGTTCGCGTCGAACAGAAACGCCCCGAACCCGCCCGCGGCGTCGGCGCGGACGCGGCGCGCCCAGAAGGCGAGTGTGAACGGCCGGTTCGCGGGGATCGCGAGTTGCTCTCGCGCGTCGGTGAGGTCGACGGCGTGGCGGTTGGCGTCCTTCCGGTCGTGCGTGAGGCGCAGCGCGTTGCCGCGCGGGCCGTCGGTGAGCGCCAGCCCGGTCCCGGTGCCGACCTTCTTGCCGGACACGCCTTCCGTCAGCTTGCCGTCTGCGACTGCGTCGCATGCGAGGTAGAACTTCAGCCCCGGAATGGTGTTGGGCGCGACCACCGCGCCGGGCGCACCCGGGACGCCGGCCACGAAGGGCACCACGGCCGGGTCCTTCGGCTTCGGCGGAACGGCCGGCGGCTTGGGCTCGACCTTCGGCGGCTCGACCTTCGGTGTTTCCGCCTTCGGCGGATCAACTTTGGGCGGCTCGACCTTCGGCGGATTGTCGCCCGGCGGGGCCGCGAGGGGCGGTTTCTCTGCGATCGGACCGTTTTGCGCGGGTTGCTCGCGGAGGGCGAAGTAGAACACCGCGGCGCCGACGAACGTTCCCACCGTCCCGCTGCCGAGGAGCACCCACAGCCACAGGAACGACGCACCGGCCGCGGCGCGGGGGCGAACGTCCTCGTCATCCGGATCGGGCTTTCGTGCGGGCCGCTTCGCAACCGGCTTGGGTGCGGCCGCCGGTACCGCGGCCGGCATCTGGAGGTCGCTGCCGCACCGCGCGCAGGGAACGATGCGCCCGGCGTCGGCGGGTTTGGGCGTAAACGCAGCACCGCAAGCCGGGCACGCGAGCCGAACCGCCATGGGTGTTCCTCAACTCTCGGACGAGCGGGCGGCCGATCAGAAGACGGGCACAACAGTTGAGGAGCGATTTTACCGCGGCGCGGAACGGCGGTACAGACGAGCGTTACACTTCGATGCCTTCGTAGTCGGCCCCTGTGAGGCCGGCTACAGACGCGCCTTGATCCGGAATCAGTCCTCGTCCGGCGCGCGGTTGAGGGCGTCGCCCTGTTGAACTTGAAAGGCCAACTGTTCCAACTGGATCGCGAGATCGACGGTGACGAGCCGCACGCGGCGCGGGAGCTTCAGCACGACGGGGGCGAAGTTCAGAATGCCGCGGACGCCGGCCGCCACCAGCGCTTCCGAAACCGCGTGCGCGGTCTCGCCGGGGACGGTCAGCACGCCGAGTTCCGCCTGAAGGGCGACGGCCCGCTCGGTCAGCGCCGACACCGGCTCGATGGTCAGGCCCTCCACCTCGCTCCCGACCTTCGCGGGGTCGCTGTCGAACAGGCCGACGATTTCGAACCCCTGCGCCCGGAAGCCCTGGTATTTGAGGAGCGCGCGGCCCAGGTTGCCGACGCCGACCAGCACCGCGCGCCACGGCCGGTCGATGCCCAGAGCGGTGCGGATCGCGCCGGCGAGTTCGCGGGCGTCGTAGCCGACCCCGCGCTGCCCCAGGTGACCCAGCGCCGCGAGATCGCGGCGCACCTGGGCGTCGCTCACCCCGACGGCTTCCGCGATCCGGCCGCTGGACACCTTCTCCCCGTCCGCCGGCCAACCGGCCACGCACCGCAGGTACAGGCTCAAACGCTGAGCGGCCGCGCGCGAGAGCCGCTGACCCCGCTCGGTGGGCTGACCGTCCAAGTTGGCAACCTCCTGTCGGGAGAGGAAGACCGTGCCGCTTCGCCCGACATTTTACCTCACGATCGCGGCCTTTTGCTCTCGATTTCGCTTGTCGGAGAAGGGGAGCCCCAGATGAGCGCAGATAAACACGGATCGGACAGGAAGAAATCGGAGCCGCGGTCGGAGCACAGGCACGAGTGGCGGGGGGCCGTCCTGTACCCTTTGTCCGCCCTCTACCGGCTGTCTGATCCGTGCTTATCTGTGGCTCCCCTTCTTCACTTCTTCGCGCTGGTCCACGCGACCGGGATCGCGACCTCACCGCCCGGTTCGCTCAGTCGCACGCGGACCGTACAGCGCCCCGGTTGCGCCGTAACCGCTTCCGGTACCGTGATCCGCACCGTCGCCACCGGGCCGCTCCCGGTCGAACACTTTACGGTCACGCCCGGCAGATCGCTTTCCGCGCCCGCGATGCTCACGGCCTTTCCGTCGGACGAGCGCAACTGCACCAGCGCCGAACCTTCCGTCTGGCCGGCCGCGAGACGCAGGGTCACCGCCTCCGGGGTCACGGTCACGCCGCCCGCGGCCCGCTTCAGCACCCGAACGGGTACGCGCAGCTCCGGGCACTCCTGGTCGTCCGTGTACAACACGACGACCTCGTCGCGGTGCCCGGCCGGGGCGGCCGCGGCCAGTTTCACGGTCACGGACTGCGTCCGCGGCTGACCGGCCGCGTTCGCGACCGCACCGACCTCGACCGTCAGGTGTTGCGACGAGCTCGCGGCCCTTGTCACCGTCAGCGGCTTCGGGCGCCGGTCCGAAACGACGAGAACCTGGCTCGCTTCCCCCGCGGTCGAAAACCCGACCTGCGGCGGGTTCACCTGGATGTCGCGCGACAGCGTCGCGGTAACCTGAAGGAGCAACTCGCCCGTCTGCGGTCGCGCGCCGGGCGCTTCCAACTTGTACCCCACGGTGACCTGCCAGCGGTTCGGCCCGTCCGGCTGCGTGAGCGTGTTCACTTCCAGTTCGAGCTTCGTCTGCTGACCGGGTTGAAGGACCTGTGCCCCGAGCGTCTGCCGGAGGCACCCGCACCCGGATTCGATTTTGGTGATCGTGACCGTCCCGGTCCCATTGTGGAACAGGTCGAAAACGTGTACCAATGGCGGCCCGGCTTTCACGTCGCCCTTCGCCGCCGCGGGGGCGGGCGCGTGAAACGCGGCGGGGGCCGCCGGGGGTACTTGAGGCGCGGGGGGAGCGGGCGGCTGGCCGGCGGCCACCGCGGAGAGCAAAATGAGTGTGTTCATAACCACGCCGGATAGCCTTTCCGGTCGCGATTTCAAAGGCCAAAGTGGACGCATGAAGACGGGGGTTACGGCGCGCGAGGGCGTTCGCGTGCGGGTGGCGAGCTGTCCGGCCGCGTTCGAGTGCCCCCCGTGCGCGGGTGAGGTGCTCGCGTGGGTGGTGGACCTGACGCGCCCGCCGGTGAGCCCCGCCGACCTGTTCGGCCGGCTCACGCCCGACGAACGGGCGCGGGCGGTACGGTACAAGATCG
>JAFKJJ010000328.1:3855-10693 GCA_017306025.1 Planctomycetota bacterium
CGGCGGCCGATCACGAACTGCTCGCGGACTACCTGCGCGTCGACCCGGCCGCGGTGCCGCTGGAGTACCTCCCGTCGGGCAAGCCGGTCCTCGCGACGGATGTCGGGCTGCACTTCAACGTGACGCACACCGACGGCGTCGCGGTGCTGGCCGCGGGGCGCAGCCGCGTGGGCGTGGACGTCGAGCGCCCGCGCCCGCTGGCCGACGCGGACGGCCTCGTCGGGCGGTACTTCTCGGCGGCCGAGGGGGCCGCTTTCCGCGCGCTTCCCGAACGGCACCGGCTGGCGGGGTTCTTCCGCGGGTGGACGTGTAAGGAGGCGGTCATCAAGGCGGCCGGCGCGACGGTCGGGTGCCTGGCCGATTTCGACGTGGAACTGCACCCGGAGTTGCCGCCCCGGGTGAACGCGGTCCGCGACCCGCAACTCGCCGGCCCCGGCTGGTCGCTGGTAGAGTGGCTCACGCCCGACGGGGCGGCCGTGGCGCTGGCGGTCGAAGGAACGGCCGAATTAGTTCTGAGTGCCGGGTGCTGAGAGAAGGCCGAAGACCAGAGGCGGAGTTGCGCCCCGGTTTTCGGCCTTCTCTCAGCACCCGGCACTCAGAACTGTGCCTTTACGGGCTGGGCGGCATCGCACCGACGCCCACGTTGCTGATGTACGGGCCGGTCGCCTGGTTGATCTTGTCGTCGCTCACGTCGAGCCGGAACTTGTACCCCATCCGGCCGAAGAAGTCGCGGAAGTCCACCGTGGTCACGCCCTTCTGGCGGCCCTCGGTCACGGCCTTGTCGATCGCGCCCAGGAGCTTCGTCTTCTCCTCGATCAGCGGGTCGTTGCCGCTGGTGATCGGCTTGTACCCCTCAACGATGTACCGGGTGCGCTCGGTCACCTGGCCGACCCACTTGCGGTTCTTCATGTCGTAGTAGGCGTCCACCGGGATGCCCATCTTCGTCAGGTCGCGGACCACGCTCTCGATGTCGTCGGCGCCGTCGCCGTTGATGTCGAAGATGCCGATGAGCGCGATGTGATCGGCCACGCCCTTGCGCCACACCGAGTTGTACAGGAGGTCGCCGACCGCGATGCCGTCGCGGATCGGGTCGAGTTCGGTGCCCGGCTGGATGCGGGCCAGCGACAGCGTCGGGCCGACCACCTCGTACACCTCGATCGACCCCTTCGGGACGAACGACTCGACCGACTTGTACCCGCCGCGCCCGTCGGGCACGCGGAGCATCCGCATCCGCGACTGCCGCCCCTTCTCCGGGAAGTCGGTCGGCAGCACGGTGAACGTCAGGCCCGGCCGCACGCCCGCGGTCGAGCCGAGGTTGATCTCGACCACGCCCTCGGGCAGTTTCCGGAGGATCTTGCCCTGTGGCTCCTCGAAGGCGAACGACTCCTTGCCGCCCTTGACCTTGCTCACTTCCACCTGGAGGATCTGGTTGTTGTCCTCGAGCTGGGTGATCCGCTCCTTGAGCTTACCCACCTGCCGTTCGAGCCGGTCTCGCTCCTCGGTGACCTGGGCGATCTTGTCGTTGGCCGCCTTCTCGGCCGCCTGGTACAGTTTCGTGCGGTTGTCGAACCCGTCGGTCACCTTCTTGAGTTCGTCCTTAAATTGGGTGGGCATCTTGTCGATCTCGGCCTGGAACTTCTTCTGCACGTCGGCCAGGCTCTTCGCGGCGACCTTCATGCCCTCGATCTGCTTCTTGTACGACTCGCGCTCGTCCTCCGCGGCCTTGTACGCGATGTCCTTCTTGCCCAGTTTGCCGATCTGGTCGGCCAACCCCTCCGCCGGCGGGGCGTTGGCCTTGTTGTTCGCGTCGGTGGTCCAGAACTTGAAGTCGTCGGGCAGCGCGCCGGCGTCGGCGACACCGAGCTTCTTGGCCATCGCGGCGTTGAGCTTGGTCAGCTCGGCCGCGATCTTGTCGCCCGGCTTGGACTCGTTGGCGATCGTCGTCTTGTCTTCCGGGTCGATCTCGACGCCCATGTAGAGCCGGTAGACGCGGGCCAGGAGCTCGGCCTCGCGGGCCGAGTTGCGCACGTTCGCCAGGTCCTTTTCCGCCTTCGCCTTGGCGTCGATGTAGGTCTGCTGGTCGGAGTACGCCAGGTACCACATCACCCCGAACGCGATGGTCGTCAGGATGAAGAACACCAGCGAGAACACCAGTGGTGTACTCGTCTCTTTTGACTTCTTGGCCATGTGTTCCTCGGTGCGGGTGGTCGGGGCGGCGAGACGTGTCGTGTTTCCGGGAACGTCGCGCGACACCGCCATGGGGGGATGGCGCGGTGCGGCGACACCTTTCACGATTCTTCTTTGAGCTTAAAGGGCGTGGGGGGCGTGTCAACACGAAAGGCGCCCCAACCCCGCGCGGGCAATGCGGTTGTGCCGAGGACGCCGGTGGCGCCGCGCCGGGTTGTATCGGGCACCTTATCTGGTAGTATACGCGGGGACAGATCGGGCCGTGCCGCGGTGCCCGTACGCGGGAGCCGGGCTTGACCCCGTGCGCCCCCGGCCGCTACACTACTCCCACATACGTCTCGCGTGTTCAGGTCTGTCCGTCGCTCTCAAAGCGGTTTCCTGCCACAACCGCGCGTGTCTCGTCTCACAGGTTCCAAATCCGATGTCGGACCCGGCTTCCGCGGGCAGCGTGTATCTACTCGACGCTCACGGGCTCATCTTCCAGATGTTCTACGGCCTGGGGCCGATGACCGCCCCGGACGGCCGACCCACGAACGCCGTGTTCGGCGTCACACGATCGCTGATGAACCTGTACGACCGCGGTGCCGACTATCTGATTGCCACCCTCGACCACGAAGCGCCCACGTTCCGCGTCGGGATCGACGCGAGCTACAAAGCCCACCGCGACCCGCCGCCGGACGACCTCGTCCGCCAGGAGCCGCTCATCCAACAGGTGTTGGAGGCCATGCGGATTCCGTTCCTGATCGTCCCCGGCTACGAGGCCGACGACGTGATGGCGACGGTTTCGGCCGAGGGCGCCGCGCGCGGGCTCGACGTGTTCCTCTGCACCGCCGACAAGGACTGCCGTCAGCTCGTCACCGACAAGGTGAAGATGCTCAACCTCCGGAAAGACGGCGAGATCCTCGACGCCGCGGGAATCGTCGCGGATTGGGGCGTTCGGCCCGATCAGGTGATCGATTTTCAGGCACTCGTGGGCGATTCGGTCGACGGCGTGAAGGGCGTGAAAGGCGTCGGGCCGAAGACCGCGGCCAAGTGGCTCCAGCAGTACGACACGCTCGACAACCTTATCGCACATGCGGACGAGGCCCCGGGCGGCCCCAAGATCAAACAGGCTCTCAAAGACGCGATCGCCAACGGCGACCTCGAAAAGAGCAAAAAGCTCGTCACGCTCGACAAGAAGGTGCCGATCCAATTCGACTGGGAGAACTGGAAGCGCCGCGACTGGGATGGGCAAAAGCTCCTGGAGCTGTTCCACGAGTTCGGGTTCCGGGGGTTCGCGGAACGCGTGCGCAAGACGCTCGCGAGTAGCGGCGCGAAGAAGAACGCCGAGGCGCTGACAATCGCCGGCCTCGCCCCCGCTCCGGCCGCGCCCGCCGTACCGTCCGGGTCCGATGACGGCCGCGGCGTCCCAACTGCGCCCTCCGCGGCGGCGCCCACCGAACCGACGAAGCCCGCGAAGGGGAAGGGCAAGGCGAAGAAAGCCGCACCCAAGACGCCGAGCCTGTTCGATGAACTGATGGAGGAGCCCGGCGCGATGGCGGCGCTCGCACCGCCCCTTCCCGCGCCCGCACCGGCCGAAGCCGCGCTGCCGACCGACACCTGGAGCTATGACCGTTACGAAACCGTTGACACCGATGAAAAGTTCGCAGCGTTCCTCGCGAATCTGAAGAAGCAAAAGGCGTTCGTCTTCGACCTCGAAACGGCCGGGCTGAACCCGGTTGGTGATCCGATCGTGGGCTACTCCTTCGCGTGGGAGCCGAAGGCCGCGTACTACCTCCCGGTCCGCGCGCCCGAAGAAGATCCGAAACTCGACCCCGACAAGACGCTCGCGGCTCTGAAACCGATCTTCGAAGATCCGGAAGTCGAGAAGCGGAACCACAACATCAAGTTCGATCAAATCGCGCTGGCCGCGGCCGGTGTGAATCTCGCGGGTGTCGCGGGCGATTCGATGATCGCGCACTACCTGCTCAACCCCGGCGCACGGGCGCACGGGCTCGACGACCTCACGCTCTCCGAACTCGGCCACAAGAACATCGCCATCAGCGAGTTAATCGGTAGGGGCAAGAAGCAGATCACGATGGACAAGGTTCGCGTGCCGCTCGTGACGCGGTACGCGGGCGAGGACGCCGACGCGGCGCTGCAACTGGCCGCCCGGTTCGAACCGCAGCTCGCCGAGCGGGGCTTCCGACGGCTCTATGACGAAGTCGAAGTGCCTCTCATCGGAATTCTGGCTGACATGGAACTGGTCGGGATTCGTGTTGATGTGCCATTCTTGGAGAAGCTCGGCGGTGAGATGGCGACCGATCTCGCGGCCATCGAAAAAGACGTCCACGCGCTCGCGGGCCGCGAGTTCAACATCGGCTCGCTGAAGGAGCTGCAAAAAATCCTGTTCGAAGAGATGAAACTTCCGGTCCAGAAGCGAACAGGAATCAAGAACGAGCCGTCTACAGATCAGGAGTCGCTCGAACGGCTCGCGGCCCTCGGCCACGCGCTGCCGAAAAAGCTGATCGAATATCGCAAGCTCATCAAGCTGAAGAACACGTACGTCGATGTGCTCCCGACGATCGCAGACAAAAACGGCCGCGTTCACACGTCGTTTAACCAGGCGGCGGTCGAAACGGGTCGATTGAGTTCGAGCGATCCGAACTTGCAGAACATCCCGGCCCGCACCGAGCAGGGGGCGCAGTTGCGAAAGGCGTTCATCCCGCAAGACGGGTGGACGCTGATTACGGCCGACTACTCGCAGATCGAGCTACGTCTTCTGGCACATTTCACCGGGGACGAGACGCTGAGGGCGGCGTTCGAGGCCGACCGCGACGTTCACACCGCGGTGGCCGCTCAGATCTTCAAGGTGAAGGAAGAAGATGTAACGAAGGCGCAACGCGGGATGGCGAAGACGGTCAATTTCGGTGTCTTGTACGGGATGAGCGCGATGGGGCTCTCCGTGCGGCTCTCTATTCCAAAGGGGGAGGCCGCGGAGTTCATCGACGCCTACTTCGCTCGATACCCGAAGGTGCTCGAATACCAACAAGACCTGCTCGCGAACGTCCGGAAGACCGGCGAGGTCCATACGCTGCTCGGCCGCAAGCGACGGCTGGACCCGGCGGGCATCAGTTCGCAGCCGCGATACCAGAACCGCGGGCAGGCGGAGCGGGAGGCGATCAATTACGAGATCCAGGGTTCGGCCGCGGACCTGATGAAGCGGGCGATGCTGGCGGTGCATCGCGGACTCTCGGCGCAGAAGTTGCAAGCTCGGATGCTACTTACCGTTCACGACGAACTCGTGTTCGAGGCCCCGCCGAAAGAGGTGGCGGCGGTGGCGAAGCTGGCGCGAACCGAAATGACCGGCGCGCTCGAGCTGAACGTGCCGTTAAAGGTGGACGTGGGCGCCGGGCCGAACTGGCTGGATGTAGAGGATGTTTCCGGGTAAATCCCGCGCGCTCGTGGCGTCGCACCGGATCGGGATCGCGACCGACCGGGGGGTCGGTGGTCGGTACGCGACCAGAGCGAGCGCGGGGGAAATCGTGATGTGGGGAATTCGGGCCGTCCGGGTCGGGATTTTTCTGGGTGGTCTTCTGGTGACCACCGCCGCTTCCGGCTGCTGCGAGTGCTGCCAGTGCCTGTGGGGGACGAAGAGTTCACCGCCGGCGACGAAGTCGGAAACACAGCAGGACGAACAGGCCACACCGAAGGGGTGGAAACGTGGGGCCGATTCGGTTCCCGGAGGCGCGGAGCAACCGTCGCACCTGACACCGGAACGGATCAAGGGCGGAATCTATTAGGCCAGCGGAAACGTCCGGATGACCGGCTTCAAGCACGGCCCGAAGCCCGTGGTCGGCCTGATCGGCGCGATCGGGGCCGGTAAGAGCACCGTCGGACGGTGCCTCGCGGCCCGCGGCGGACACGTGATCGACGCCGACGCCCTCGGGCACGAGGCGCTGAGGCAGCCGGAAATCGTCGCGGCGCTCGTTAACCGTTGGGGGGGGCGCGTTCGCAAACCGGACGGCTCGCTCGACCGTCGGGAAATCGGGCGGATCGTGTTTGGCGATGCGGCCGAGCGGAACGCGCTGGAGCGGACGGTGTTCCCCTATATTGGGGATCGCACACAACGAGAAATTGCCGCGGCGCAAGCGAACCCGGACGTCGCGTTCGTCGTCTTGGACGCGGCCGTACTGCTCGAAGCCGGGTGGGGCGATGTGGTTGATCGCCTCGTGTACGTCGACGCCCCGCGGGCCGCTCGTCTGGCCCGCCTGGCGACTCGCAGCGGGTGGGGCGAAGACGAACTGGCCGCCCGCGAGGCCGCCCAGTGGTCCGCGGACGTGAAAAAGGCACGGGCCGACGCGGTCGTCGTCAACGACTCCGACCCGGCCACCCTTGCGGAGCAACTGGGCCGATTACTTGTGCGATGGCAAATTGCACAACGAGCGTAAGGCCGAGTCGTCTGATCGGTAGTAGGGGTGAAGTATTCCGCTTCGGATTTCTTTAAGTCCGTGTTGGTGAGTGCGGGCCGTTCATCCCCGAAGTGTCGCCGGCGTTCAAGGAGCGCGTCCGCTCCGCGCCCTGAGGCGTCCGCCCCTACATCAGCGCGCCGAGCCGGCGCATGGTGCGCACGAACGCCGCCTCGATCTCCTGCCCGCGCCGATGCGTGCCG
>JAFKJJ010000329.1 GCA_017306025.1 Planctomycetota bacterium
GAGCTGGAGGTGTTCCGCCTGATCGGGCACGGCACGAAGACCGCGGACATCGCCGAGCGGCTCCGACTGAGCGTCAAGACGATCGAGACCTACCGCGACCGCATCCGCCAGAAGCTCGACCTGACCGACGGCACGCAACTGGCCCATTTCGCGACGCAGTGGGTACTGGAGCACGACCGCCCCGCCGTATGAGGGGCGACGAGGACCCATGCGGCCGCGCCCGCGGGCGCCCGCTTCGCGGCCGAAAGTGGTACGGGATCGCGGCCCGCGCCATCAAAGCACGGTTCCGAAGTGCGCGATCCGGTATGACGTCTCGAATCAACTGGTCGGCGGGCGGCACCTCAAGCACTCGGGTCAGAGCTACCCGGCTTTCGTGTTATCGCCCGCGTCGCGGTGGAGTGGTACCATTGGTCCGCCCGCACGTTTCTGTCTCGTGTTCGGGCCGGGACCGCGGAACCGAAGGCGCGAGCCCTCGGCGTGAAGCCGGGGACGAGCCTCCCGGGCCGGCGACCACCGTTCTGAGATCTCCTCCGACGATCGAGTGAGCACGCATTATGAAACCGACGGCCCGTCTGATCCCCCTGGTCGCCGTTCTCGCGGTCGCCCCCCTGGCCGCGACCGCCGAACCGCCGGCGAAGGGTCCCGAAAAAGTGGCGGTGCCTCCCAAGAAGGCGTTCAAGGTGGGCGAGCACCCGGCGTTCGTCATCATGCCCGAGCGGCCCGACGCGAAGAAGCCGGTGCCGTGGGTGTGGTACGCGCCGACGGTCCGCTGCAACAGCCGGTTGGCCATCGCCTCGCTCAGCCACACCTTCCCCTCCAAAACGCTCCGGATGGCGTCGACGATGGTGTCGGTGGCCCGGTCCTTGTTGACGTAGCCCAGCGCCCCGGCGCGGAGCGCGCGCTCCGCGTAGAGCGACTCGCCGTGCATGGACCAGACCAGGACGCGGACCCGGTCGTCGCGGTCGCGGATGCGCTTGATCAGCTCGATCCCGTTGCTGGCCCGGAGGGAGATGTCGACGACGGCCACGTCGGGCCGCGCGGGGGCGAGCAGGCGCAGGGCCTCGCCCATGTCCGCGGCCTCGCCGCAGACCTCCAGGTCCGGCTGCCGGCCGATCCGCAGCGACAGGGCCTCGCGCACCGCCGGGTGGTCATCGACGATCAGGACGCGGGCCCGCTTCTTCGCCTGTCTTCCGCTCATGGGTGCCCCTCGGTAGGACGCACGTGACCGCGGTGCCGGTGGGCCGCGCCGGCTCGATGCTCAGCGTCGCGCCGATGATCGCGGCCCGGTTGCTCATGATGCGCAGTCCCAGGCCCTGAACTTCCGTCGGCGCCCGGGGCATGCCGGTGCCGTCGTCGCGGACGCACAGGACCAGCCGGCGGTCCGCCCCCAGGCTGATGCGGACGCACCCGGGCCGGGCGTGCCGCACCGCGTTGTGGACCGCCTCCTGGGCGATCAGGTACAGGTGGGTCGCGATCAGGTTGTCCGCCACCGCGACCGGCTCGGGGCACTCGAACGTGCAGGCCGCCCGCCCCTCGCGCTGGGTGCGGTCGGCCAGGTCCGCCAGCGCCGCCATGAGCCCCTCCGATTCCACCGCCACCGGGAGCAGCCCGCGCAGCACGGCCCGGAGTTCGAGCTGGCTCCGCTGCACCCCCCGCGTCAGCCGTTCGACCAGCCGGGCGGCGCCGGGCCGGTCGGTCCGGAGCGCCTCGGCCAGTTCCCCGGCCAGGAGGTTGAGGGCGGTCAGCTCCTGGGCCACGCTGTCGTGCAGGTCCTGGCCGATGCGGCGCTGCTCCAGGGACGCGACCTCGACCACCTCGCGTTCCAGCTCCTTGCGCCGGGTGACGTCGCGGACGATGCCGGTGAACAGCTCCAGGTGCTTGATCTCGCTGACCGCCAGGTCCACCGGAAAGACGGTGCCGTCCTTGCGCCGCGCCGCGACCTCCCGGCTGGTGCCGAGGACGCGCGGCTCCCCGGTGCGCAGGTACCTCAGGATGTGGGCGTCGTGTTCCTCCCGGTCGGGCGAGGGCATGAGGGCGTTCACGTTCCGGCCGACCATCTCGGCGGCGGTATAACCGAAGGTGCGCTCGGCGGCCGGGTTGATCGACTGAATGATCCCGCCCCGGTCGATGGTGATGATGGCGTCCGCCGCGGTCTTGAGGATCGCCTGCAAGCGCTCCTCGCTCGCCAGCACCGCCCGTTCGGCGGCCTTGCGCTCGGTGATGTCGATACACGACCCGACGAAGCCGGTGAACCCGCTGTCGGCGACCACGAGCGGGGCGCCGGTGTCCAGAACCCACCGGTACTCGCCGTCGTGCCGCCGGAGCCGGTACTCCATCCGAAACGGCCGGCGGGCGTCGAAGGCGACACCGTACGCGTCCAAACAGCCGTCGCGGTCCTCGGGGTGAACGTTCTCGACCCACCCGTTACCGAGTTCCCGCTCCATCGGACGGCCGACGAAGTCCAGCCACGACTTGTTGAACCACGTGCATACCTTGTCGGCCCCGCTCAGCCAGATCAGGACCGGGGCGGCGTCGGCCATGAGCCGAAACCGCTGCTCGCTCTCGCGCAGCGCCTGCTCGGTCCGCGCGCGGTCGGTGACGTCGCGCGCGATCGCCGAAACGCTCGCGACCGTGCCGTCGGCGTCGCGGATCGGCGAGTACGTCAGCACGACCGGGACCCGCCGGCCGTCCTTGCGAACCCGCTCCGTCTCCATCTGCTCGACGTGCTCGCCCCGCGCCAGTCGGGTCATGGCGGCGGCCCACTCCCCGACGCGATCGACCGGGATGGTCGGCCGGATCGAGCGCCCGACGATCTCGTCGGCCGCGTACCCGAAGAGGCGCTCGGCGCCGGCGTTCCAGGTCTGAACGGTGCCGGCCAGGTCCTTGCTGAAGATGGCGTCCGCGGTGCCCTCGACGATGGCCGCGAGCCGGCGGGCGGCCGCATCGGCGGTCCGCTTGCGCTCCGTGACGTCGACACAGGTCACCACCACACCGTCGGTGCGCCCGTCCGGCGCCCGGTAGGGGACGATCCGCCGGGTGAACCAGCGGCCCGTGCCGGCGCGCACCTCGCGCTCACGCGGCTCGGAATCCCGCACCACCTGCTCGGCGTCGCGAAGGAGGTCGGCGGCGAACGTCCCTGCGACGTCGCCGACGGGGCGGCCGGTGTCGGTGGGGTCGAGGCCGAACAGCCGTGCGGCCGCCGGCGTGAACCGCTTGACGCACAGCCCCGCGTCCAGGAACACGAGGGGAATGTCGATGCAGTTGAACAGGTTGGCCAGGTCGCCGTCGGCCGCCGGCAAATCGGGCCGATCGGCCGGACGTTCGGCCGGCCCGGCCCCGGAATCTGTCGCCCCGGGCGTGGTATTTGGCATCACCGGTCTCCCATCCGCGAAGCCTCATTCTACCAAGCGATCTGTTTAGATTAAAAATGCGTCGGCTCCCCTCCCGAATTGTTTGTCGGGGTTTTCCCCACAAGTTTTGTCTCCCCCGCTCCCGACTGGAGCCCCTTGCCGTTTTGGTTAAGCTCCCTCACGGGATACGCCCTCGTGTCGAATCACTCGCCGATACCGGTGCCTGTCCGCCCACTTCCTGCTTTCGCGCCCACCGAGAGGAGCAGCCATGACCGGGCACGACCTCGAACCGACCCGATCCGCCCCGGGTAACCACCGCGACCCCGTCTCGTCGCTCGACAGACTGGTGCGCCAGGTACTCGGGCGCCGGGTCCCCGACCTTTGCGTCGTCATCCGCGGCGGGGGGTTCGTCCTCCGCGGGCGCGCCACCAGCTACCACGCGAAGCAACTCGCCCAGCACGCGGCGATGGCCGCGACGAACCTCCCGCTGACCGCCAACGAGATCGAGGTCGCCGACTTCCGGCACGGGGCATCACGGCCGGACGAAACGGCGGCCCGGCGCCCCGCGGAGCCGTTGAAGCCGTTCGTGGTGTTGGCCACCGGCGACGACCGGCTGCGGTCGGCCGCCCGCCACTACCTCGCCGACCACGGCTACACCGTCGCGACGGCGACCGACGGGCTGGAGTGTGTCGCGGTCCTCCACGAGTTGACCGCCGGCGTGGCCCTGATCGTTCTCGACGCGAACCTGCTCTGGGGCGGTGCGGACGGGGTGTTGGAATACCTCCGCGGGCGGGACACGAAGCGGGTGCCCGTGGTGCTGCTCGGTGCCCCGCCGAACGGGCCGGTGGGCCATGACACCCCGGCCACATCGCCGGTCGTCGCAGTTCTGGAAAGGCCGGTCGGCCTGAGCAGCTTGCTGGCCGTGGTGCAGGCCGCGGCGGGCGGACGGGCGTAACGCCGAACGGCCGAACCGGCGACGAGAGGAAGCGCAGCGCCGCCGGCGCTGTTCGCCCGGGAGAACTTCCCCCGGGCGCTTTTCTTGGTTCGCACTTCTCGCGCGGAACTCGCGGGTCGGACGACTCGTCCGATCACGCCCTGAAAGTCGGTGGCGACAAAAAGATAATAACGTCCACTTTTTGACCGTGGGCACCCGGTGGCCTATGTTTGCGCACCGGTCGGGCCGCACCCGAAACGGGCGGCCCCACATCCGCCCCGAACGAACCCGTCGTCTTGCGGCCGATCCGGAGGCGATCGGCCGTCGGAGCTGTCGTCCTCATCAGGGCCGGCGACACCGACGGCGAGGGATCGTCCGCCACAGCGCCAACAGGAGTTACGAATGGCGAACATCCTGATCATCGACGACGACGACAGCAGCCGGGCGCTCCTGATCTCGCTCCTGCGGACCGCCGGGCACCATTCGTACGGTGTGCCGGACGGCCGGGAGGCGCTGCGATCGGCCGACTACGAGCCCCCGGACCTGATCCTGTGCGACGTGCTCATGCCGCTCATGGACGGCGTCGAGGTGCTCCGCCAACTGCGCCACCTCCGGCAGTCCGGAATGCCCGTCGTCGCGGTAACCGGTCTGGCGGACTCCGCCGAGGAACGGGACCGGCTCCTCGCCACCGGATTTGACGGGTGCTATTCCAAGCCGCTCAACATCCGCACGTTCGCGCGCGAGATGGAGCAGTATCTGCCGCCCGTCTGGCGCGGACACGCGCCACCCGCGCCACCGGTCGAAGCGCCGGCCGCGGCTCCGCCCCCGGGTCCGTCCGACTCGGTGTTCGATCGGCCCGCGGCGCTGGCCGGATTGGGCGACGACGCGCCGTACCTGGACCGGCTGACCAGCATGTTCCTGATCCAGTGGCCCGGCCAGCGGGGCGACCTCCGGGCCGCCGTGGCCGCACGGGACCCGGACGCGACCCACCGGAGGGCACAGGCGCTGAAGGGGAACCTCGCCGCGATCGGGGCGCGCTCCGGGTCGGCCGCCGCGGCCCGGTTGGACGAACAGGCGCTCACCGGGTCGATGGACAGTATCGAACGGCTACTCGACGCCGTGGAGCGCGAGGTGGACCGGTTCGCGGCGGCCGCTCGCGTTACCGCGGGCCGAGCGCCGGGTGCTCACGCGCTCGCGTCGAGGACCGCGCGCACGCGCCGGGTCAGGACTTGCGGCGTGAACGGTTTTTGAAGGAAGTGAACGCGGTCCGCCTCGACCCCGCGGCGAACGCTCTCGTCGTCGGTGTAGCCGGACATGTACAGCACCCGCACCGCCGGCTGCGCCACCTTCAGCCGGTCGGCCAACTCGCGCCCGCCGATGCCGGGCATCACCACGTCGGTCACCAACAGCCGGATCGGAATCCCGAACGACTGGACCGCGCGCAGCGCCTGCTCGCCGTTCTCGGCGTCGAGCACCGCGTACCCGCACGACTGCAGCGCGTGCAGGGCCATCATCCGCACGGCCGGCTCGTCCTCTACCAGGAGGATCGTCTCGGACCCGCGCGACGGGGCCTCGCGCACGGGACGGCCCTCGTTCGCCGGCGCCGCGTCGGCCGCCGGCAGGTCCACCCGGAACGTCGTGCCGACCCCGAGCCGGCTCTCGACCGCGATCCGCCCGCCCGACTGCTCGACGATGCCCAGCACCGTTGCCAGCCCCAGACCGGTCCCCTTTCCGAGTTCCTTGGTGGTGAAGAACGGCTCGAACACCCGCGCCTTCACCTCGTCCGTCATCCCGGTCCCGGTGTCCGACACCGTCAGGCGCACGAACCGGTCCGCCCCGTCCGCGAAGTTGCGGCACTCGATCGTCAGCGTTCCGCCCTTGGGCATCGCGTCGCGGGCGTTGACCGCGAGGTTGATGAGCACCTGGTCGAGCTGGCCCGGGTCGGCCCGGACGACGGCCAGATCCGGCTCGGCCGAGGTGACGAGGCTCACGTCCTCGCCGATCAGCCGCACGAGCATCTTTCGCAGGTTGGCGACCTGATCGCCGAGCCGCACCGGGCGCGGGCGGAGCACCTGCTGGCGGCTGAACGCGAGCAGTTGCCGGACCAGATCGGCGGCGCGGAGCGCGGCGGCGCGGATCTCGCGGAGCGCCTCGGCCGTGGGGTCGTTCGGGGTGACCAGGTCGGCCGCGACGTCCGCGTAGCCGGTGATGACGGTGAGCAGGTTGTTGAAGTCGTGCGCCACGCCCCCGGCGAGCTGCCCGACCGCCTCCAGCTTCGCCGACCGGCGGAGCCGCTCCTCGCTCTGCACGCGGTCGGTCACGTCGCGGTGTGTGGCGAGAACCGCGGCGCGGCCGGCCCACTCCACGGGGGCCGCGCTCACCTCCACCCGCAGGGCGGTCCCGTCGCAGCGCCGGTGGGTAGCGTCCGCCCGGGAGCACGTTTCGCCCGCGGCGGCCCGGCGGACGTAATCGGGCACGCGCTCGGCCCCGCCGGTCACGTCGGGCAGCGTGCGGCCGACGAACTCGGCGCGCG
>JAFKJJ010000330.1 GCA_017306025.1 Planctomycetota bacterium
GGGCTGGGGTATGCGAAGATGGCATCGCCGCGTCCGTTCGGGGTACGAGGGTTGTGTGGTAACGCCATCGTCCCGGACGGGCCGGCATTCGTCTACTACCCAGCCGACAACTCAACTCGACGGCCTATAAGTTCGCGGAAAGTACAGTTCAGAACCGGGATGTCGTTCAATTCTTGACCGGCGTACAAACCACGGGCCTTGATCGCGCTCATGTTGAGTCTCCTGCGAGGAAAGGTGTTTGCCCGTGGCCGGTAGCCGGTGTCCGTCAGTCCGCTTCCTCCCAACAGAGGTCGTCCTCCGCGTCCCGCTCGGCGAAGTGGTCGGCGAGGCAGAGGGCGGTCCTTCGCGCGTCCTCGTGGTCGGCGTCCGCGAGGAGTTCGCCCCGGAACAACATCCAGTTCTCGCCGAGCGCGTACCCGGCGACGAACCGGCCCTTGGTCAACCGGAACACGACCGCCAGCGACCCGTCGCGGAACTCCCGCACGACCTCCGACCGGCACGCGAGCGTGGTCTTCCCGCCCCACGTCGTCAGGGCGAGGTCACCGGTCCCGAGCCGCGTGTACCCGGTGACGTGCCGCCCGACGACCGACGCCCCGAGCGCGCGGAACTCCCGCCCTGCGTGTTCGACCACGCCGAATTCCTCCTGCCCGCCCCGTTCGCACCGCGTTGACATGATTCGCCCCCTTCGAGGTGTGGGACCGGGGGCGGGACGGCGGTGTGCCGCCCGCGACCGAACTCGTAGGTGCGATCTCGGTCCCCGGTGGGGGCGTAAGGGGTGGCCGTCAGTAGCTCAGCTTTTCCGCTGCCTCGGCCAGATCCTTCTCACGGCGGCGGGTGTACCGGGCCGTCGTGTTCAGCGACTCGTGCCCGAGGTTCTGGGCGAGCGCCACGAGGTCGTTGGTCTCCTCCAAGTAGCGGTGGGCGTAGGTGTGGCGGCACAGGTGGGGGTGCAGGTCGATGCCCGTGACCGCGCTGTACTTGTCGCACACGGCGCGGACGCCTCGGGCGGTCAGCGCCCCGCGCTCGCCGACGAACACCTTGGCCGTCTCCACCGGGGGCCGCGCGTCGAGGTAGGTCTGGACGGCCCGCCGCGCCGGGAGCGGCAGCGGCACCGACCGCTGCTTGTTCCCCTTGCCGAAGCGGAACACGACGGTCCCGGCCCGCTCGCCGAGCAGGAGGTCGTGGAGTTCGAGGGCCACGAGGTCGCCGACCCGACAGCCGGTGAACAGCAGCAGGTGGAAGAGCGCGTCGGCCCGCACGTCCTGCCGAAGCTCGACCTCTCGTAGCAACTTCCTCACCTGCGCCCGGTCGAGCCCCTTGGGGGCGAGTGCCTGCCGCCGCAGTTCCTTGACCGGCTTCGCCGGATTCGCGGGCACGCGGCCCTGATCCGCCAGCCAGCCGAAGAGCGTCCGCACCGTGACCAGCGCCCGGTTAACGGTGGCGACCGCCTGCTGCCTGTCGCGCCGCAGGTGGTCGCGGAAGTCGGTGATGTCCCGCGTCGTCACGCGCCCGACGACGAACGGCTCCCGGTTGGCCTCGGCGAACCACCGGGCGAACTTCCTGATGTCGTTGCCGAAGGCGCGGCGGGTGTCCGCCGCGTAGTCGTGACCGGTCAGGAACCCCGTGACGAGGGCACCTTCGTCGGGGCCGACCGGGATGCCGTCGAAAACACTATCAGCCGAATTCTTCATGGCTTGTCTCCAGAAAGTAGACAGGAAGTGGACAGTCCGAATGGCTAACCGGGTTGATAAAGGGAACTATCGCCCCACGTTATCGCCCGAGTTCTGGCGCTTCAGGTACAGGAACACGGCCCGCAGCACCTCCCCCGGCTCGGCCCCGCCGACCCCGGATGGGTACACGACCCTGATCGCGGCCCCAACCTGATCCGCCGTCGCCGTCGTCCCGAGCGCCGCCAGCCCGTCAATCAGGTCGGCGTGCGGGGCGACCTGCGGCGGCTTCGCCTTGGGCGGTCGGGTCGGCTTCGGCGGGGCCGGGGGCCGGTGACCCCGCGCGTAGAATAGGACGGGGCGACCGTTCACCCCGCAGTTCCGCCGCCGCACTTCGAGGCACACCTCTTGCAGTTCCTCGACGTAAACGGGACGCCGGTTGGACAGACAGTAGACGGGCTCGGGGAACACCCCGGCCCGGACGAGTTGGTAGAACCGTGCCCGGCTGAGCGAGCACATGCGGGCCATTTCGCTCACGGTCACGACGGCCTTGGTGGTCACGGTCTGGGTGGACATCACGCTCTCCTCAGAAGGGGAAATCACACAGGATTGTTGCCGCGATTGGACAGGTGCGCGCGGCCCTTCGCGGTCAGTTCCCGCCGTCCCTGATCGTCTTTGACGACGAAGCCGAGCCGCAGCAGGAACGGCTCGACGACCTGCGACACCGTGCGGGCGGGCAGGCCGAGCAGACTGGCGACCACGTTCAGCCGGGTGGTCCCATCGGCAAGGGCGGTGAGGTATTGTTGCTCGGTCGGGCCGAGGCCGATTTCGTCGATCCCTTCGAGGTCGCAGGCCCGTAGCAGGTGTCTGTGGGTGATGGCGGTTTCGGCCTCGGCGCGGCAGACGCGGCGGCACGACTGGAGCAGCCGAAGGGCCAGCCGGGGCGTGCCGCGAGCGCGGCGGGCGATCAGCGGGAGCACGTCGTCGTCCACATCCCACCCGAGGGCGCGGCTCCGCATCCGCACGACCGAGGCCAGATCCTCGGGCTTGTAGAACTCGAACCGCAGCGTCAGCTTCATGCGGTCGCGGAGCGGCTGGAGCAGTCCGTACTCGTCGGTCGTCGAGAGCAGCAGTGTGAAATCGGCGAGCGGGATCGACTGCGGCCCGGACTTGGTGCGGCCTTGCAGTAGTACCTTCCGCTGATCGAGGGCGAGGTACAGGGCGGTCTGGTACTCGCGGTCGAGTTCGTGCGCCTCATCAACGTGGATGATGTCCTTATTTCTGGCCCCCAGCAGAAGCGCGTTCAGGTCAGACGACGCGACGAGGCTCTGGCCGAGAACCCCATGCAATTCGGTCCCCATCTCGGACGCGACGACGCGGGCCAGCGCGGTCTTGCCCATCCCCGGTGGGCCGACGAGCAGGGCGTGGTCCATCTTCTTGCCGTCCGCATTCGCGGCTTCGAGGGCGACGGCCACCTGATCGACGACGCCCCGCTGTCCGACGAGATCTTTTAATGCGGTCGGGGCCACGTCGTTCATGTCGGCGGGCTTCTGGTCGGTCATGGGGCACTCCGGTTGTGGGTTGTGGTTCTGGTCCGAGGCCGTAGCGGGTGTCCGTCACGCGACCGAGAGATGAGGATCGCGCCAGCATCGCGGTTCGCAATGTCGGTTGCGGGATCGCAGGATTCGCGCGAACAGCCACGAGCCGCCGAGCGGACCTGCTCGGCGGCACGATCAAGACACCGGTTTACCGGGTGTCCGTCAGAGGAGTGTGAACTTGAGGAGTGGGGCGGCACGCGCCGCCTCACCAGAGAGGACTTCACGCCACCGCGACTTCTTCGGGCTGGTCCAGTTGCTGGCAGGAGAAGCCGAGGAGGTAGTTGGCCGCGCGGCTGGCGTCGGCGGTGACGCGGAAGATGTATCTCGGGTCCGCCTTCATCGCCTTGAGCCAGTGGTCGAGGTAACACATGCTGTTGATCCGGTCGCCGTGCGGGAGGCCGAGGTCCGTGGCCGCGAAACACGCGGTCATCTCGGCCCGCAGTTCGCCTTCGGCGTAACTCCCCTTCCAACCGAGTCGTACCTCGCTCCAGTGCCCGAGTTCATGAAGAACCGTCTGGTAGTAGTCCTTCTCCTCCGCGAACCGGGCCTTCTCGGGCATCTGGATGTAGTCGCCGCCAGCACCGGCCACCGGCCTGCGGTAGTACGCCTTTTCGCCGCCGTGTCGGATGTCGGCAGCGGTGGCGGCGATGGCGTGCTCGGCGGGGGCGAAGTCGATGAACTCGGTGCGGTCGAGAGTGGTCTCGGCCCGGAGGCGGTCGGCGGCTTCGCCCTCCACTTGATCGACACTGAACACCGTGAAGTTCCGCAGGACGAGGTACTTGCCCTCGCGCTCGTCGCCGTCCTCGGCATCCTTCGGCTTCTTGATGATTGGTTTGCAAAAGATGACGTTGCAGCCCCAGCGCCCGCTGAGAACGTGTGCGGGCCGGGCCTTGACGTGGCACCCGACCTCCAGCCACTGGTTGTAGGTCGCGTAGCGGCTCGACGATAACCCGAGCCGCTGGCGGTGGAGTTGCAGGAGCAGGGTGTTGATGCCGGTGTAGCGGCGACCGGTGGCGGCGTTCGCGGGCGGGCCAGACCGCCCCCACGGGCAGCGCCACGGGGGTAAGCCGCCCTTCTCCAAGGCGGTGACGATCTCGGCGGTGATGCGCTCGCGGATCTCGTTCTGGGTGGACATGTTCGTCTCCTCGCGGGGTTGATGGGAATCACCACGAGGGGGTAACGGGTGTCCGTCAGACGTGCTGGCAGGACGATCATCGTACCCAATGCGTGAAAGTCAGCCGACACTCGGCAAAGTGATCCGGGGCCGTCCGCGACCGACCGCGCAGGTGCGAGTTCGGTCTCTGAACTGGCATTATCTTGCGGTTCGCTCGAAACCCGAGTAGCGGGTGTCCGTCAGACGGGCGGGGGGTGAAATACAATCTGCTTCAGCGTGGATGAAAAGTGCCTTTAGCGTTGTGCCGCGACGTGTCCTGTTCGTTCTTCTCGCAATGGCGACTCCTGCCGGGGCTCAGGAGCCGAATGCTTCAAAGGGCGACGACATCACCCCACAACGTCTTGGGCTTCAGAAGGGGAATGACCGGACCTCGAAACCCTTCGGGAGTAACCAGTTGAGGGAAATGAGATGGCGAAGTTTAGGGTGGCACGCATCGACCCGCCCGTGTGGGCGACCCAGCCAGACCTCAGCGTCACCGGCGTCACGGTGGCCGAGTACGCGGCCATTCAACGGCATCGGGAGAAGTTGCTCCGGGCCGTCCAGCGTGAGGTAACAAGCTACTTGAACGACCCGCGACTGGTCTTCGACGGCGACGAGGACGGGTTCCCGCACCGCCGCCGTCTGACGGGCGCGTACTATGTCGGCGGCGAGTCCTACATCGCCCACCGCGCCCCGCCGTGGTTCCAGATCAGCGTCATGTGCCGATTCTTGGAGCCGCCGAAGGCGGGCGTGCCCCGTGACGACGACTACCTCGGCTTGGAGGTGTGGCTCAAGTGCGTGCCGGGCAAATGGGCGTCCTTCGAGGTGTTCCGCAACACTGATTCGTCGTCGATCTGACTGCGGCATTGAGAGGGGGGCTACGGGAACTTCCGGGCCGAGCACGTTCAGGCCTACGCCCTGCTGGACAAGCTGAAGGTCGCGCACGAGTACCGGGACGGCCCCGAGAGCAAGCACGACTGGCACAGCGGGTGGATGGAGGAAGCGGTCGAACGGCTTCTCGCCGAATGACCGGGGAGGAGCGGAATGGGGCAGGCGATCTCAGCCGTCGCGCTCGTCGTCCGCGACTACGACGAGGCGATCCACTTCTACACCCGCTGCCTGCGGTTCGCCGTCGTGGAAGACACTGCCCTCGCTACCGGCAAGCGCTGGGTGGTCGTCCGCCCGCCCGGTGGTGGCACGGCGCTCTTGTTGGCGAAGGCGGCGACCCCGGAGCAGGCGGCGCGGCTCGGCGACCAAACCGGGGGCCGGGTCTTCCTGTTCCTGAGCACCGACGACTTCTCGAAGGACTACGAGGAGATGAAGGCCCGTGGCGTGCGCTTCACGGAGGGGCCACGGGAGGAGGGGTACGGCACCGTCGCCGTCTTCCTCGATCTGTACGGGAACAAGTGGGATCTGGTGCAGTACCGCCCCACCGGAGCGACTGCGGTTGAAAGTTGAAACTCGGCCTCTCGCTTCTGGCGCGGGTACAAGGGCCGGTCCTGATAACGTCACACCGGTTTCGCCCGGAGGCCGATCAGGATCGTCGTTTCCAGCCTCGTCGGGTCGTCGCAGTGATGCCCGTAGATCTCCAGCGACGGCGAGCCGATGACCTCCCCACGGGCGGCAAGCTCGGCCTTCAAGTCCGTCCACTTCTGCGGCAACGCCTGATAGGGTCCGACGTGGACGTGCTTCGTGTACCGCTGCAAATCGAACTCCACCGGCTCAAGCTGATCAGGAGTCGGGGACCGCTCGGGGCTGCGGAATTCAACGCCGACGAACATCTTGTTATCAGGCAGGTAGACCCAGTGGTTGATGCCCGTCGTCGGAATCCGGGCACCCTTGACCACCTGCCACATCTGGTTCATCAGGCGAAAGCCGACCTCGCCGCACTGCTCGTTCTCGACCACACCCCGGATGCCGTGCAGGTGGAACCGGATCGGCTCCTCGACGATCTCGACGATCATTTCGACGCCCTCGGCTTGGATGGGGGTTGAGGCTTCTTCTTGCGTTTCGCTTCCGCCTTCTCCGAGTCCTGCTTCACTCGCAGTTTCACAATCCGCTCGATCAGGGCGAGGGGCATCGGCTCGGCGAGCGGGAACTGGAGGTTCCCCTTCGGCCCGGCGTAACGGGCGACAGCTTTCTCAACAGCCGAGTCGCCAGAGATCGGCGGGTACAGCCCGATGTGCTGCTTCCACGCAGCAAAATAGACGAGGATGCCGTGCTGCGGTGGTGCCCGGTTAATGTTGTAGTCACCCGGGCGGCGTTGTAGGTTGTGGCTTTCTGGCTGGTGCTGGAGGCCACCTGTGGATGACCTGAGTGTGTTCTGTTGCCTGAACCCGGCGTGCGGCGACCTGGGGAAACGCGGGCACGGCA
>JAFKJJ010000331.1 GCA_017306025.1 Planctomycetota bacterium
CAACCGGTCTCATCGACCGACCGTTGCTTCGAGGTCCGGATCGAGGCCAAGATGCGCCGGTACTCGGGTTCCAGCCGGGCGCCCGGCCGTTGACTTGGGCGCTCGCCCCGCGCGTCAGCGCGATCCCGAACAGGGCGTCGAACACGGCCCGGCGTTCGCGAGGTACTTGGGTCCGTACCGGGACCGCTTCTTGCGGAAGCGGACGGCGGCCCACTTTGACAACTACTGTCGCGGGTTGCTCTCCGACCTGCCGCGCAAGAGCGTCGAGCCCATCGCCTTGGCGTGCGGGACCGCGGTTCGCGCGCTCCAGGAGTTCCTTACCACCGCCGACTGGCAACACGAGGACGCCCGCGCCACGCTCCAGCGCCGCGTCGCCCAGGTTCTCGACGCGAGGCCCGATGACGAGTTGGGCACCGCCGGGGTGATCGACGAGACCAGTTGCCAGAAGAAGGGGGACCGGACGCCCGGCGTGCGGCGCCAGTACCTGGGCTGTGTGGGCCAGATCGACAACGGCATCGTGACCGTTCATGTCGGGGTCGCCAAGGGCACGTTCCAGGCGCTGCTGGACGCGGACCTGTTCTTGCCGGAGTGCGGGGGCGCCGACCGCACCCGGTGCCAGGAGGCCGGCGTCCCCGACGGCGTGCGGTACCGCCCGAAGTGGCAGATCGCCTTCGAGCAGTTGGTGCGCCTGGACGGCAGCGGGGTGCGGTTCGACTGGCTGGTGTTCGACGAGGGGTACGGCTCGAAGGTGCCGTTCCTGCGCGTGTTGGATGCGGTGGGCCGGCGGTTCGTGGGCGAGGTGCCCGTCGGCTTCGCGGTGGCGACGGCCCTGGGTGGTCAATCGCAACGCGCCGATGGCGTATTGGGCGCCGGGGACGCGACACGCGGGCCGGTGTTCCAGTTGCCGCGCAAGACCGTTGGGGACTCGCGCGGGCGCGCGGCGGGTCGGGCGGTTGAGGTGCAAGGTTGCCGATGGCTTCTGGTCGTGGCGATCAACGAAGCAACGGCGGAGGTGAAGGACTTCACGACCAACGCGGTGGAGGAGCCGTCGTCACGCATCCTGGCGGCGGCATTCCGTCGGGCCACGATCGAGCACGAGTTCCGCGTGACCAAGAGCGCAGTCGGTCTGATGCACTACGAGGGCCGGCCGTACGCCGGGTTGGTGCGCCACCTGGTGCTGGGGCTGGCGGCGCGGGGCTTCGTGTCGATCCATACGGATCGATTGCGGGGGGAAGAACCGCAGGTGACGATGGAACGGGTGTGCCGGGCATTGAACGTGCGGTGCGCGGCGACGTTCCGACGCCGGCGCGGGACGTCGGAGGTGCCGCATGTCGGGCAGGTGATCCGATACCACCAGCGGCGGAACGAACGGGCCACGAAATCACACAAGAAACCGCGGCATAGATGTGTCACCTAAGGCATGAGCGGGAAAATGCTCTACCATCGTCCCGCCCAGTTGTGGTAAATCGTCGCCTCTCAAGGAGGAGATGGCGATGGCCGAACTCACGGAAGACGTCATTGGAACCATCCAGTCGGCGGCGAAACTGCTGACCGGTTACAAGCGGCGACAATTCCAAGCCCAGATGGCCCTCCAGTACTGCAACGGTTCGGCCCGACAAGCCGAAACCACTTTCGGTTGGGGACGGGCCGCCGTCGAGACCGGACTCAACGAACACCGAACCGGCATCCGCTGCCTGGATGCCTACGAACTGCGTGGGCGGAAAAAGTCCGAGCAACGATGCCCCGAACTCAAGGAACACATCCACCGCCTAGTCGAACCTCAAGCCCAGGCGGATCCCAAGTTCCAGACCACCCTGGCGTACACCCGGATTACGGCCCGGGCCGTTCGTCAGGCGTTGCTAGCCGTGCCGGCCTTGAAGGACGCCGTGCCCAGCCGCCAGACCGTCGGTGTGGTGCTCAACCGCCTGGGCTACCGACTCCGCCGGGTATTGAAGACTCGACCCGAAAAAAGATCCCCGAAACCGACGCCATCTTCGGACACATCCGAGCCGCCCGTGCCCAAGCCGCCGCTCAACCCGACACGCTGCGGATCTCCATCGACACCAAGGCCAAGGTCAAGATCGGCGACTTCTCCCGTGGCGGCCGGGCACGCGGGGCAACCCCTGTAAAGGCCGTCGATCACGACATGTCGCCGGAGGCTGTCTTGGTCCCCTTCGGTGTGCTGGAGATCCATCGCGGGGCGGTGCCAATCCATCAACCGCTGTTCGTCTTCGGTCACTCCAAGCAAACCTCCGACTTCATCGCCGATGGTCTGGAACGCTGGTGGGAGGAACGCAAGTCGAGCCATCCGGGCGTCAAACGCATCCACATCGAACTCGATAACGGTCCTGAGATCGCCAGTTCCCGAACGCAGTTCATGAAGCGATTGGTGGAGTTCGTGGATCGCCACCGGGTCGAAGTGGAATTGGTGTACTATCCGCCGTACCACAGCAAGTATAACCCGATCGAGCGGTGTTGGGGCATTCTGGAGCGTCACTGGAACGGGGCGTTGCTTGGTTGCGTCACGCAGGCGTTACGTTGGGCGGCGACGATGACCTGGCGTCAGGTCCATCGGGTGGTTCGTGAGATCACCACGACGTACCAACGGGGCGTCCGACTCACGAAAGCCGCGTTTGGCCCGTTCGCACAACGCTTGATCCGCTCACCAACCCTGCCCAAATGGAGCCTCTGCATTTGGCCCCAATGATCGGTACATTTATTTCGCGCTAATGCCTAAAGCCGCGCTGTAGTGCTAAAGAAGGCCGCGAACCTGTTGTTACCGCCCGGCGAATCGCCACCGCCGTCCGAAAAATAGTGTGGCGATTCACGACCCAAAAAGCAGAAGGGGTTACGGCTTTTGCCGTAACCCCTTCTGCTTTCCGCACTTACTGAGTGCCCCCTCTCGGGCTCGAACCGAGGACCCGCTGATTAAGAGTCAGCTGCTCTACCAACTGAGCTAAAGGGGCATTCGTTGAGTATTTTGGAAGGTTCCGCACCGACCTTCAAGGGGGGTTCGGCCGGAATCTTCACCCCACAGACCCGGTCGAACGGCCGGAGGTTCGCGCCGACCGGACGAATCTGGCCGGTGGCCGGTGCAGGTTCGTATCCTGGCAGGGCGGTGCCGCAAGTTTCCCGGGTCTCTGTTCACCTCATGCCCGTCTCCTTATGCACGCCATGGCGGTCCGTATGGCTGCCGCGAGCGGTGACCGCAGTCGCGCTGGTCGTCGGGCTGCCGCTGTTCCTGCGGTCGCCGCCCTGGTGCGACATCACCCTATACCAGATGGCCGCCCGGAACCTGCTCCACGGCGGCGTCCACTACCGCGATCTGTTCGACACCAATCTGCCCGGTTTCGTGTGGGCGATGACCGCCCTGTCCGCGGTGTTCGGCCCCAACGCGGTCGTCGTCCGTCTGGTCGACCTGCTCGTCGTGCTGGGCGTGGTGGTGCTGCTCGACCGGCTCGCCAAGTGGGGCGGTGCCACCCCGGCCGGTCGGTGGTGGGCGATCGCCGGCGCCGCGGTGTTCTACCCGTTCACGGTCGAGATGTCGCACGCCCAGCGCGACACCTGGATGGCGCTGCCCGGCCTCGCGGCGGTGGTCCTGCGTTTGCGCCGCGCGCTGCGCGAAGCGCCCTCCCCAACCCCGCCCCCGGGGGGAGAGGGGCGAGAAGCAGAAGGGGAACCTCTTTCCCCCCTACCCGAAAATGGGAAGGGGGCCGAGGGGTTAGGTTCTTCCCCCTTCCGCGCGTCCTTCTGCGAGGGCCTGCTCTGGGGCGCCGCGGTGTGGATGAAGCCCCACATCGTACTCATGGCGCTGGTCGTGTGGCTGCTCACGGCACGGCGCCTGGCCGGCGAGTACCCGCGGCCGTGGCGCGCGGCCGGGACCGATCTGCTCGGCAACCTGCTCGGCGGACTGGCCGTCGGGCTGCCCGGCGTGCTGTGGATGATCGCGTCCGACGCGTGGGAGCCGTTCGTCGAAGTGTTCACGAAGTGGAACCCGCTGTACATGAAGCTCGCGCAGCACGAGTTCCACTGGCGCGTCGAGCAGGAACTGCACTGGTTCCCGCCCTGGAGCCTCTGGCTCGTCGTCACGGCCCCGCTGGCGCTGTTGTCCGTTCTCGACATGGCGCCCTGGCAGAGCCGCGAACGGGCGGCGAGCCAACCGACCGGTTGGCTCGGTCGGTGGCTCCCGCGACACCTCTGGGACAAGCGGGCCGGGGCGGACGCGCGGTTCGTTCGCGGGGCGCTCGGCGGGTTGTACCTGGTTTGGGCGGCACAGGCGTTCGTGGTCCAGCGCGGGTTCCAGTACGCGCACGTGCCGGAAACGCTGCTAATGCTCGCCGTCTGGGCCACGCACCGCTGGGCGTGGGTTCCGGTCGTCTTCGTGTGGCTGACCGCGACGAGCGCGGTGTGGGTCGTCGCGGACTTCAGCCCCGGCACGAAAGACTGGATCAACGGACTGGACCCCGCGACCCGGCGGGAGTACCTCCCGCGCCACACCATCACCGACCCCGACCGGCTCCGGCTGTGGCCGCGGTGCTGGCAGCTCCGCATGTCCGACGCCGAGCGGTACGCGCTGTGGGACAAGCTCCGGCTACACCCGCCGCACGAGGCGTCGATCGGGTGGGAGGAGTTGAACGAGGTGGCCGATTTCCTCCGCACTCAAGACGTTCGCAACCGCGAGGTGATTGCGTGGTTCGATTCGCCGCACGCCGTGTACCTGATGCTCGACCTCGACCCGGCATTCCGCTACATGCACGTGCATACGGCAATCGCGATCTCCGTCGGCCAGGACGAGACCGGAAAGAGCGGCCGCGAGTGGGTGCTGCAGGAGCTGCGCGAGACGGAGAAAAAAAACCGCGTCGAGTACCGATACGTCATCAGTGACCTGGAGTGGGTGGCGCTGACGGCCGGGGACGACCAGCAACTGCGGGCGGCGATGCTCGGCCCGCCGCGGAACCCGCCGGGCGACCTGCTGCCCGTCGTCACCCCGTACCCGAACGAGTTCCCGTTCAACCAGCCGACCGTCTTCCGCACGCGCAACGGCACCGGCCGGTACATCGTCCACCGCGTCGTCTCGCTCGACGACACGAAGTAGCCCCGGCGCACCTTCCGTCTTCGGGTTGACCCCTTCCGCCCGCGCCGCCATCATCTCGCGACCCCTCGCCGCACGGAGGCGCTGTCGTGAAGGTGTTCTCGTTCCCCCGGCCGCTCGGCGCGCGCGTCGCGGCCGCTCATACCGCCGACCCGCGCCGGGTGCGGCTCGCGTTCCTCGCGGTGCTGGCGGCGGTCGTGTTCCTGACGAGCGCGAAGTACGTGGCGAAGATCGCCAAACCGGGCGACAAGGGCGCGCAGAGCCGCTCCGCGTTCCTCCGCTGGCGCGAGATGATTAACGACGTGTTCACCGGCGAGAACATCTACGTCGGGGCGAACGAGTACCCGAACCCGCCGATCATGGCGGTGCTCCTGCGCCCGTTCGCGGCCCTGCCGCCGACCGCCGGTGCGCTGGCGTGGTTCTACACGAAGGTGCTGCTCGCGGCGCTCGCCGCGGTGTGGGTGTTCCGGCTGGCTGGCGCGCGCGCCACCCCCCAGCCTCCTCCCTGCGGGGAGGGGGAGAAAGACCTATCGGATTCGAGCGCGCCTGGAGACACACAGGAGGTAAAACGATCCGCCACCCCCTCCCCGCAGGGAGGGGGCTGGGGGGTGGGTTTCCGCCTCGACCTCGCTCGCGCCGCGGCCGTCGTCCTCTGCCTGCCGGCACTGCTGGGCGACCTGTCGCACAACAACGTGAACATCTTCATCCTGTTCCTCGTTGTGGGTTGTCTCGAAGCGTTCCGCCGGCGGCTCGATACCCTCGCGGGGCTGACCCTGGCACTGGCGATCGCGTGTAAGGTGACCCCGCTGCTGTTCGTCGCGTACTTCGCGTGGAAGCGGTGCTGGCGCGTGCTGGCCGCGACACTCGCGGGATTGGTCCTGTGGCTCGCGGTCGTACCCGGACTCACGTTCGGCTGGGACCGGAACCGCGAACTCATCACCGGCTGGTACGCGCTCATGGTCGAGCGCCCGCTCCTGAAGGGGGAGATCACCACCGAGCACCCGAACCAGGCTCTGACGGGCTTCGTGTACCGGATGTTCACCCACAGCCCGTCGTACATCACCTACCTCAAGACGCCCGAGGGCGACATCCCGACCCCGGCCGAGTACCACAACCTCGCGGACATCGGCCGGCCGGCCGCGTGGGTCGTCGTGAAGCTGCTCACGGCCGGTTTCGCGCTCGCGGTGGTGCTCCTGTGCCGGCTGCCGGTCCGCGGGCCGGATGACGCGCGCCGGGGCTGGCGCTTCGCGGCCGAGTGCGGACTGATCTGTCTCGGGATGCTGCTGTTCAGCGAGCGGACGTGGAAGCACCACGCGGTCGTGCTGCTCGTGCCGCTCGCGGCGCTGACTTACGCCGTTGCGACCGCCGGATTGTCGCGCCGCGTGCGGACCCTTGTTACCGGCGCATTGGTCGCGTCGTTCGTGTTGACGGCCGGACCGGGACTCCTTCCGGGCCGTGGAAACGACCTCGCGATGGTGTACGGCACGCACACGATCGCGTTCCTGTTGCTGGCGGGGGCAGTGGGTTTGCTCCTCGCGTGCCGGTCGGAGCGGACGGGCGGGTCGGGCGGCTTGTGCCCGGCGCCGATTCCCGGATGAGCGGGGCGAACGGCTGCGGGGTTTGGGTATACTGAGCGGAGAAGGCGGCCCGCCGTCTCGCCCCCGTTCAGGGACGTTTCCGATGCCGG
>JAFKJJ010000332.1 GCA_017306025.1 Planctomycetota bacterium
CTTCCACCCGCAGCGCCCGCGGGCCGGGGTCGCCGACCGGGTACGGCCCGACCTGCGCGACGGGGCCGCTCGGCAGCGGCTTCGGCGGGCCGTCGGTCGCCGACGGCGGCGACACGTTCTTCCGGCTCTCGCCCCCCGCGCGCCGGCCGCTCGACTCGCACGCGGTCAGCAACAGACAGACCGCGACCCCGGCCGCGCACCCCAGTGCCGACTTCATGACCGCCCCCGCTCGTCACGCGTTTTCGCGACGGATACCGCCCCGCACCCCGAACCGCAAGACCGGCGCGGACCGCGCGGGCGGTCGCGGTTCGGGTTGCACCCGACCGCGGCGCCGGTATTAGGGCGGCCGCCCATTACCCTCACGGGTCCGACAGACGATGCGCGTACGGCTCACCGCCCGGCGGGTGTCCGGCCTGCTGCTGGCCCTGCTCATGGCCGGTTGCGGCACCACCAAGATGACCGACAGCCCGCGGGCCGCCACCGAGATGCTGCTCGTCTCACAGGCGGTCGACCTCGCGGTCGCCAAGATCGACTTCTCGCCGCTGAGCGGGCAGACGGTGTTCCTCGACACCGGCGCGCTCGACAAGGACGTGGTGGACAAGGGCTACCTGATCAGCGTCGTGCGCCAGCAGCTCCTGGCGCACGGGGCGCTGATCCAGGACGAGCGGTTCCGGGCCGTGTACGTGGTCGAGCTCCGCGCCGGGGCGATCGGCACCGACCGGCACAGCATGATGGTCGGCACCCCGGCGGTGTCGCTGCCGTCGGTCGTGCCGGGCCTGCCGACGAGCATCCCGGAGATCGCGCTGATGAAGAAGAGCGACCAGCGGGGCGTCGCGAAGGTGGCCGTGTTCGCCTACAACCGCGTCACCGGCCGCGCCGTGTGGCAGTCGGGCTCGGTCGAGTCGAGCAGCCGGATAAAGGACACTTGGGTGTTTGGAACCGGCCCCTACACCCGCGGTACCATTCGAGAAAGGGCCGAACTGGCGGGCGAACCGCTCCCCAACCTCGCGAACCCGGCCGAGCTGTTCGGCCACAAGGGCGAGAAGGGCGTGCCCGCGCCCGGAGCGACCACAAAGGAACAGTACTTCCCCAACAGCGACACACCGCCACCGGGCCTGCCGATCCCGGCGGCCGCGGCGGGCGTGACCGGCGGGGCGATCTTCGCGGACCGGCAACTGCTGAGATAGCGTCGGCCGGACCGGGTGTATCGAATGGAAGGGCCGGAGGGGCGACGGCCGCGGATGCGCCGAAACGACCGAGGCTGCGTTAACTATCGGATGCGCGGCGCCCCGCCGCCGCGGACCGGCCGCGGGTTCCGAGATCGCTTCAATTCGGCCCGGGCCGCATCCGATACCGAGAAGACACGAATAGTTCCGTATCGCCCGCAAACTTCGGCACGCTTTTCGTTCTAGGTTTGAGTACCCGGCCCGCGGCACTTCGCCCTCGCGGACCCTCTCCGGGAGATCGCATCATGCAACCGCTCTCGCCCCTCATTCAAAAAGACGTTTCGAGTCCCAACTGGGAATTGCTCCGGCGCGTCGGCTGGTCCGTCGCGAACATCTCCGGTTCCTATTGCCTCGCCTGGCGCGGGCGCGACGAAGTCGTGTTCGAGTGGCGGGGCGACGGCTGGTACCGGGTCGGTGGCCGCGGGGCCGCCGAGGAGCTGTGAGCCGAAGTCGGCTTGACCGTGCCCGCGCATGTGCGGTAACGATACCTCCCGTCCAGCTCCGTCCGCCTCGTTGAGCCGGACGGATACGCCTGAGCCCGCCACACACGGCCCGCGGCGCAACTTCGATTTCCCCGTCCCCGCTCCCGTTCGACTCGCTCGGTCGGGTAAACTCGCGAAGGACGCCGCCCACGTCGGGGGATGACCGATGAACGCCAACGCCCGCGAAGTTCCCGCACCCGAATCGTACGCCACCTTCTGGGACCCCGCCCCGGTCGCGAAGGAAGGCCCCGCGCCGTCGCGCACCCCGCCCGCGGACCCGAAGGCCCCCCGGGACGCGTACCTCGAATTCGACAACGTCGCGGAAGGCGTCACCGCCCTGCCCCGCGCCGAGCGCGTCTGAGTCACCCGTGTCGGACCGGTTCTACACCCCCGACGTCCTCGGTCCGGGCGAGTACGCCCTCACCGGACCCGAGGCCCACCACCTCGCTACCGTGCGCCGATTCGCGCCCGGTGATCGCATTTTCCTGTTCAACGGCGACGGCAACGAGTACCCCTGCGAGGTCCTGAGTGTCGGAAAACGAGCGGTCGCGCTGTCGGTTTTCCCGCCGGTGTCGGCCGATCGCGAGCTCGGTTTTCCGCTCGTCGTGGCCTCCGCCCTTCCCAAAGGCGACCGCACCGATTTTTTAATTGAGAAGCTGACCGAACTCGGCGCGACGCGGTTCGTGCCGCTCCTGACGGCGCGGGCGGTGGTTCAGCCGAAGGTGTCGGCGGTCGAAAAGTTATCACGGGCGGTGATCGAGGCGAGCAAGCAGTGCGGTCGAAACCGCCTGATGACGATCGACCCGCCGCAGAGCTGGGCCGCGTTCGTGGCGCGCGCCGACCTGCCTGCGGCTCGCGTGGTGCTCCACACCGGCCCGGACTTGCCGAAGGTGAGCGCGTCGGGCGGGTGCGCGGTCGCGGCCGGCCCGGAGGGCGGGTTCACGCCGGAAGAGGTCGCGCGGGCGCGGGAGAGCGGGTGGACCGCGGCGAGTCTGGGGCCGCGCGTGCTGCGCGTGGAGACGGCGGCGATCGCGGCCGCCGCGGTGTTGGGCGGCCCCGCCTGACGCTCTCGTGGGTATCGCCCGGTGGGGGGTACGGATATGGACGAGTTCATGGCCGCGGCGATCGCCGAAGCGGAAGCCGGTCTCGCCGAAGGGGGCATCCCCATCGGCTCGGTTCTGGTACATCAGGGCCAGGTCATCGGCCGCGGCCACAACCGGCGCGTCCAGAAGGGGAGTGCGGTCCTCCACGGGGAGATGGACGCCCTCGAAAACGCCGGCCGGTTGCCCGCCGCGGTGTACACGCAGAGCGTCCTTTACACGACCCTTTCGCCGTGCGCCATGTGTTCGGGCGGGATACTGCTCTACCGCATCCCCCGCGTCGTGGTCGGGGAGAACGTCACCTTCATGGGCGAAGAGGAGTTGCTGCGGAGCCGCGGGGTGATCGTGGACGTGCTTCAAGACGCTCGGTGCATCGAGATGATGCGGCAGTTCATCCGCGAACGCCCCGCACTCTGGAACGAGGACATCGGGGTGTGAGCCGGACCGCATCACCGGGCACATCGTATCACCGAACCGTCCGCTGCTGCCCGGAACCGCCGTTCACGTTGCGCCTTCCGCAGGAACGGTAAAGCGGTCGAAAGCAGATCACGTCAAAACTTGTGTCGGATTCTTTTCGCGAGTAAAGTGCGAGCACCGGCAGCGCGGGCGAGCTTGGGGCTCGCGCCGACCGCCGTCCGCCGGCGCGAGTGAGGTGTGTCATGCCGTTCTGGGTCCACGGCCGCGACGCCGCGACCGGTCAACCGCGTGCCCCCCTCTTCGTCGAGGCGGAGAGCGCCGCCGACGCACGACAACAGGCCGCCGAAGCGGGCATGGCCGTCGAAGAGGCCGAGTTCGTCCGCCCCGCCGCGCCCTCCATCCCGCTGCGGTGCCCGCGGTGCGATTCGGGCCGCGTCGTTCCGCGGGCGACGGTTTGGGACCAAGACACGGGCGCCGTGGGCGGCGGCCCCCTTCGGGCGTACGTCAACGCCAACCCGGGCGCGCTCATCTTCCGTGGACCGGTCTACGCCGCACTGTACGCCCGTGTGTGCGCGGACTGCGGGCACGCGGAACTGTTCGCGGACGGCGCGGGGGAACTGTACGAGGCGTATCGGCGGAGCCGGAACGAACACGATCCTCAGTAGTCCTGGCGCTTCAGCTTCTGGAGCGCCTCCTTGAACGCGGTCGCGCTCGGGTAACGGTCGGCCGGCTCGCGCGAGATCGACTTCAGCAGGATCTCCGACAGCCGGTCGTCGACGTCCGGGTTCAGTTCCTTCGCCACCCGCGGCGGCGCGTTCAGCCGGCGCCGGAACGTCTCCTCGCTCGACACCGACCGCTCCCACGGCAACTGTCCCGTGAACACCTCGTACCCCGTCACGCCCAGCGCGAACAGGTCGACGCGGTGGTCGGTGGTCTTCCGCTTAATGATCTCGGGGGCCAGGATGTCCGGCGTACCGGTACGGTTGCCGCCCACGCAGAACTCCGGCGTGTACGGGATCGTCAGGCCGAAGTCGATCAGCTTCAGCACCCCCTCCTTGTCCACCATCACGTTCCGCGGGCACAGGTCGCGGTGCAGCCACTTGTTGGTGTGCATGTACTGCAGCGCGTCACACAACTGGCACATGAAGTTGATGCGGTTGCCCCGGATCTGCTGCCCCCGCGTCTCCACGAGGTAGTTCAGGCCCACCCCGTCCACCCACTCCATTACGAGGTACGGCTCGCCCTGCGTGGTGATCCCGTACTCGAAGCTGCGGACGATGTTGTCGTGCCGCAACTGCATGCAGATCTCCCCCTCGCTGGGCTTCTTGAGCCCGGCGAACCGCTCCTCGAACTTCTTGGTCTTTTCCTTGTCGAGCAGTTTCAGGCAGACGTGGCGGCCGAGGTCGCGGTCGTAGGCGCGGAACACCTTCGACATGCTCCCCTGCCCGGTGCGGCCGGCGCTGAGGTCGAACCGCTTTTCCAGGTTGATCCGCTTCAGCCCCTTCTTGGGGCTCCCGGTGGCCCCCTTGCCCTTACCCTTGCCCTTGCCGAACAAGAAGTCGAACAGGCCCACGGCACACCCTCAGCGCGGAGCGCGGAACTCGGAACCTGGAGTTGGAGACCCGACCGGAAGTGTAGCTTACACGGTTCCGCGGAACGAGTCACCGCGGCTTGCCCCTTCGTTCCGCGCCCCGCACTCCGAGTTCCGCGCTACTTGATCTGGCAGTAGTCCACGATGCGGGCGACCTCGGTGCGCAGGTCGCGGCGGTGGACGACGCGGTCCACGAACCCGTGCTTGAGCAGGAACTCGCTGGTCTGAAAGTTCTCCGGCAGCTCGATCCGCATCGTGTTGCTGATGACCCGGCGCCCGGCGAACCCGATCATCGCCTTCGGCTCGGCGATCGTGACGTCGCCCTGGAACGCCCAGCTCGCGGCCACCCCGCCCATCGTCGGGTTCGTCAGGATGCAGACGTAGAGCCCGCCGGCCGAGTCGTACCGGGCCAGCGCCGCGGACACCTTCGCCATCTGCATGAGCGACAGGATGCCCTCCTGCATCCGCGCCCCGCCGCCCGACCCGCTGACGAAGATCAGCGGCAGCTTCAGTTCGGTGGCGCGTTCCGCGGCCCGGGTCAGCTTCTCGCCCACGACGCTGCCCATGCTACCGGCCATGAACGCGAAGTCGGTGATGCCGAGCACCACGCCGCGGCCGCGGATGAACCCCTTGCCGGTCACGGCCGCGTCGGGCATGCCGGTCTTGGCCCGCTCGTCGGCGAGCCGCTTGTGGTACGGGATGCGGTCCACGAACCCGAGCGGGTCGGTCGGCCGGACGTCGGTGTCCCACTCCTCGAACGTGTTCTCGTCGAGCAGTTGGGCGATGCGGTCGCGGGCGGGCATGGTGAAGTGGTGGTCGCACTCCGGGCACACGTGGTGCCGGAGCTCCACCTCTTTCTTGTAGACCGTGGCCTTGCAGCTCGTGCACCGGATCCACAGCCCTTCCGGCACGCCCCGCTTCGGCCGATCCGTTGCCATGCGTTCCACCTCGGCGGTCCTCAGCGTGTCGCGTATCTGAATCGGGAACCGGTCCGGAATCAAGTACGATCGGGGCGAACAGACGAAGAACCCCGGACGTCACTTGTCGTCGATCTGTTCGAGGCTCTTGAACTTCTTCCCCTCGACGTAGGCGAGAAACGCCCCGCCGCCGGTGGAGACGTGCGTCATCTTGTCCGCGTAACCGAACTGCTCGACCGCCTCGGCCGTCTCGCCGCCGCCCACGACCGTGACGCCGGCGCTGGCCGCCATCGCCTCGGCGATGTACTGCGTGCCGCGGGCGAACGCCGCCTGCTCGAACCACCCCAGCGGGCCGTTCCAGATGACCGTCGCGGCGTCGGCGATCTTCGCCTTGAACAGCTCGATGGTCTTCGGGCCGATGTCCACGCCCTCGAAGCCCGCGGGGATCGCCCCCTCGCACACCCGGGTCTGGAGCAGGTCGTCCGACTTGGCCGCGACGTAGTCCACCGGCAGCGTGATCTTCTTCCCGACCTCCGCCAGCAGCGGCCTCGCGGCCGCGACCTCTTCGTCCGCGACCCTCGTTCCGCCCACGTCCACGCCCTGCGCTTTGAGGAACGTGTACGTCATCTTTCCGCCGACGAGCAGGTGATCGACCTTCGCCAGAAGCGCGTTAATGAACGCGATCTTGTCCGAGACCTTCGCCCCGCCCATGATCCCGAGCACCGGCCTCTTGGGGTGGCCCATGAGGCCGTCGATGACTTCGAGCTCCTTCGCGACCAGGAGGCCGACCGCCCGCGGCTTGCCCGCGGCCTTGAGCGCCGCCGGAACGGCCACCATGCTCGCGTCCTTGTCGTTGTGGCAGGTGCCGAACGCGTCGTTGACGTAGGCGTCGCCGAGGCCCGCGATCGCGGCGGCGAACTCCGGGTCGTTCTTCTGCTCGCGCGGGTCGAACCGGAGGTTTTCGAGCAGCAGCACCTCGCCCGGCTTGAGGGCGGCGGCCGCGGCGCTCACCGCCGGGCCGACGAC
>JAFKJJ010000333.1 GCA_017306025.1 Planctomycetota bacterium
GTTTCAATGGCCGCGGAACGGCCTACCCCCTCTGCAACGGACCCTTGCGGATTGTCCACGATTTTCAGCGTCTTGCAAGGGTGTTTGCCCAACCCCCTCCCGTTCTGACATTCGGTCCCGCTTCCACTTCCCTCCGCGCGGCCGCCGATTTCGACACAATCCCTTTTCTCCATTCCCGTTGCGCCGTTGCCCAACCCCCCACCACTTTCGAGGCCCTTTTGGGGGGTGGGCACTCGACCCAGTTTCCCCAAACACCCGCCCCTACCGCGGACCTTGCACCCGGCGGCCGATCGGTCATGCTGGTGGGGCGGTGCCGGCACCGAACAACGGGCCGACGAGGGCCGCCCCACAGGATACTACGCCCGATGGCCGACGAAAATGACTTCCTGGCCGCGATCGTCGACCGCCCGGACGACGACGCCCTTCGGCTCGTGTTCGCCGACTGGCTCGACGAACACGGACAGCCCGACCGCGCCGCGTTCATCCGCCTCCAGATCCGGGCCGCGACGCTGCCCCCGGGCGATCCCGAACGCGCGGCCCTGTCGGGCCGGGCCGAGGAACTCAAGCGACCGCACCTCCGGGAGTGGATGGCCGACTTCCCCTGGGGCGGCCGGCTGACCGGCTTCGACCGCGGGCTGCTCGCCTGCGTCCACGGCACGGCCGCCCAGATCGCCGCGCTGCCGAAGCGGGTGTGGCAGGCCCACCCGATCCGGCATCTGGTCCTCGACAAGTTCGCCGGCCGACTCGACCGGGTGCTGGCGCTGCCGTCGTTGCCCCGCGTCCGCCATCTGACGCTGTTCGCGTCGGACGGCCCGCCGACCGCCGCCGACCTGGAGGCGCTGGCGACCTGTGCCCTCCTGACCGGGCTGGAGTCGTTCGCCAACCTCGCCGACTGCGGCAACGGGTTGGCCGCCGCGCTGGCCCGGTGCCCGTCCGCCCGCGGGCTGACCGACCTGTACCTGAGTGACGGCACCCACGACGACGAGGGGACGGCCGCCCTGTGTACCGGGGCCGACAACCTGCGGCGGCTGAAGCGGCTGCGCATCGACGGCCGCGCCATCGGGCCGGGCACCGCCGCGGCGCTGGCCCGGACGCCGGCGCTGGCCGCGCTGGAGTCGTTGCAGTTGTACCTGGGACCGACCGGCGACGAGGGGGCCGCGGCCCTGGCCGGCGCGCCGCACCTGGCGGGGCTGCGCGAGTTGAACCTGCTCGCCCAGGGCATCGGCCCGGCCGGCGCGGCGGCCCTGGCCGCGACCCCGCACCTCACCCGCCTGGTCCGCTTCTCCCTGAGCGGCAACCGGACCCTCGGCGCCGGCGGCGCCGGGGCGATCGCGGGCGGCCCGTGGGCCGAACTGACGACCCTGGAACTGGACGCCTGCCTGCTGTTCGACAACGCCGCGGAGGCGATGGCCCGATCGGGCCGGCTGGTCGCGCTGGTCGCGCTGGACCTGGAGCGCAACGAGATCGGCCCGGCCGGTGCGGCGGCCCTGAGCCGGGCCGGGTGGCTGGCCGGGCTGCGCGAGCTGAACCTGAAGAACAACCCGATCGGCGCCGTCGGCGCCCGTGCCCTGCGCGACGGGTTGCCGAATCTCCAGACGCTGCGCGTGTCCGCGTAGCGCCGTCCGTGATGCCGAGCCGGGCGGACCCGCAACCGTCGTCGGCGCGGCGTTGTGCTCTCCCGCGAGGGTGCGGTGTAGAAGTCCTGTAGTCGGCGCGCATGTCGGAGCGTTTCTACACCGTACCGCAAGGAGAGGGCACAACGGCCGCCGCGCCGATGGCGGTTGCGGATTCGCACGACGTGGTACGAGAGGTGAACCGCCGCCCCTTACGGCGCATCGTGTGTCTACTCATACTCAGGTTCGAGTGAAGAGCAGCGGTCGCGGTTCGCGCGCGTGGCGGCCTGCCCCACGATCAAGACACGCTCGAACCGCGACCGCTACTCTTCACCACGATTTGGTATTACTCGGCCGCGCGCCGGCTCACCCGCGGCCGGGCGAGCGAACAACTGTAGCCCGGGGACCAGTCCGACGTCTCCTCCTCGGCCGGGTCGGCCAGCGCCCGGACCACGTCCTTGTACTGCGCCGCGTAGTCGCCGTGGAAGAAGATGAGCTGGATGTGCCCGTCCGCGCCGAGGTGGAACCGCAGGCTGTACGGCCGCAGCAGCGCGACCCGCCGCTCGCGCGTGTGCCGCTCGGCCCACCAGTGGCCGCCCACCCGCGCCGACTCCTCCACCCGGCCCATCAGCCCGTCGATCAGCAGGCGGAACTCCCGGATGCTGTCGCCGTCCACGACCACCGACGGCACGGCCGGGATCTGCCCGCGGACCCGCAGCCCGGGGGCGCGCCGGCTCGTGTTCCAGGCCGCGATCCACTCGTTGAGCCGCGCGCTCCACTCGGGCTTGTCGTACCCGGTCTGGACGACGACCACCGGCTGCCGGTTGACCAGCGCCGTTTCCAGGAACGCGTCGAAGGCGTCCGAGTCGACGTAGTCCACGCGCTCGACCGGCGGCCGCGCTTGCGCGTCGGGCGCGCCCGGCGGCGGCCGGTCCGGTTTCGTGGTTCTGCAACCGACCGCGACCGCGAGCCCGACACAGACGAGCACGCCCAGCGGAGACAGAACGGATTTCATGGCGCGACCCCGACGCCTGCTGCAAGGCAGTGCCCCCAGCGTCGGGCCTCTTCAGGAGACCGTGCCGAACATCCCCCTTACAAACGGCGCGCTGATGCCACAAGTCCGGCGCGGTATCAAGGCCAGTTTTCGCGCGGCCGCGGTGTGGTCCGGTCACTCCGTGGCCGGGTTTTGGACCCCGAAGGGTCGGATACGTTAGCCCCGGGCGTTCAACAGATTTCACGCGCCACGGGTTCCGTTGCTTGTGGGTGATGCGCGCGGCGCTGATGATGAGCTTGCGGCACACCCGCCGGGTCACACGACCGAGCCGCCGGACCCGGTCGGGCCGTGGCCCCGGCCCGCCGCCGACGGCAACGGCTCGCCGTCGAGAACCCGTTCCCCGGCCGACGGCCCGGTGCCCGTGAGCTCGTCAGCTCGCGGTCGCCTCCGAGGGGAGCCGGCCGGGCTCGCGCCGGGTGGTGCTCCCGTTGTGCTTGTCGCGCGCCCGGGACACGGGCCGGTCGTGCCGGGCCGCCCACAGCAGCGCGGCGGCGATCCGCCGGGGCCGGAGTTGGACGCACTTCGGGTCGAAGTACCGCGCCACCCACTTGAGCTTGGTCTACACGACCTTCCCGCGTTCGCGTTCCATGACGCGCCTCGCGATCGGACCTGCTCGCAAGGGATCACGGGGCGCGAACGCACTTCTGCGCAAGTCGTTCAGCTACTTCGGGCTCCGACGCTTGAAATCCGTTGGTCGCCCGGGGTAACGTATCCGGCCCTTCGGGGTCCGAACGCCGGCCGCCGTTACGGGAACGAATCACCACGATCCCGTATCACGTCTCCAGGTTCGCCGGCCCGAAGGCGTCGGGGAGCAGTTCGGACAGCCTCTTCTTCAGCACGTCCGGGCCGTCGCAGGCGCTCACCACCAGCGCGTCGGGTCCGAACTCGTTGATGACCTGGCGGCAGGCCCCGCAGGGGGCGGCGGGGGTGGGCGTGGGGGTGCAGACCACGACCGCCGTGATCTTGCGCTTCCCCCGGGCGACCATGTGGAAGATCGCGTTCCGTTCCGCGCAGATCGTCAGCCCGTAGGAGGCGTTCTCGACGTTGCACCCGTCGAACATCTGGCCGTCGTCGGTCAGGACGACGGCCCCGACGCGGAACCGGCTGTAGGGGATGTAGGCGTTGCGGCCGACGGCCCGTGCCCGCTCGGCCATCTCGTCCAGGGTCTTCTGGTCGGGTTCGCTCATCGGCATCTCCTCGCCCGTCGGCGGTCGGGGGTGTTCGGCGCCGGCGTTCGCGGTCGGGTGTGTGGTGACGGCGCCCCGATCGTTTCCCCGCGCGCCGGGCCGTCCGCGGCCGCCCCCGCGGTCCGCGACCTTCGGGGGGGCGAGCTTGCGACGGTCACCCGGTCCGCCGGCGCGAAGAATCCCGATCCGGTAGGCCCGGTGGGCTCCGGTCACGGGGCGCCCCTTGCGCCCCAGCATGACCGATCGGGCGCCGGGTGCAAGCCGCTCCTCGTGCCGCTTCGTGCTTCGATGTGGCCCGGCCGCTCCGTGACCGGGCGCATCGCGGTTGCTGGGGCGACGGGACGATTCGTGCCGGTAGCCCGCGCGTCGCGCACGCGCCGGAGCGCAGGGGAACCGCGAGAAGCGGGCGGGCCGTAGCGGCGGAACGCGCTTCAACGCGGCCATGCGCCGGAGCGCATGGAAACCACGTTCGACCCGTGGCACTGGCCCGCGCCGATCAACTTCAATTCGGCCATGCGCCGAAGCGCATGGAAACGAGCACCCACGATGGCGCGGAGCGGTCGCACCAGCGGACTTCAATTCGGCCATGCGCCGAAGCGCATGGAAACTGGATTCCACGCTGTTCTGTGCGCATCTGGCAATCGTACTTCAATTCGGCCATGCGCCGAAGCGCATGGAAACCCCTTACTGCCCGAACCCTTGCCCCGTCGCTCTTTCTGCTGATCCTCGCGAGCGGTTCACACGCGGTGCCGCTCGTCGGCGCATCCCCCCCTTCGATGACGGCGGATGTACCCCGCACGTAACGCCTTACGACCCGCGAGCGGGTCGGGCCGGGCGTCATCACATCTAACTTCCGTTGTCAAAGACCTTTTCGCACAGTCTACCAAACCCCGACCGATTTTACGACCCCCGCACTCGCGATCGACAACACCGACGTCACGAACGCACCGCGGCCGCCAGCCCCCCGTGCCGCGACGACCACTCGTCGGCCAACATGCCGTACCCGAACACGTCCACCCACCGCCCCCGCACGAACCCGTCGTGGACGAAGTGACCCTCCCGACGCATCCCCACACGCTCCAACAGCCGCCACGACCGCTCGTTGTCGGTGAACGTCGCCGCCGTGATCCGGTGCAGACCCAACTGCACGAACCCGAAACCCAGCACCGCCGCCAGACCCCGCGTGGCCAGACCCCGACCCGTGTACCCCCGGTTGAAGTTGAACCCGACCTCCCCCTGCGCGTGCTCCGGCGAACTGACCGTCAGGTCGAAGTCACCTACCACCCGCCCCTCGTACTCGGCCCCCAGGATCAGCGGCACCCCGTACATCCCCGGACGCACGTGCCCCTGGTCGATCAGGAGCACCCGCACCCCCTCCGCCGTGTACGGCTCCCAGTACTGGCCGCGGGCCACGGCCGGGTCGCCCCGGTACGCCAGCACATCGGCCGCGTCCCCCGGCCGCAACCGCCGCAGCGACAGGTCGCCGAGCACCAGCGGCAGCCGGTATCGTCGCTCCTCGGCCACCGCCCACCTCCCCTCCCCCGACGTTTCCGCGCCGACCCGCGACCACGACACACCGGCGGGCGGCACGAAACCCATCATACCCGATCGGGCGGACCGGAACCCGCCCCCCGCCCGCGCCGACCGCCTTTCGCCAGGACCCAACGGCCGCGCCGACCGCGACCCGGCACCGCGGTCCGGGCCGATTTCCGGTGCCGCCGGACGGGCGGCCGCACACCGAAACCCGGCCGACCCGGTCATACCAGGTCCGGGTGAAGAGCATCGGTCGCGAGTGGCGGACTTTGTCGTGTGGCCGCCGGGCCTGCCACAGCGAAGGCAGGCCCGGCGGCCGGCCACACGAGCAAGACCGGAGGCCGACGGGCGGGTCCTCCTCGCGGCCGGCCCGTGTTCGCCGACCGGCGTCGACGAGCACGAACGGCCCGCGCGCGGGCGGACGTCCCGAACTTCGACCCGTCACGCGGCGCTCGCCGGCCGGGTGAATCGGCGGCCGTCGCTGGCGGCACCGGCGCGCGTCGGGTAGAGTGGGCGCCGACGTTCTCCCTCTTGCCCGGAGGCCATCGTGCGCACGTTCCTTTTCGCCGCGGTCGCGGTCGTCGCGTTCTCCGTCGGCCCCGGCGGCGCCCGGTCCAAAGACGCGCCCCGGGAGCCGGACCTGGCGACCCGGGTGCGCGACCTGGAGGAGCGGTTGGCCCGCGTCGAGAAGCAACTGACCGTCCCGCCGGCCGACGTCATCCGGTTCGGCGACGTGGTGGTGAACCTGAACGACGACCGGAACCAGCGGTACATCCGCATCGTCGTCGCGTTCAAGGTCGAGGAGGCGTCCCACCGGGAGCTGAGCGCGCGGGTCCTCGCCCGGAAGGCGGAACTGAAGACGTGGATGATTACCTACCTGGCCGACAAGAGCATCAAGGACGTGTCGGGCAGCGCCGGCATCAACCGGGTGCGGGACGACATGAGGCAAGGGCTGGGCAAGATCCTCCAGCAGAACCGCAAGGAGAACCCGATCAAAGAAGTGCTGTTCGAGGAGTACGTCGTTCAGTGATACCAAGTCCGGGGTGAAGAGTAACGGTCGGGAGTGGCCCTTATTTGTGGGGCCGGCCGCCGGGCCTGCCTTCGCTATGGCAGGCCCGGCGGCCGGCCCCACGACCAAGCCACGCGCTCGAACCGCGACCGCTACTCTTCACCCGGACTTGGTATGATACCGGATCGTGGTGGGCGGCAACCGTCGGTGCGGCCGTCTTCGGTCCCTCTCCCCTTGCGGTGCGGTGTAGAAACGCTGTGGTCGGTGTGCCTTTGGACCCCGACGTACCCGGTCGGGTAGATCACCACCCGCCGGCCCTGTAGAAACGCTGTGGTCGGTGTGCCTTTGGACCCCGAAGGGGTCGGATACTTTAGCCCAGGGCGAAGCCCTGGGGACGCGGTGCCGCATGTTCGGGCAGCCTGAAGGGCTGCGATACCGCGATCCCAGGCTTTCAGCCTGGAAGACAACTCCGCACGCCGCCCCCGGGCGGTGCCCGGGGCTAACGTATCCGACCCCTTCGGGGTCCAAACACACTCCACGCGCGTTTCTGCATAGCACCGCGAGGGGAGAGGGTGGCGTGGTCGCGCCCGCGAGCACGCCGGGTGAGGGGAACCACCGACCCGACCCGCGGAGCCGGTCCGAAGCAGGGTGGATTGCGATACGGGGTGAGGGGCAACGTTCACCGGGGCACGGGGTGGCGTCCGGAAACGGAACCGCCCCGCGGTGAATCGCGATACGGGGTGAGGGCAACGTTCGCCCCTCACCCGGTTTCCCGCCGCCCAGCGGCGGAAAACCACCCTCTC
>JAFKJJ010000334.1 GCA_017306025.1 Planctomycetota bacterium
CGTCAGGAGCTGGGCGACGGTGAGCACGAGTTCCCCGTCGGCCGGGACGAGCTCGAGATCCTGCGGGTGAATGCGGGTAGGGGGATGGTCCATCATCTGGATCGACTCTTCGATCCGGGCGGCGAGCTCGGGGTCCCGGTCGCTCGGCCGCGGCCCTTCCAAAATCAGCTCTTCTCCCTCCGCGGCTCCGGTGTTCCCCGTGTCACAAGGGCGAGAACGACCAGCATCGAAGTAGTTGACGACGCCTGTGCCGGCTGCCTGCCCGAACTGGCTCTCGGCCGCAGTCGAAGCCAGGGAGTCGAGAGTCACACCCTCCGCTCGGGCACACTCCCTCATAGCCTGAAACGCTTTCCGGGAGACCCGGAGCGTAACCGGTATGTCGATCTCGTCGTGGTCATCAGAGCCCATCACGTGCCTCACCGCGCGGAGTATAGCACCGGTGAAGCGAAGAATTCTACGCGCGTGTGAAGCGAGAAACTCGAGGAATCGACGCACCCGTGCGCGTCTACCTTCAGCGCGCTGCGCTGTAAACACGCCGTTCTTCTCTCGCCTCCTGACTTTGAGGACGGTCCGGATGCGCGATGTTTACTTTCCGTCTACTCCGCTTCAAGCGAGGCGGCGGTGCCTTATCCGGCTGCGGCGCCGAACCGTCAGCACCGAAGGTGCGTCAGGTGTGCCTCCGATCAAGGCTGGCTACGACGAGCGATACGCAGGAGCGAAGCGTCCGCAGGACGCGCACCAGAACTGAAACGAGGCGAACGAGTGCGCAGGAGGGTGCCGAGCCGAAGATGACAACGGACGAACCGAAGAGCCGCGACGTCGCCACCGCAGAGTTCCGCCTTGGCAGCTCGCGCGAGGGAGCCTGGCAAAGCCGGAGCGAAGGATAGTACGGCCGGCCGCGGACCACGGCCAGAAGCCGTGCACGCCTCTGGCCCGGGAAGGGGCGCGAGTGCGTTCCGAGGTGAAGGGAAAGAGAAGGACGGGGAGCGGCAAGCCGCTCCCCGCAGTTAGGAAGCGATCTCCGGGTTAAACGGGTTCACCCCGTTCGCCTCTCACCAGTCTGAAAAGGACTTCCCCTTTCCGAGGTAGTCGCGGACGAGAGCCTCGGCCGCGAGGGCGAGCCGGGCGAGGACCGCGACCTCTTCCAATGTGCAGACGAACCGCGGGTGGGTGAATGTCGTACCCCCGTGGTAGAGGTCGACGGAAAACCGTGGAGCGGCGCCCACGGGTCCGGGGAGCGGGAAGAGAGTTGCCTGGAACGGCCCGAGTGTGAATGACACGACTCGGAAGTCGGAGGCGCCAAGGGTGATGTCTTCGGGGATGCGTGTCATCGTCGCTCACCCCACTCTAGTCTTCACCAGGCAGCATGATGGTGATGACGGGCTCGCCCTCGTCCCCCGGCCCGCACACAGCGTAGAGCGGAACGAGGGGCGGCATCCCCCGCCGGTTGCTGTTACGGACGTGGACCGCAAACGAGACCGTTGCCGTGTCCTCGCCCCGGCGGATCGACGCCGCGAGCATGTGAAGGACGTCGTAGAGCCTTCCTACCTCGTCCTGACCGATGATGCCGGAAGGGACGGCGACGCACTTCTCCCACGCGGCGCGGGAGAGGGCGACACTGTACTTGAACCCCACCTCGCTCGCGATGGCACCCGCATCGACGAGTACGCCGTCACGCAGGGCGTCGGCGCGGGTGTAGCTGTGGATCACTTCCGGCTGTTTCTCAGGCTGTTTCTTGTCGAACATGAGCAGAACCTCCATTTTCTGGCGGTTATTCTGCGAGTTCGCGGAGTCGTTCTCGGAGGCCGAGAGTGTAATCACGGCTGGAACGCTCCCGTCCGGATTGAAGTGCGAGCGAAACCGCTCGTTACCGGCCGCTAGAAAAAAAGTTGCGTGCGCGCTCTGTCTACACGTCGCAGCGGCTCGGGCGACACGCGCTGCTTCGCCCGCGGCGTACCTTGTGCGCGTGTAGACAGCAGGCGCGCGAAAAAAAGTTCGATGCTTCGATCTTCGAATGAAGCCCGCTGTCTCCGCGGCCCGTTACAGCTCGCTCCCGTGAATACGCACGCCGTAGCCGCGGGCTCTCCCGATTGGTAGGGCTTTCTCTCCCCCATAACGACAATGACTCGCGTGACTGAACCAGACGTACGCGGCTCGCGCATCAGCAGGTCAAGGAAACAGAAGCCTCGTCCGATGGGAGCCGTAGAAGGAGCGCTTTGAAGCAGGCACCGCTACACAACGAAGCAATGGTGGCGGAACAGAGGAGGTGCATGAAGAAGAAGAGTACCGTCATCAGCTTTCGCCTCTCGCCGTCGCTCGCAAAGACGCTGCTCGACGCTGCCGCTGAACTGAACCTCGCGCCCGCAACCTACGCCCGGATCCTCGTCATCGAGGCGCTGTCCGACGCGGACAGGGTCCGGCTCTTCGACGAGATCTCTGCCATCCGCCGCGGGGTGATGACAACGATTCAGAACCTCGAAGCAGCAGCGGTGGCGATCCTCGTCGACGGCGGGAAGGCAGAGCCCGAAGAGGCTGCGGCCTTCGTCCGCGAAAACCTCCACCGCGGGAGCTGAGGGCGTCGTGCTGTCCATTGCATCGGCCGCGGCGGGACACGGAGGCTACTATCTGGACCTCGCCCGCTCGGACTACTACCTCGAAGCCGGCGAGCCGCCGGGGCGCTGGGCGGGTAGCGGCGCCTCAGCCGTCGGACTGACCGGCATTGTCTCGCGCGACGCGTTCGAGAGCCTTCTTGCCGGAGAGCTGCCCGACGGGCAATCGGCCGTCCAGTTCCAACTGGGGAAGACGCACAAGGCAGGATACGATCTCACCTTCAGCCTCCCGAAATCGGTGAGTGCTGTCTGGGCGGTCGCGAGCGACGAGACGCGCCGGAGGATTGAGGAACTCGTCGACCAGGCGATCGACCAGACCCTCGAATACCTGGAAGACACGGCGGCCTTCAGCCGCCGCGGGCGAGGCGGACTGACGCTCGACCGGGCCCGGCTCATCGCCGCGAAGTTTCTGCATGGGAGCTCCCGGAACCTCGACCCGCACCTTCACGTCCACGTCTTCGTAACAAACGTCTGCGTGCGCGAGGACGGGACAACAGGCGCCCTTTACGGCCCCGCACTCTTCCGGGCGAAGATGGCAGCCGGGGCCCTCTTCCGGGCAGAGCTTGCGCACCTCATAGAAACCGAACTCGGACTTGCCACCGTGCGAGACCGAGCAAGCTTTCGGATCGAGGGCGTTCCCGCGGACCTTGTCGATCGTTGGAGCTCGAGGAGACACGCAATCGAGGAGGCGCTCGCTCGGAAGGGGTTATCGACGGCGAAGGCCGCGGCCGTCGCCGCTCTCGACACGAGGGGCGAGAAAGTCATCCTGCCCCGTGCGGAACTCTACCTCCGGTGGCAGAAGGAAGCGCTCGCCTACGGGCTTACCGAGGACACAGTCCGAAGCCTTCAGCGAGAGGTCGAGCGGGTCGATCCGACTGCCGAGCTCAAGACCTCCACCGCGCTCGCTCTCACCCGCATCACGAACCACCAGAGCCACTTCTCTGAGCGGGAGCTTGTCCGGTTTGCCGCCGAGGAGGCTCAAGGCCGGGGGGTCGGAGCGAACGCTCTCCTTCGAGAGGTAAAGGAGGTCCTTTCCACGTCCGCCGAGGTCGTTCGGCTCGGAACCATCCGCGGCGAGGTGAGGTACACGACAAGAGAGATCCTCGCCCTCGAAGAACGGCTACTCGGGCTCGCCGAAGCGTCCCGAGGAGACGGCGCACATGTCGTCAGCACGGGGACGGTCAGTCAGGTCCTCGCCTCCCGCCCAACAGTGACCGGCGAACAGGCGGCCGCACTCATTCACGTCACCCGCACCGCCGGCGGAATTCAGGTCGTCTCCGGCATGGCCGGCACGGGGAAAACGTTCTTGCTCGCCGCGGTCCGTGAGGCGTTCGAGCGGGACGGCTTCACGGTCGTTGGGGCCGCGCTCGCGGGGAAGGCTGCCCGCGGCCTCGAGGACGGGGCAGGCATTCGGAGCACAACACTTCATTCGCTCCTCTCGCGCCTCGACGCAGGTGCCTTCTCGTTCGACGCCCGGTCGGTCCTCGTTCTTGACGAGGCGGGGATGGTCGGCACCCGGCAGATGGAGGCAGTCGTGCGGGCCGTGAGAGAAACCGGTGGCCGTGTCGTTCTCGTTGGCGACGCGAGACAGCTTCAGCCGATCGAACACGGGGGTCCGTTTGCGGCGCTCGGAAGGCTTCTCGGCGAGGCCTCGCTCGTCCAGATACAGCGGCAGAAGGACGAGTGGGCAAGAGAGGCGGTAAAGGACATCGCAGCCGGGTGCGCGGGGCTCGCCGTCCGGGAGTTCATCGCCCGCGGCCTCTTCCACGTGTCGGATGACCGGGAGCTCGCCATGGGCGAGCTCATCCGAGTGTGGCGGGAGGAGGGGCTCACCCGCCCGGACACAGCACTCATCTTCGCTGCGACAAACCGCGAGGCTCGGGATCTTAACCGCCTAGCTCAGGCCGAGCGGAGGCAGGGCGGATCTCTCGGGGAGCCGGCCGCGGCCCTCGCTGGAGACCTCCTCCACGTTCACGACCGGGTCATGTTCACCCGAAACTCCCGCGCGCTTGGCGTCATGAACGGCGACCTCGGGACGGTTCTGAAACTCGTGGGCGAAAACCTCCTCGTTGTCCGCCTCGACTCAAGTGCCGTCGTCACGGTGCCGCTTGCGGACTACGAGCACCTTCGGCTCGGCTACTGTCTGACCGCGCACAAGGGGCAAGGGGTCACGTGCGATCGGGCGTATGTCCTCCTTGGGGATGAGATGCAGGACCTTCACCTGTCCTACGTTCAAGCCTCGCGGGCGCGGACCGAAACCCATCTCTTCACGGACAGAGTGTCGGCCGGGGACGAACTCTCGGACCTCGTCCGCGGGATGCAGCAAGAGCGGCAGAAGACGCTCGCCCACGACGTGGCTGACGAGAGCTCGGGGCTGAAGCGCCTTGCGCGTGCCGTCGAATGAGAACAACCCGGTCGCTTGCCAGGCGGGGCGGGGGGGTAGCACTTGTCCTCTCCGTCCCGTTCTTCGCAGCCGCAGTCGTTCGGACCGTTGCAGTGTGCACAGGGCTCGAGGGCCGCGTCGCACTCCTGTGGGCCGCGGCATCGCTCGCGACCCACAGCCTCTTGTTCGTCGGTACTCTTGCGACGTCAGCACACCGCGGCTTTGCCGCGGGTGCTTCGCCCGCAAGAGTTGAGATCCTGACCGACCGAGCGCTCACGTACTACCTCGTGTCGGGGGTCATGATGGCGGCGACGGCGCGAGCGCTCGCACTTCTTCCGATCCCGTTCGGCCCGCTCGGCTGGCCGCTCGCGGGGACGGCCCTCCTCGTTTCCTTCCGGCGCCATTTCTACCCCGGGGAAGATCACCTCCGCGGCAGACGCTTGCTCACCTACCAAGAGTGCCGCGCCAGAGCTCGCTCGCTCCTCGGCTCGGACGATCGCGGGCTTCCGTGGGGGGACCTCTGGGTTCCCACCAGGCTTTCTGTCCTGCACTTTCTCCTCGTCGGCGCTCCCGGCTCGGGGAAAACGCTCACCATCCGGATGCTCATGTCCGAATTCCTCTCCCGGATGACGGACGGTGCCGGGAAGCGGGCAATCATCTACGACGCGAAGCGGGACGTGGTTTCGATCCTCTCCGGGATGAAGCCCGAGGTTCCGGTGAGGCTCCTGAACCCGTTCGACGCGCGGTCGGCGAGGTGGGCGATCGCAAAGGACGCGGCGTCTCCCGCCGTGTGCATGCAAATTGCCGAAACGCTCATCCACGCCGAGGAGGGGCCGAATCAATTCTTCTCGCTCGCGGGAATCGAGGTCGTGGCAAACCTGATGGTCGCGTTCAACCTGTCAGCACCCGGTCGCTGGACGCTCCGGGACGTCATCCTCGCGATCCGCGACCCCCGTCTCCTACGGACGATTCTCGCGCGGCGTGCCGAAACGCACGGGCCGCTCGTCCATTTCGAGGAACCGCGGACGCTCGCAAACATCCTGTCCACGGTCCGCGTCCGGCTTGCTCAACTCGAGCCGATCGCGGCCGCCTGGGATCACGCAGACGACGAAGTGTCGCTCGACGAGTGGTCGAGGGGGGAGATGATTCTCGTCCTCGGGAACGACGAGACGAGCCGGGTGTGCCTCGATGCGCTGAACCGCGTCATCCTCCGGCGGTCCGTCGAGCTCGTCCTGAACGGGTCGGAAATCGACGACTGGCGAACGCTCTACGTCCTCGACGAAGTAGCGAAGGCGGGCAAGCTCGACTCGCTCGGAAGTCTTCTCGCCAAAGGCAGGTCGAAAGGCGTCTCCGCGGTCCTCGGCTTTCAGGACATGGACGGGCTTCGTGCCGTCTACGACAAGGAGGCAGACGAGATCGTCGGGCAGTGCGCGACGAAGGCGCTCTTTCGGCTGGAAAGTCCGGGGACGGCCGAGTGGGCGAGCCGCCTGATCGGCCAGACCGAACAGTGGGAACACCAGGTCACAACTGCACCTGCCGGTGACTCGACCACCCACCAGCGTACGAAGCGAGACGGAGTCCTCCCGTCAGAGTTCTTGTCACTACCGCCGGCGAGCAGAGACGGCGGGTTCTCGGGTTACTTCGTCGTCCCTACCGTCGGTGCATTTCACCGGACCTTGTCGCCACACGCCATCGGGAAGCTTCTTCGAGAGAAGGGGGACGACCCCGACTT